>JBATEC010000030.1:0-49619 GCA_049663825.1 Methanothrix sp. | reverse complement strand
GCCCTGGCAAGCGGCCTGATCGAGGCCACGGACGGGCAGATCGACGGGGGCCCGGCTTTATGGGCTGACGGAGGAGGAGATCGGGATTGTGCAGAAGGCGAGCAAGTAGTTTTATATTCTTTTCCAGCATTTAGAATCCGGGCAATAAAATGGCGATAAAGGTTGAGCTTCCACGAGAGATCGAGTTATCGATAAAGGCCAACAAAGATTTGGATGCATTAGTGCGAAAAAGGATAGAACGGGATATTTTAGAAGATATAAAAAATGATATATTCATTTCAAAAATTTTTGACACGCTCCTGGAAAGAAGCGATCTTTCTGAAGATGACGTAAATGAATTAGACCACAAGATGAAGCAGGAAATAATGGAGAAATTGGGATGGAGATAGTGCTGGATACGAATATCCTGATATCTTCTCTCCTAAGGAATGGTTTGACCAGAGATATAATATCCGTATCGCCTTTCAAAATGTATACTGTTTTATATGCTAAAATTGAAATGGAAAAACATAAAGACGAATTGTTGTCCAAGTCAAAGCTGGATGAAAAATCCTTTGATTATTTGAAGGATTTTATCTTCAGCAAAATCAGTTTTATCCCTCTTGAAGACTTGGCCCCCTTCAAAGATAGGGCAATTGAAGTTATGTCTGAAATTGATATCGATGACTCTCCATTCCTGGCTCTGGCAATGTCCTTAAACTGTCCGATCTGGAGCAATGACGGACATTTCAAGAGGCAGGATGTTGTCAAAGCTTTTACCACAAGAGAACTGATGAATCTATTAAGATTATGAACTTGAGCAACGATTGATAGCGTCTCCTGGTCTCCCTGGTGGAAGAGAATGCTCTCCTTACATAATCAGCTCTCCGAAGCTTGCACGCCTCACGAAAAGACCGCCCTGGCAAGCGGCCAGATCGAGGCCATGCGCAAGCAAGCGAAAAGTCTGATACAAATAACATAAATATTATCAAAAACGCCATCTAAATTTATCCGGCCTACGCGGCCGCGAGACTTGATCCAGTGGAGGCGATAGCAAGTGAGTGACGACATAATTGTGCTCAAAGACCTGAGCAAGATCTATGGAAACGGCGTAGAGGTACGGGCCTTAGACGGCATCAGCGTCAGGATCAAGGCGGGCGAGTTCGTGGCCATTGTGGGCCCCAGCGGCAGCGGAAAGAGCACGCTGCTCAATATGATCGGCCTTCTGGACACTCCAAGCATAGGCCAGATCTTTCTCAAAGGAATAGACGTCAGCCAAGCCAGCCCGGAAGAGCGGGCAAGGCTGCGCAGTCAAGAACTGGGCTTCGTCTTTCAGTACCATCACCTCATCCCGGAGTTCTCCGCTCTAGAGAACGTCATGATGCCCATGCTCATCGCCAAGAAGAGCAAAGCTGCCGCGAAAGAGAGGGCTCTGGAACTGCTGTCTGCAGTAGGCCTGGCCGACCGGCGAGACAACCGGCCCAATCAGCTCTCCGGCGGCCAGAACCAGCGAGTAGCCGTGGCCCGGGCCCTGGCAAACGGGCCGTCCATAGTGATCGGCGATGAGCTGACCGGCAACCTGGACACAAAGACCTCCGACCTCATCTATAACCTGCTGCGGGAGCTGAACCGAAAGATCAACCAGACCTTCATCCTTGTGACGCATGACATGGCACTGGCCGAGAAGACGGACCGCATCCTGCGCATTGTGGACGGCAAACTCGTCTGCGAGATGAGGCGCAAGGAGGGTGTCTTTGTCACCGGTGAGAGCTGTGATCTGGGCGAGGATGACTCCAGGATAAAGAGAGCATAGAATTGATAAACACCCAGGCTATGCCATAAAGCTGAGGAATTATATGAGTAAGAGATCTATCCAATTTGCATGCGTTCTGTTCATGTTGGCTGCCATCCTCGCGGTCTCCGCCCAGGAGAACACCACGACTTTGAATAATGCTACCATGAACAACACAACGTTGCTCAATAACACTACAATTAATGCCACAATAAGCGAACCTGTGGGTGTGGCGGCAAATGAAACAGTGATTGAAGCTCCAATTGAGTCAGTTCCGGCGGCAATTGAGATTATTCCGGCCCAAAATGAGACGGCACCTGCTCAAGATATCAATCTGTCAGAGAATGTCACGGCCGTTGCAGAGCCGGTTAGCTTAATTCCTGCGGTCTTACAACAGGGAGCAACGCAGATCGTATCGCCCCAAAGAGCAGTCTTTGCCATTGGCGGCAGCGGAACGTCTCCGTCTTCCTTCTCAATCGACGGCAAATCCCTGGCCCAGGGAGCTTACGAAGTCGGCCTGCCTGCCAAGACGATAATGGACCTGAGTGCGATGCCGTTTTTCGTCAACAATATCTAAATCTCTGCATCCGTATTGCAGACGGATTCCTGGGTGTCCCCCGGAATTTTATTTATTTTTGAGAGATGATTATAGGGGAATGGTTAATTTGATATGCACCTAAGCTATCATCCCCGACTGAGGACAAACATGAATAAGCAATTCGTATATTTAACAAGCATTCTGGTTCTGGCAATGGCGGCGTCAATTGCCGCAACCGCTCAGGAGAGCAATGCTACCGTGAATAATACTACCCTGAACAACACCATTTTAGATAATGCGGCGGCAGGCATAGGCAGTCCGACCGGGCAAAATTCCACTCAGGTAAATGATTCTGCAGATGCGGTATTAGATATTGGCGCAGCAAGTCATGCCTCTCAGAATCTAAGCACCGTGAAAGACAAACCGGTTGTAGTCGCAGACATTGGCGAGATGGCAGGTGTTGCTCCCCTGGTTGCAGCAGGCGCCTCCTCCGCACAAGCAGCCAGCGAACTGGCAGGTTCATTCAAGATTGGAACCGGTGCAGGTGGCTTGGATCCATTTAATCCCAAGCATGCAGAGATCGAGACACTGGAGCTGGGCATTGCCACCAAGCCCATGCGAGATACGGGAAAGATGTTCTTCGTCTGTGACATTGTGTGATATTAATTTTATAAAAATTGGAGGACAACGTGGGGGCAAAATGCTCCTCACTCTGCCCTTCGATCGATATGAGCACACCCGCATTTCCGTCCGGCACATCATCCAGTGTGACCTGACTGCAGGTATAGCGCATGCCTTCCGGTGTCTTCTGGGTCTCGAAGGTTAGCGGATATTCCATGTGGCATTGGCCGCGAATTTTCCAGTGCCGTTACTCCAACTCTAAAGGTTTTGCATCAGCAAGAGCTGGAGGCCTTCTGCCTGAGGTCCCCCAGCCGGGATAGGAAAAAGCCCATCCCTATTCTACGGAAACGGGCCTCACCCCCCAAATCCTCTGCTTTCCTGGCACTTCTGCGCTCCAGGACTATAAGGACCAGGCAGCCCACAATGCAGAGCAGCCCGGCCAGCAGGAAGGTGGTGGAAAAGCCCACCTGGCTGGCCACTGCCGCCCCGGCAGCGCCCGTGGCCGCTGTCCCCATGCCCGTGGATGTGTGGTAAATGGACCACTGGAAGCTTTCTCTGCCCTGGTCCAGGTTGACGGACCACAGGCCAAGCCAGGTAGGGTAGGCCAGGCCGCTGCCCAGTCCATAAATCACCTCAGCCAGGTAAATCTGATAGATGCTGTTCGCCGAGAGGTAAATTATGGGAACACTGGCCATAAGCAGCGTTCCCAAGATCAGCCACCTCTCTTTCCCGGCATGGCTGTCCACATAATGCCCAAAGGGCAGTTGTACCAACGACTTGGTGAGCATGAATATGGCGCTCGCCATGCCTGCCGTCAGCATCGTCCCTCCTGTCACGCCACCATCGTTAATGTAAATGGCAAGTATTGGCTGGATCAGCCCAAATCCCGTAAGGACAAATATGTCCGAGAGCAGGAGCAGTTTCATTGTGCGATTCATCATAGCGAGTCACCTCCGAATTTCATAATGTGTTATTTATAATACGATACGAAGAGAAAGCCCTCACCCTTTTTGCAGTTATATTAATAATATTTGAAAGGGATTGTCTAAGGCCAAAGCTAGAAAACGGTCCGTTCTAAACCGGATTTTAAAGTGATGCAGTAGACAGTAATGCTTAACTTCATCGATGTGTTATTGGGTCGATAGTCTATATAAGTCTATCTTTCAGCACTTATTGAAAATCAAAAAGCACCAGAATAGCTAGCACTGAGAAGGCATAAATATGAATCTAATGCAATAGATAAGCCGTGTACAAACAGATAGAACAGGCCCTGGAGAAGATAGACGCTTCAAGCAAGCCAAATCAAGAAAAGGTGAAAGCCATCCTAAAAAGATATGCTAAAGGCGAGATCGGCCTTGACGAAGCATACTACGACCTTCTGGAGGATGAGCTAATTCCCATGCCCCAAAGGTGCGGCATGTCCTCCAAGATTCCAGTCACGAAAGAGGATGAGAAAAGACTCAGAGAAAAGATCAAAAACATAAGCCTAAACATGACAGAAGGGGAGGGGCCATAGAACCCATCCATGGTCTCATATTTCTAGCCTCGCTATTTGTATTGATGGTAGTAGTAGGTCATCTAATTCATATATAGCCCATATTATTTGCATCAAAAAAGAGATATAGTCAGCACGCGCAACTATTTTGCATGAGCATTGCTGGCCGCATAAGCTCAATCGAGCTGAAGGATCTGCTTTTATCGCTGGTAGCGCTGGTTTTTGCCTTTTCTGTGCTGATGAACGGAAAGAGACTTCCCGGCGGGCAGACGATTCTCATCATCACGGTGGGCGTAGGCACAGGCTTTTTGCTGCACGAGATGGCGCATAAATTCGTAGCACTGCACTTTGGCTACTATGCAGAGTACAGGGCCAACCGGATGGGTCTGCTGTTAGCAGTGGCCGCGGCCTTTGCAGGATTCATCTTTGCCGCACCGGGTGCGGTGATGATAAGCAAGCCCGATGCGCCACAGGAATTCTATATGCAGGATCCCTTCGGCCAGGAGGAACTGAAGAGAGAGACAAAAAAGGAAACGCTCTGGATATCCCTGGCCGGGCCCATGACAAACATCGTATTAACAGCATTCTTCTTTCTGGCACTGATGTTCGCCCCATCCAGCGGCACTGCCGCTCAAGCGGCCAACTTCGCCTTATTTATCAACCTCACTTTAGCGGCCTTCAACTTGCTTCCCTTCGGCCCCCTGGACGGCAAGAAGATCTTTGACAGCAACCGCATGGTGTGGCTGCTGGTGGGCTTGCCTACAATTCTACTGGCACTGCCGGTCTATTTTGGCATGATATGAAGAGATTAATTGCCCATGTATCGGGAAAGGTAAAAGGAGTAGGATACAGCTCGATAGTAGTAACCTTGGCAGGAACCCTTGACCTCAAAGGATACGTTGAGATTCTTCCCGACGGCAAGGCATTCATTATTGCCGAGGGGCCAAAAGTCGATTTGGTGAGATTTGTCAGAGCCATCAGGATAGACAACGCCAAAATTAGGGTTGAAGGGATTATGATCGACTGCAGAGAAGCGACGGGGGAATTTGGTGATTTTCATGAGATTCTTCCACGACAAGATATACAGCTACAGCAGCTTAAAGAACCCACGATAGACAAATTCCGGCAGGCGCCCGTGGGACTGGAAAGAGAAGACCGGGAAATATGCAGGACCAATCATAAGCTAAAAATGGCAGGATCCGGTCTGGAACGACAGGAAGATGTTATTGAATTGGGCAGAGAAGAGACAGTTGTCCCTGAAAGCTTCAGTCCGCCACCTAAACTGCAAAGAAAGCTATCTTTAAATAAATAGAGATGCAAATTGAAGGCAAATGCTCCTACTCACAGCAATAGTTTCAGGGAGGGTTCAGCACGTAGGCTACCGGTCCAGAGTGGTGACCATGGCCAGGACCCTGGATCTCAAGGGATATGTGAAGAACCTGGCAGACGACCGGGTTTTAGTCGTCGCGGAAGGTGAGAGGCAGGATCTGGAGAGGTTCTGCCGGGCAATCCGAATGGAAGATCCCCTGATCAAGGTCGAGGACATGCAGGTGCAGCTCTCCGAGCCGAAGGGAGCTTGGGATGATTTTTACAAGATATCAGGTGAAAGAGAGACAGACTCCCGGCTGGATACCGCCACCGTATTCCTCAAAGAGCTGATTGTAGTAGTAAAGGGCGGCTTCAAGGAAACTAACTCGCGCCTGGGCAGCATGGACAGCAAGCTCGATAAGATGGACGGAAAGCTGGACAGGATCGCAAAGGCGCAGGAAAATTTGGTAGATCGAATTGACATAGCCAGGAAAGAGATTGTCTCCGAGGTGAAGGGACTGCGCCTGGATCTGAATGATTGTGCCATATCAAGGCTTTCCAAATGGAAGGTCGATCCAGTCAACAGTCCAATCGACATCAATCTCAGGACGCGGCAAAAGCCAAGCTGATCGCTGAGGAGCAACTATATTTATTTCCTCAACGACAAATAGTGGCAAGGGATGTGAAAGACAGATGTCTAAAGAAGAAACCATGGAAGAAATAGCCGAAACGCTCGCCTCCATCAACGACAGCCTGGAGGGAATCAATTCTGAGCTTGAGGATATCTGCATGTCAAGCAAGATGCTGATATTCTTCAAGATGATTGAACTGAGGCCAGAGATGAAGGAGAAACTTGGGCCTTTGATCGACGACCTGGCTGAGTCTATGGATTTGGATATGGGCGAAGAACCGGAAAAGGAATGAATGCTGAGGGCATGCCTTTAAAATGGATGTCTTCTCGATAAAATTTTTTCAAACCGTGCTTAGGACTTTTTGGTCACCTGCATTCTCTACGACTAGGACTGTGCTTGTCTTCGTCCGAAGAGCGCCCAAAATCCGCAATTGCTGCTAAAAAGTGTATTTTAAGCTGTTTGCAGCTAACTGCACCCGCATCCTCCGCCAGCCGTCGAGGTTGTACTGCCCCTCGATCCGGAGATGGGGTACATGACGTTCGTGTATCCGGCCAGGCTCTTGTTTGTCCTATCTCTGGCATAGCCGGATAGATCAAGAATCTCTTTGCCGGAAGACTCGGACGCGCCAGCGCTGGGCACCACAATCGATGGTCCGGCCAGAGTGGAATTGTCTATTGTTGTACCATTAATCGAGCTATTATTCAATGAAGAGTTGTTCGTTGCTGCCTGAATGGACTGAGAGCCTCCCGGGGACTGTACGGCTTTTTCGCTGGAGGCAGAGGATGCCATCAGATTCAGATCACCCATATACACCATCGATCCGCCCGGTGACCACTGGGCAGAGGCATTAAAGGCCAGGGCAATGAACATGACACACAAAGCCAAGGCCGCATATTTTGCAGATGACATAAGTATCGATCCCACCATATGAATATATATTACGAGTCTAAATATACTCGTATAAAATAAGGGTTATGTGCCCCGAGCGGGCACATGACTCAACATTTCTGTCTACTGCTTTACTTCTTGGGTGGCCAGTATTCCTTCATCCAGCCGATGATGCGTCCGGAGTCTTCTGGGCCGACCATGATCTTGGCCTTGCCTGCGAAGAGATCCTCCAGCTCGCCGGAGAACTTGGCAGCCATTCCGGGCAGAACCATTGCTGGGAACTTCTGGTCCTCCCACTTGAAGGCAGCCTCGTTGAAGGAATCCAGGATCTTGGTGGGGCTCAGCTGACCGCCAGCAACAGACGCCTGTACACCGATTCCGTCGGTATTGATGGCGATGATGTAGGCATCAATGCCGTTGGAGGCGATATCCGACTCTACTGTGTAGTAGGTCAGGGCGAAGTTGGTGGTCAGGAAGACCGGGGACTCAGCTCCCGGATTGCCAACCTTGTAGATGCCGGGCTTGACCTGCACGGGCGTCCTCGGGTCGGTGTAGATGTTGAAGCGCAGATGCATATCCGGCATCATGCTGTGAGCCTCAAGCGAGTGTTTGATCATGATGGCTCCGCCGCGGATGACAAAGGCAGCGGTCAGAACGGACTCCCAGTAGGAAGCGCGAACTGGATCATCAGTGGTCAGCCAGGCGTTGATGGGCAGCACCATTACTGGATAAGCGATATCCCTCTGAGCCTCTTCCACAGCTGCTCTTCTCAGATTGATGAAGTTGAGCAGAGTCTGCTGCAGCAATTTGCCATTGGGGGCGGTGCCTGGATCAAGGACGAGATCGGTGAGGCCCATTCCGGCAAACGTAACTGCCATGGACTTCAGGGCATCCAGATCGAAGGGCACGGACAACGTAACTGGCACCTTATAATCAAAGGCGAGCTGGGCGACCTCCTTCCAGTTGTCCTTGTTGGCGGCGTAGATAAGGGGCCGAACCTTGGCTGCGACCTCAAGCCCTGCCTTGAGAACGGCGGGGTTGAAGGAGCAGAGGATGAGCGGGAAGTCCGAATTCGCCATGACCGTCTTGACACAGGCTGCGAACTTGGCCGGGTCGTCGCTCACGGAACGTACCGCAATCATCTCTACACCCTGCCACTTGCCGATGTAGAACTTGCGCCAGGTAGAGATCTTCTTGACGCGCTCTATAAGCTTGGCCTCATCCATGTTGTCGGATACATCGTAGGCAAATGGTGGCTTGTTGAAGAATGTCATCTGGTGGCGGAACATGACGTCCTCGCCGCCAACCTTGACCTGCTTTTCTCCGACGCCGATGTATACCATCTTCAGCTCAGGAGCAACGATGCTCTTGAGGGTCTCAAGCTTCTTGGCGTACTTCTTCTCATCTACCAGTGGAGTGCACTCCTCTACCTTCCGGGTCCTGGCAATCAGGCCGGCGGCGAAGGCCATGCAGGTCTCCTCTTTGCACTTCTTGCAGTTGGTCTGTGGAAGCTGCTTGTAAAGGTTAAGCGGGCTAGTTTCCTTCATTGTCTCTCACACCCCCATCTTGAGCCAGGCGGCAGTATCGGGCGTCTTAGCCTCAATTCTTCCCATCAGGGACTGAGTGATCTCATGTACATAGGCAACAGCCGTCGGGTGCATCATCATGAAGATGTCCACGCCGGCCATAGCCAGAGAGTATCCGGTCAATATCTCCCAGATTGGGCCTCTCAGCATGCGGTCTCCCCAGTCAGAGTCGTCCTTGTTGGGTGAGCGGACCATCCAGGACTCTCTGACACCCCAGGCGTTGGTGGTGCCGGAGGACATGGGGAAAGTCAACTCTTCGTCGCCCTTCAGAGCGCCGAGGCGAATTCTCTCCATGTTGGAGTAGGCGAAGTCCAGGCCGTAAGCGAGCGCGGCTGTAGTTGGGTCCATGACGATGGACTCGCGTGGAACGCCAGCGACCTTCATGAGCTTCCTGTTCAGCTCCTTCTGAGAGTTGATCTCGAGCTGTGTCCAGGCGAGGCACACATGTCCGTTGTCGACACAGGCCTTGCCGATCTTCTCCCAATCCATATTCAGGTTGGCAGAAGCGATGAGAACACGCTCGCCCTGAGCCACCTCTGCGGCCTTGGAGAGCACAATTGGGTCCTTATTGGGGTTGCCGGATCCGCCGATACAGATTGGCACATCCACAGCCTGCAATACTTCCTCAACGGTCTTGACGGCCTCTTGAGCAGAGGTGTCCTTGAGGAGCGGATCAGTGCTGATCAGGTGAACGGTTACCATGTCGGCGCCGAACTTCTTGACGGCCTTCTTGGCCCACTCGCCTGGAGAGTTGATGACGTCCTCATAGTGCATCTTGACTGCCTTGGCCATGCCGATGGGCATGTCAAAGACGTCCATTGTGATCTTAGGGGCATGGGGCATGGATGCATCCGGGAAGAAAGGCATAGCCTTCTCGCCGCCCAGCTTGACCACATGACCGCGGCTTCCGCCATCGGCCTTAGTAGCGCCCAGTGTGACCTCCTGAATGGTGTTCCTCCAGGTCTTGTCTACACCGACGGTAAACTTAGCGCTGGCAAGAGCTGATGCCACCTTGAAGGCAGGAACAGCGGCTGCCGCTGCTGCCAGGTCCTTTGGAGCCGGAGCTATGGCCGAAGCTATTGCAACCGGCTGGAGCAGATTCTCTACTGGATAGCCTACCGCCTTGGCGAAGTTCATAAGCTGCATGGCGATCTTGGCCGCCTCTTGCCCGAAATAGTATGCGAACAGGGGGCCTACGCCGCCAGCACCTGCATCTATTTCTATCTCTACGTCACCCTCGATCTTCAGTCCCTCGAGGGATTGAACATTCATTTCTGTTAATGTCTTATTCAGGTCAGATAAAGTGATCTTCTCTGCCATTCGAATCACCCTCACAGGCCCAGTTTCCCGATGACATGCGCCATCTCTTGCACTGCAGGCGAATCATCGGGAAGGCCCATCAATGGATCTCCCACTAAATCGAATTTGGCTAAGCTTTCATCATAGGGGATAGTGCCGATAACCGACAGGCCGATGCCTTTGGCATTCTCCAGAACCCGATCCTTGCTTCCCGCGGTGACCTTGTTCACGATCACATAGAGATCTTTATACTTCAGCTCGATCTCGCGGGCAGTGTCACGTATGCGCTCGCCTGTGGTAAGCCCCCTTCGGGACTCATCCGTCACCACGATAAGATCGTCAAGGTCGGGAATGGTCTTCCTGCTGAAATGCTCCAGGCCCGCTGGCGTGTCAATGATGATCAGATCGTAGTTGGCCGTGGTCTTATCCATAACGGCGCGCAGAAGATTGTTGACAAAACAGTAACACCCGGAGCCTTCCGGCTTGCCCATGACAAGAAGATCATAGCCCTCCTCCTCCAAGAGAATCTCGAAGATCTTGGACTCGAAAAGCACCTGCTTATCCGTATCCGGCGACGCTGTGAACCGGGACTGCTGCATGAATTCTCTCATGTCGCCGATGGTCTTTCCCGCCTTTACGCCCAAGGCGTCAGCGAGATTGGCATCAGGATCCGCATCGATTGCAAGTATTCGGAGTTTTTTTCCGGAATTCTTTACAAGGTATCTAATGAGCATCGCAGTCACGGCTGTCTTGCCGGTGCCGCCCTTGCCGGTTACCGCTATAACTTTCCCCAATGTCTAGCCTTCCTTACTTTTTCGGTCTTATGATAACTTCCGCTACATGGATGGACGCGCCTCTAAGCTCAATGGTCATTCCACCCGATGATGCTGCTGGCATAGCGAAAGCCGGAGCTGATGCGCCTGCTGCTGCCGCAGGTGCAGCGGCTGGAGCTGCTTCTTTCTTCTTAAGCTTAAGCTGCATAATAATCTCCCTCACTTTAAACTGGATCGATAGCACTCGCTTCGCAAAACCTGCCACTCCCCAAAAAAGGGGATCGGCAGGACTCTACTTGGCGAGTACTACCTTGTCTATGCTGATCTTGGCATCCTTGAGTATCAGCTTAATGCCGCCGGCGCTGCCGGACATGGAAAAAGCTGGTGCTGCTGCTGCCCCTGCGGCTGCAGGCGCGGCTGGGGCCGCGGCTGCAGGTTCCTTCTTCTTGAGTTTTAACTGCATAGATTTTTCACCCTCTTTGTTTTTTTACTCACTCGAGAACGCCATCAGCCTGCAGAGCCTCGACTACCTGCATGAACTGGCCTTCGGTCAAGGCAAGCTCGGACTTGACGGTATCGATGTTGATGTCTCCGCCGGTCTTCTCGATATAGGCCATGACCTTCTCCTTGATCTCGTCGGAAATATCCTCGAGCTTCCAGCCCTCGGTGATCTTCTTGTTGTCAACTTTTCTGGTGACGCCGTTGACAACGGGGTGGTCAACCTTGAGCAGGAAGGTCTTGAGAGCTGCAATATCCTTAGCATCATCCTCGGTGGCGATCTTGGCCATCATGTCCTCATCGATGCCTGCCTTTACTCTCTCCTTGAGACCCTTGGACATCCAGACGATCCTTCTCCAGCCGCCGTCGGCCTGGAGGAACTTGGGAGAGAAGTAGTATAGAATGCCCATTCCCAGGAATCCTACAACCTGCTTGCCGCCGCCTGTCTGGCCTGCCATTGTTGAGAAGGGCAGTCCGTTGGGGGTAGCTCCCCTGAAGTCACGGTCGGCTAGACCGATGCCGTCAACCTCGGGCATGTAGAAGCCGATGGTCTCGAAGCAGCCACAGGAGGTATGGGGTGCATCAAAGAATGTGTACAGGAGCATCCTGCTGTACTCGCCGCCCGAGCGCTTTGCGGCCATCTCGTTGATGGCTTCGTACTCGCCGGAAACTGCGTCAACTGCGGTTCCCTTGGGTATGGGGAACTGGGGGCCCTCTGGGTCCACCTTGGCGGCAGCGCGTCCATCGAACCAGGTGATAGCTCCGCACAGGGATGGCCTGTCCGGGGTGACCACGCAGGCGCTGGTGGGAGCGAATGCCTGGCACAGTGTGCAGCCGTAGAAGACATCGACGTCCTCATCGTGCAGTCCCTTGGCGCGTGCGTCACGTGTCTTGTAGACAGCCATGGCGTTGGCCAGCTCTTCCTTGACCTTGGCTGGGTCTGTGACTATGGTGATCTCCATCTTCTCGATGAAGGGCATCTCGGCCTTGTACAGATCGATGACGGGGGTAAAGATCTCTTTCCAGGAGGTTACACCCTTCTTCTTGAGGCTCTTGCCTATCCTCATCCAGATATCGTATCTCTGGTTGAGGTGCATGAGGCCGCTGATGTAGGAGAGCAGGGCGTGGTTGCGCCTCTCAATGATGGACTCCAGATCCTTCTCAATCTTCTCGCCGCCGACCTTGAATATCATTCCGAAGGGCATGATAGTGCCTTCTTTCATCTCTCCGAGATCGGGACCGACAACAGTTACCTTTCCGTCAGTGATCTGATCCATAGGGGTTGCCAAAGACAGCTCGAATCCGTCTGCCTTGGGGCCGCCCAGCTCTACCCATAGATCGTCCTTTCTGATTCTCTCGCCCTCATACATGGGGGATATATCCAACTTTATGTCTGCCATTAATACACCTCTTCTGTTTTAATGAGATGAACTTTATTTCTTCATTGCTGCGATTACTTCGTCCACGGCTGCGTGATAGTCGTCGGGGGTGAAGGCCATGTTGCCAAAGGTCATGTTGGCGTTGATGTGATAGTACCGGTCAATAGATATGCGCTTGATGTCCCGGTTGAAGTTCTTGAGCGTTGCGAACATGGCGTTGGCGAATTTGTAGAAGATGCCCATAAAGATAACGGCATCGTACTGGCCCTTTCCATCCATGCCCTTCCAATCAGAGAAGCGCAGGTTGCTGGTCAGGGGATGCAGGCCGATCTGATAGACGTTCTCCAGGTAGCCTCTCTCTACAAAGCCCTTCACGGAATGCGCCGTGGCGGCGATGGGTATGCCCAATTTGCCGATCTCGATCATCTTATCGAACATGATGGGGTCGTCAAAGAGCTCTGCTCCCACAACGAGCAGAGGCCTCTTGGCCTTCTTGATTATTGCGCCCATAACCTTCGGCATGTAGCACTTAGCCTGCTCCGGCCCTGGAACCTGGGCCATCTCAAAGGGAATGGGATTCTTGGTGGTGTCAATGCCCTTCTTAACTTCTGCTGCCATTTTTATCTCCTCCTTGCCCTCACTTCTTGGTCCTGATCTTCCTGGCCAGGTTGGTCGGATCGAAGCTCACATCGGCGGGCCGCAGTGGTCCGGAGAGAATCTTCTTGGCCTTCCAATCAATCTTCCAGCCGAACTTCGACTCGAGAGTCTTCATCATATCTTCCTTGTAAACCAGGGGAAGGTCCTTGACATCTCGGACGAAGATGTGCCAGTCGTCGGGCAATTTTCCGAAGTACTTCATGGAGATATCGCAGTAGTGAGTAAGCTTGATACCTCTGCCTATGCTGTTATCGGAAGGCCGGAAGCAGAGCTTGGCCATCTCCAGCATTGCCTCTTCCTTGGTCTCGGCAATGTAGAGCATCGCCTCAGGCGCGGGCTCGATCTGTTGCATCTTGCCGTCGCGAGCATCTATGACCATCCAATCCTCGGGCTTGTCCGTCCTGCCCATGAAAGAGCGGCGGTACATGACAGAGTGGGGCTGAACGACTACAGGTATGCCGAGCCGATTGCAGCCGGTAGCGATAGCAGCGGCCTTCTGAGAATAAGCTCCCCAGGCGATACCGCAGGCGCCAACTTTGTTCAGGATGTAGTCGGCGATATCATCGAAGTTGCCCCTGTGGTTTCTGTGGGCGAAGATCGTTGCCACTTTGATGGCGGCATCGCCGATGTTGGCGTTGGAGACGCATGAGCCGGTGTTGCAGATGTTGCGACCGTCAAAGCCGCCGGGATACTGTTCCCAGATGGTCTTGCCGTCAGCATCGGTGTAGAGCGACATATCCATGGCCATGCATCCGGAAGTAACGACTATGTAGCCACGGTCTACGAACTCCTTGGCGATGTCGTAGCACTCCTTGGTGCCGTTGGGGTAGTTGCTGCATCCGACCAGAGCAATGATTCCGGGAATGGTGCCGAGCACAATTGGCGCGCCTACAGCTCGGATCTCAGTGTCGCGAGCGGGTCCGCGTCCGGATCTCATCTTAAACTTCTGATTCTTGACATACTGGCGGTTGGCATACTCGAAAAGGTCCAGGATGTTTATGCCCTGCGGGCAAGACTGCTCGCACCTGCCGCAACCGACGCAGATCTCATAGAAGTTGGAGAATTCCTGATTGTTGCCCTTAACCGCTTCGGCAATCAGCTTGCTGATCCTGATATGGGGAGGGCAGACAAAGGCGCACTCATTGCACTGAGTACACTTCGCTATGCTTTCCTTGAACTGCTCTTCTGTGATCAGGTTCTGAATCTTGGCCTCGGCACGCTTGGGCTTCACGGCTATGGCAACCCGTATGCCTATTTCGCCTGCTTTGGTCGGATCCAATACGGCAACGCCCGGCATCTTGAAGTTGACCAAGTCATCGACTATGGCATCGATCGGGTCATTGGTTCTGTCTGGCAATCCGAGCATGATCTTATCTGTGGTAGCAATGACAGGGATCTTACGCTTCTCGGCATCTGCAAGAACGTCGCAGAAGACGCACTGCTCGTCCACCATGATGCAGTCCATGACACCGGAACGGATCATCTTTCTCCACCAGCCCATAGCTCCTGCGACCTTGGGCTTGGTTCCTATGTCCTTGGGCACCTTCAACTCGCCGGTTCCCGTGCCAATCCGGTTCAGGTCGTGAGCCGTGCAGCAGACGCCACCGATGTCCACCTTGTCCCAGAGATTGTTGTTCTCAGCATAGATCATGGCCTCAGAGCCGGCAGCCAGGTTGTGGCCGTAAGCTATCAAGACGCCCTTATTCTGGTCCAGGGTGCCCATGCCGATCTCGATGATGGGGGCATCAGCCGCGCCACGGGGCATGTTGTAAGCCACAATCTGCAACATGTCGCAGATCTCCATGCCGAGCAGATCCAGCATGCCGGCATGCAGAGCCTTGGACTCGAAATCTATGAAAGCGCTCTCTTGACCGGTGTGGGTAGCCGCCAGAAGCTGTACGACCTCTTCCTCAAGGTAATAGAGTCCTTCGTTGAAATCCTTGAAGCTCTTGGGCTTGGTGCCCATGATGGTCTGATACAGGGGAGAATCAACCAAAATCTCGTCGCCCATGTCGAACTTCATGTCGCCGAACTTGTCCATGCACCAGTGATAGAGATGTCTGCCGTGGGCGGAGTGAGCACAGGTGCCCATCAAGCATGCAATCAAAACGATCTTGCCACAGGCACCGGCCTGATCAATGCCGCATGCGCCGCGCTTATTTCCGGTAAGGTCGCATGGGCCGTAGGTACAAAGAGTGCATGTATCATCAGCAGGTGCATACATGATCTTGTATCTGTTGGCAATCATATGATCCCAGGACCGGAGCGTTGCCACGCCGGGCTTGGGATGTGGACCCATCTCCTGGTCCCATTCATCCGCTTCCTTAACGACAGCCCCGATGTTGATCTGGACGTTCTTCATGTCCTCAACCGAAAAGCTGCCCTCTTTTGTTGCCATCGGAAATCTTAGCCTCCTCTTCCTTTGATATACGCCGCTTGAGTTCGCATAGAGTAGATAAAACACTTTCGGATACTTAGTAATATAAAATTCTCTAAATTACCGATAATTTCATAGTAGTATTTTTATATACTGATCAAACGCACATAGTGATACGATCCAGTCACGATCGTTAATGGATGATTTTCTGCCCACAAACTTGAAATGCCTTCCCACAAGAGGACGCTGGCAAATTCATGATAAAACGGATACGGAAGAGCTTTGCCGGAGCGAAAGAGTGCCGGCACGGAGGCAAAGTACAGGAAGCGGCTTCAATCCTGGGAGCGGAGCCGTTGGATTTTTCCGCCAACATCAATCCTCTGGGCTCGCCGCCGCTCAAAGAATTGCTTTTGGAAGAGCTTGAGCATATTGGCCATTATCCGGATAATAGCTACCGGAAATTTCGTCGCGCCGCAGCAAAATTTGTAAATGTCGATATGGAATGCATTGTGCCCGGCAACGGCTCCTCTGAGCTGATCAGGCTCTTTGCCGAATGCTGTTTTGATGAGGGGGACATAGGACTAGTTCCCACGCCCTCCTTTGGCGAGTACACCAACCAGTCCCTTCTGGCCGGAGCGACTATCAAGAAGGTAAATATCGGCGAAGACGGCCTGCCGCTTCTGTCAGACGATGATCTTGCAAAGGCCAAGCTGCTCTTCCAGTGCAACCCCAATAACCCCACGGGAAGGCTTCTCTCTGCCCATCAGGTCACCGACCTGGCAGACAGATGCGAAGAGTCAGAGACCTTTCTGCTGGTGGATGAGGCCTTCATTGAGCTTTCCGATCCCAAAGAAAGCGTAGCTGCCCTCGCCCCGCACAGAGAGTTTCTGTTTGTCATGAGGTCGCTGACCAAGTCCTTCGGCGTGCCGGGCCTGCGCCTGGGTTTTGGAGTGACCAATGCAAAGCTTGCCGGTATTTTGAATCTGGCCAGAATTCCCTGGTCCATAGGCTCGCTCGCCGCAGCCGCGGGAGAATATCTGCTTGGCTGTGATGAACATCTTATGCGTTCGCGGAAGATTATTAAGACGGAGATTGCCTGGCTGCAGGACTCTCTGCAAGGATTGGGGCTACAGCCCCTGCCCAGCCGCGTCAACTTCATACTGGTGGACATCAGGCCATGCGGCCGGGCCTCAGATGTCCTGGCGAAGAGGACAATGGCCCAGGGCGTGCTGGTACGAGACTGCCAGTCCTTTGGCCTCGGCAAGAGCTACATCCGGGTAGCTGTGCGAAACCGAGGCGAGAACGAGCGGCTGATCGCTGCTTTGGAGAAGGCCCTAAAATGCAGAGACTGAATTGCGAGAGGTTTCCCTGCCACACCCAAGAGCAGGACTGCGCACTCTGCTTTTGCCCCTTTTACCCCTGCCAGGACAAGAGAACGGGCGGCAAAGAGCAGGGCGGCACCTGGTGCTGCGAGTCCTGTCAAATCATCCACCGCCCGGACGTGGCCGACATGGTACTGGACGCACTCATGAAGGGCGAAGCTGTCGGCACGGTCTGGAAGAAGCTGGAGGCGCATCTGTGAGGAGCAAGAAATGATTGCAGAAAGCCTGGCCGTATTTCTCCTGGCCGCAGCCTACGACATTCTCTTAGGCGAGATGCCGGCAAGAGTTCATCCGGTGGTCTGGATCGGAAAATTCATCACCTTCCTGCGCGCCCATGCCCGGCCCACCAGGGCGAGCGGAATTGCACTGGCCATAACAGTAATAGTAGTTACAGTTCTATCCGGCCACCTGGCTGTGAAAGCTGCGGGATCTGTTCCACTCCTGTCCCTTCTCGTCTCAGCCTACCTATTAAAGTCCACCTTCGCGATCAGGTGTCTTCTGCAGGTCTCCAGGGACATCGGGCAGATGATCGACAGGGACATGGACGAGGCAAAGTCGATGCTTCCCGCCCTGGTGGGCCGCGATACGAACTCGCTTACCAAAAGTCAGGCCAGCTCGGCTGTGATAGAGTCGCTCTCCGAGAACTATGTGGACTGCATCCTCTCGCCCATATTTTACTATCTGCTCTTTGCGCCCCTGGGCTACGGCCTGGAAGCGGCGCTCGCTTTCAAAGCCATCAGCACCATGGATTCCATGATAGGCTACAAGACCAAAGGTCTCAAAGAGCTGGGCTTTGCCGGTGCAAAGCTCGATGATCTGGCCAACTTCATCCCCGCCCGCCTATCCATTATTCTCATCGCCCTGGCGCGCCCCTCCGGGGCGAGCGCGGCCCTGCGCGCAGCGCTGCGCGACCACAGCAGGACGCCCAGCCCCAACTCCGGCTGGCCCATGGCGGCTCTCGCCGGCGCTCTGCATATCCGCCTTGAGAAGCCCGGCTACTATGTGCTGGTAGAGGAAGGGATGGTGCCTGAGACATCGGACGTGCCGCGCGCCCTGCATCTTATGCAGACTGCAATCGCCCTCACCTTAGCCGCGGCGTTATTGGTCCTGTTCTATTCAGCATAATGTTTATCCGATTCGAGAGATGAATTAAAGTGATGGAAATAATGGGAGATCTCCTCGAGAAGGTTCGCGAGTTTGCGTCGCACGACTTCACCAAAGAAGAAGCCCAGAAGCTCTTTGGCTGGAATGTACGCGATATTGCGGTCAAGAGTGCCGAGAGCGACGAGAGTTATATTTACATCACCTTTGAAAACCAGTACACTCTTTTCATCAGGTACTTCCTCAACTTAGATCCAACAGAGACAGAGGATACCTGCGAGTTTACCTTGGGCCTGCATACCGACCTGCGCTCCCGCATCAGATACGACATCCATTATGCGGGCTACATCCACGGTCAGGGATACATCAGGCTGCGCATAGCTGAATCAAAGAACAGAGTGCAGCAGATGATGCTGGAGGAATTTTATGTCCCGGCCTTAAAGAATGTCTACAAGCCCATCATCCTCAAGTTCGAGGGCTTTTACAGCCGCGACTTCTTTGGCGTGGAAGCAGCTCCTGGCAACGGCGAGATATTTTATGCCCCGGTTCGCTACAGGAGCGAGCATAAAGCCGCCCGCATCGGTGAGGTGATGGGCCGACTGACCGAACTGGACCTGCTCCTCAAGGAGCCGCAGATCAGGCATGTCCTGGCGGAGAACGACCTGCAGCTGAGTCTATTGCCCTCCATGGTCTGGTCCGATCTCTAGACGATCCTGCTCTGCGGTAATGTGACAGACAGCAGCTTTTCAGAATCTTCTTTTTCCCTCTTCGCGAGCAGAGTTTTGGTGCTGGGGCCTTCCTCATAGCAGGATAATTGCAGGACGTCGGCACAGTCCTGTGCACCCTCATCCTTGCAGCCGGCACGCCCCATATATCCGAGCCTGACGGCTTCCCGCTCTCCAAGTGCTGCCATCTCTTCCGCTCGAACATAATCCCCCTGGTCCAGAAAGAGACGGCGAAGATCTTGGTAAAGAGCCAGAGAATCATGTATTGCCCCCAGACGGCTCATGGCTGCCAGCGCCTGTTGCAGCTTGACCAGGGCATTAGGATAGTCCTTGACCTGCAATGCCAGCCTTCCCATATTGGCGATGGCTTTGGCCTCTTCATAGGGATTGGACAGCATTCTTGCCTGGGATAAAGCTCTCTCAAAACTGCTCATTGCCTCGCGGTAGCGACCTTCATTCTGATAAAGCACTCCTTGCGTATTGTGGAGCTGAATGCTGAGGATCGGATAATCGGTGCGAGATATGAGCGTCTCAGCCCGGCTGAGATAGAATTCGGCCTCAACCAGCCGCCCCTCCCTGACCAGGAACTGCGCTAGGGCCATATATCCCTCGCACAGATCGGGCGGAGCTTCCAGTTCCTCTTGCAGGCGGATGGCATGGCTGAAGTGATCTTCGGCCTCTTTCGCCAGGCCCATCATGCCATGGATGACGCCCAGATGAAGCATAGCCTGGGCGATACAGGGTGCGGCCTGCAGACTCTGAAAGATCTCCAGGGAATCTCCAAAAAGCGTGACGGCTCCGGCTAAATCGCCCTTGTCCTTATAAACCAGGGCCATATTTAGGCGAATCTGAGCCTGGTTGTAGATCTCTCCTACGGCCGCAAAAAGCTGCAGGCTCTCTTGGTAGCAAGAGATGGCAGACTCCCACTGGCAGCGGTCCGCAAAAGATCCGGCCAGTGCGCTTAGCACCTCAGCCTGACCGGAGAGGTCTCCTTGTGCTTTCAACTCATCCAGCTGCTTATAGTAATCATCGAGATTATCAGGGATGGCGTCCCGGCCCGCTTTTAGCATGTCGATATTGGCCTGCATCTCCGCGACGCTCTGCATATCTCCCAGGCGCTTTGATAATTCCAGGCCCCTTAAGAAATGCTCTTTTGCTAAACTGCGCTCGCCTCTGCGGTGATAGAAGTTGCCCAAATTGCCAAGCACCTGAGCCGCTCCAGCCAAATCCTCCAGCCTCTCGAAGAGATCCAGGCTCTCTTGATAGCACTCTAAAGCCTGGGACCATTCGCCTCTCTTGTAGCAGAGGCTGGCCATATTGCTCAAGACGGATGCCTGGCTTTTATCATCACCCACCTTGGCAAAGCCTTCCAGGCTCTGGCGGTAGTTCTCAAGAGCATCCGTCCAATCGCCACGCCGGTAACAGATGTTGGCCAGGTTGTTTTTGGCCACAGCCATGGAATAGTCGTCTCCTAGCCGCTCCAGGATGACCAGGCTCTCCTGATAGTTTTCCAGGGCACAATCCCACTCACCCAGATCTGCTTGCAGATTTCCCCAGGAGCATAATACCGCCGCCTCCGCCTCCGAGTCGCCCATGGAGCGAAGGGCATCCAATACCCGAACATAGCTGGCCTCTGCCTCATGCCATAGACCAAGCCGAAGAGATATCTTGACCAGGCCATCTTGAGCTGCAGTCATGGCCAAGGAGTCTTGCCGCTCCATTCCCAGCTTGAGGCAATCCTGAAAATGCGACAAAGCGTTCTTGAGATCCCCCTTCTCGGCCCTGGCGTTGGCCAAGCCGATAAGGGCCTGCCCCTCGCCTCTCTGATCACCCATCTCTCGGAATATCTCCAGGCTCTTAAGGTACGTATCCTCCGCCGTTTCCAGCTCGTCCTCCTGGTAATAGGCAGTCGCCAGATTAGCAAGAGTTGCGGCCATGCCGTGCAGATCATTTTGAGCACGCTTGGCATCCAGACTCAAGTTATAGCATAAAATAGCCTTGCGGATGTCTCCCCGATCCGAGTGAAGATTTCCCAGATTGTTTTGCGCCAGAGAAAAACCATGAAGGTCCCCCAGATCTTCAAAAGCCTGGGATGCCTGCTCAAAATAATTCTGGGCATAATCCCAGTCGCCCTTGCACTGAGCTGTCTGTCCTAAAGAGAGCTTGATGGCGGCGGCGCCGGCCACGTCTGCCTCATCTCTGGCCGCCAGGCTCTTTTGCAGATAATCCTCGGCAAGAGAGAGTTCTCCTTTGCTCTGGTAGATAAGGCCCAGATTAGCCTGGGTCTGGGACTGACCCTGCTCATTGCCCAGTTCCCGGAAGATATCTAAAGCTCGGGTGTAGCAGTTTAGGGAATCCACCAGCTCCCCGTTCAGATGACATAAGCTTCCCAGATTTGAGAGCGCCTCAGCCGCAGGCAAGCTTTTTCCGTTTTGCATTAGCAGATCTGCGGCCTTCTGAAAGCAAATTTTTCCAGGGCTGTATTCGCGCCGGTCGGCATGAATCAGTCCCATGCAGCTATATGCGTCGGCAATGGCATGGGGGTCATTTTGCTGCTCTCTGATCTCCAGGCATTGCAGGGAGCATTGCAGAGCCTCATCAAGCCGATTCTGCCTGCGATAATTGCCGGCAAGCAATATGAGCAGATCAGCGACGCTGCATAGGTCGCCCTGACCCTGCACGATCTCTCTGGCCTTCTCTAAATGGTCCTCTGCAAGGACAAAGTCGCCCAAATCCAGGAAGCATTGCCCCATGCGACTTTGAGCGCGAGCGGCCAGGAGTGTGTCACCTTCTTCTAAGGTCGGCAGGCTCTTTTCATAATGGTCTGCAGCCTCTTTGAGCCTGCCTTCCAGGAAAAAGAAATCAGCCAATTGAAAGCGCATCCTTGCTGCGCCTATCTCGTCGCCAATGTCTTGCAGATGGTGCCTGGCTTTTTCCAGGCAGCTTTCCACCTTATTTGCCGCCCCGGTGAACTGATAGACAGATGCCAGCGCCGCGAGCGATGCCGCCATTGCCCCCCTGTCCTGGGCCTTCTCCCACTCAGAGAGGCTATTCTGATAGCATTCCTCCGCCCCGGCATAGTTGCCCCTTACTTGGCAAAGCTCTCCCAGGCAATAGAGCACATCAGCCCGGCCTCTATGATCATCGCCATCGAGCAAATGAAGTGCCCTGGAATAGCACTTCTCCGCTTTTGAGAGATCACCTCGCCTGCAACCCGCACTGCCTAAATTTATCAGTACTTTGCACATAAGAGGCTGGCTCTTGCACTCATCAAGGGCCTGCAAGGCTTTTTCATAGAACAGGCAGGCTCGATCCCAGTCCTCATCATCACGATAGAGGATGCCCAAAGATAACCAGGCCTGCGCTTCCCCCTCATCGTCTCCCTGCACATGGGCCAGGCGGGAACTCTTCTCGAAATACTCCTCGGCTGCGCGGCGAAAAAATAGGCTGGCAGCCAGGCGACCCAGATTAAACCAGGAAGAAGGGCTGTTATTACCGGAGAGAGAATCAGCCAGCCCGGCAAGCCTCTTTTGCATCTGATCCTCATCGGAGGAGAGTATGGCCTCAATGAAGGGAGAAACAAGATCAGACCCCATGCTAGAGATGCAGCGAAGTCGCTTTGGCTCGTAGCCTCCCGGCTGGCAAAGGGTCTCGGCCAAGATGCCTAGAGAGAAAACGTTGCCGTCATCAGTCATCTTGCCCACCATTTGTAACAGAGTCAACTGATACAATATATAAAAAAGATAGAATTGCTAATTTCACGCATGCCGATATGGAAAACTTTGATAAAATATTATAATGATATATAGACAATTGCCTTTCCATATCACATAGCGGATCAGTATCAAATATCATATATTCCCCCTACAACCGCTAAAATATACACCACTAACCTATACTCTGCGTATTAACTGTCCCCACATATATAAGTTACCATTTCTTTCAATTGTTTTTTTTAATAACTAAGTTAGAATAGTATATATTTTAATAAATTGGCAACAAATTGATATTACAATTTATATTAGAGGATAAAATAAGATCAAGTGTATCGGCATTATTAATAACAATTATCGTCGTTTGTCGTGTAAGGGGACGATCAAAAACGAATTGGTTTATATAATTAGAATGTTAACTGAGTACAGGCAAATTACAAAGTAACGGCCAATCAAAAACTGGCATGTTCGCAGATTCGTTAGTTCGTTAAATATCTGCTATAAATACTTAATCATGGCAAACAAAAAAATTAAGTGACAGAGAAAAATTGGACTGGACTCCAACTAAGAGCTACTTCAAGACCAGCTTCAAAGCACGCTGAGGACAGCCCACGATGCAGGCTCCGCACTGAATGCACTTGCCGGAATCAGCCACAACCATCCAATCCTCGAAACGAAATGTGCTCGTCGGGCAGATGGAAACACACGCCCCGCAATGCACGCACTCATTCTCATCCCTGATGACGGGAATCTCCAGGGGCACGACCTTTACCCCGCGCCTCTCGAATGCCTCCTTTACCATCAAACACTTGTCCTGTGGCACTTCCAGGACGATCTCCCCGCTCACAGCATCGATGCTGGCTCTCTCGATGTTCAACAGAGCGCCGGTCTCCAGGATGACTGAAGCTATGACAGGATAACGCACTATGCCAGGAGCTACATGCAGCATGAGTTTCATGTTCTATCGCCTCCGCGCGAAGAGACGGGATAGGTGATTACTGGTGATCATTCCAATTACCTTATTGTCTCTGTCTACCACCGGCATTGCCGAGATGCTGTGCGTATCAAAGGTGCGAGCTGCAAGTTCAATGGGCTCATCCGCTTTGACAGAATAAACCCTCCGGGTCATGATATCACCAATGCGAGAGGATTTGCCACCCGCCACGGCCTTGGATATATCCCAGGCGGTGATTATGCCCATCAGCCGTCCGTCCCTGGAGATGACCGGCAGGTGATCGAAGCTGCCGCTCACAATCAGCCTGGCCGCTTCCTCTACCCCGATGTCCTCTCGGACCGTGACCACGTCGCGACTCATCACGTCGCCCACGTTTGGCGATTCCTTGGTCTGCTTCATGGGCCGGGAGCTGCCCACACGGGACAAGGGCTCCACGGCACAGCTTAGCAGAAACTCGCCTTTCTCCACCTGCTGCTTTAAAGTAAGGGCCACTTCCCTGGCTACATGGAAACTGGAGAGTGAAGAGGTAGAGACCTCATTTCCATTAATCTCAATCATTCCCGACTTCAGATCTTCGTAGCTTACCATCTTCAAAGAGGGCCGATCCCGGCGAGCGATGCCGTAGTCCATCACAGGAACGATGATGTCTCTATCCCGCACGGCTGTGCTACGGGCCAACTTTTCATTGAGTATTGGTATGGGAATGCCGATCCCGAGGTATAGACTGGGGCCGTATTTATGAAATGTCGCAGCTCTAAGAAAGTGATTATTCATCTTTTTCATGTCGCCCGTGACCATGAGTGTAGAGAAGTTATTCTGAGGATTATGCTGCGTGCCAGATCCCATAACGTAGCCCTGCGCTCCCGCCAGAAAGATGCGCGTGCCGATTCCAATGTAATTGAAGTTCGGATCATTGGATATCGGGGAGAGAACACCCGAGCCGCTGTAGTGAATATTGCCAAATCGGGGAAGCAGTGTGCCCATGTAAGTATGCATGGTGCGGTCTGCGGAATTGGTGGCCGCGTTGTAGCGCTGATAAGCATTGCGGGGATTTACCATGATGGCCTGATTGAAATCCTCCAGGCGCAGGCTGGTCTCGAGCACCATCTGTGGATAGCAGTCCGTGCTCGCACCATATGCGTCCACCTCTATCTGCTTTCCCGAAATGAGATCTTCCATGACATGCGCTCCGCCGTACTCTATTCCTCGGTCCTCGGAGGGCTGCGTCGCGCCTAAGAATAGATCGACAGCAGCAACTCCACCGTAGGCTTCCACTTTATTGAGCAGAGCTCTGGAAATTTTTATGGGCGGGTCGCTATGGCCCAGATTGAGAAATACACCCGAGGAGCACATGGCTCCAAAGGTTCCAGTGGTTACTACATCCACCTCGCGCACGGCTCCGGCAAGGCCCAGCTCGTCCACGATGTCAGGCATCTCCTCTGCCGTTACGACGCGGGCGCTCCCGTCGCGAATGCGTTCGTTGATATCCGCTAACGACTTCTCTTGCACAGATGTCCCGAAAGTCGGCAATCCGATAAAAACTTGTTGGGCTTTTCCTGTCCAACAACGTTATCTGCCTTAACTGAATGGACAAGAGCCTATGCCACAGATGCCTGGCAAGAGAATCGTTCTCACAAGCGATGCCACCATGATGAGCAGCTATCACGGCGGAGTAATGCTCGGCTTTGCCGCCATCATGCCCAGAAGAACGCTGCCGGACTTTATTTTCCAACAATTATTCTGCCCGCCCGTGCCTGCCGCAAAGGACGGCTCGGCAGAGATCGCCCCTTGCGGCATGCGAAAGGTAGAAGCGGCATTGCTGGAAGCGGGCTTCTCCCGAGAGGATGTAATGGTGGCCCATCCCGATCATCTGAACGGGGCCATCGGTCCGGATACAAAGATAGTGGGCATAACTCATGATGATCCCATGGGGAAGATTGCCGTGCGGGAGATCGAAGATATCATCGGCAGGGGACCGCCCTTTAACCGCTCCAAGTTTCTGGAACTCGTGCGCCATCCGCTCATTAGAGAGCACAGGCCAAAGGTAGTAGTAGGTGGCAACGGCGCCTGGGAGGTTATGGGCGAAGATGTGGGCGTGGACCACATTTACCTGGGCGAAGGAGAAAGCGATTTTCCAGAGATATGCAGAAAGATCATCGGCAAAGAGAGCGTCCCGCCCGTTATCCGGGGCAAAGCGGTTCTGGGAGAGGCAATTCCCGTCAATCGCGGCCCGACCATCGGCGGCATTGTAGAGATCGGCAGAGGCTGCTGGCGAGGCTGCGCCTTCTGCTCGCCGACCATGCGCACCATGCGCCATCGGCCTGTCGAAAAAATCCTGGAGGACGTGCGGGTGAACCTTGCCGGCGGCCAGAAGGACATCATCCTGCACAGCGAGGATGTCTTCTCCTACGGTTACCGCGACGGCAAACCTGATGAAAATAAGATAGTGGAACTGGTATCCGCAGTAAAGCAGCTCGGGCCGAAGACCATTGATGTCTCCCACCTGAGCCTGGCTTCAGTTCATCAAAACCAGGGACTCTTGCGCAAGGTATCACAGATAGTAGGCGTGGGCTCGGATCAGAATCACATGTCTGCCTGGATCGGCATCGAGACAGGAAGCTGCCGCATCCTGAAGATGCATATGCCGAATAAAGCGCAGCCCGCAAAAATCGACAATTGGCCGGAAATTGTAAGGGATTGTTACCGTCTCTTCGCAGAAGAGTCCTGGCTGCCTGTGGCCAGCCTGGTCCTGGGTCTGCCGGGAGAGACGGCAGAGGATGTCATAAAGACCACTGAACTGGTGGATTCTCTTATGGATCACACCGGGCTCATGTTGCCCCTCTTTTTCACCACAATCGCCGATACGAAGCTGGGAGGAAGAAAAGGCTTTGCCGAAAAGGATGCCCTGCCCGAGCACTGGCAGCTGGTCGGATTATGCCTGGAGTATAACCTGCGGCACCTCAAGAAATTGCACCGCCTCTATAGGGAGAGGATGACGGCAGGACCGTTCGTTCACACCGCCCTGACGGGCATAAACCTGATGGCGGACCTTGTGCTAGGCAAGTACATGAAAAGGATGAAAAGAGGCGAGCCGCCTAACTGATTTTTCAATAATTTTCCAGAACAGACCTCACAACACCCTTGTGATCTCCCTTAAGGGAATAGACGTTATGGTCCCCGGAAACGTCAATGCTCAGAATGCCCAGGCGAGTGTTCATGAGCCCCACCATGGCCGAAACTCCCCGATAGCTGACGTCAAAACCCTCCTTCGCGAGGTAGGTGAAGACGTCCTCAGTGGTGTAAGCTCCATCGCTCAAAAACAGCTTTAAGACAGCCTTCCGAATTCCTATTCCGTCCCGTTTAAGATAATTTCTGAGCCTCTCCTGGATTCGTTCTTCAGCGCTTTCCATCCGGCAAAATCACCGCCTTCAAGCAATGAATTTAAGGATTATAAAGGTATTCTCTCTACGACCAGTCCGTCCTCAAATGGATACTTCTCAATTATACTGAGAATACATGAGACGCTTTTTAGCTCTTCGGTTATATCCTCAAGGATAGGAGCGGCGATATCTATCCTCCCCTTGTTGCAGAAGTACATACCTTCGGGAACCTCAAGATCCTCAATAATCTGCAAAGCTGCCTGCAGATCGCCCTCGATTATGCCGTGAATAATGGTGCCCTCCTCGCTCACAAAATCAAATGGCCGCGCCGTTCGATTCGCCCGACGCAATAGTCGCTCTTTGAGCTGCACCGCATCCTTGAAGCGGGAGGGACAAAAGTGCACTTTTATGTCATCTTTCAGGAAATGCTCCCTGGCAACCTCCTCGCTCCCTATCGCTCCGCAGCCAAGATCCTCCGGCAAATAGCCGGCTGTGGCGAGGCCTGCATAGTTGGTCTCGGAGAACTCCAGCTCGTTTAAGTTCAAAAAAGCATCAGCATCCCTTACTGCTTCGATGATGGCGGGAGACGGCTTAATAGAAGGAATCTCTACGCCCGCTATCAGGCCCAGGGCTTTGGCCTGCCGCAGGGCCTCCTTAAGCCCGACGGGATGAGACCATTCAAATATCGGTGGATGAAAGCGGATCTCGTCCAGGCCGGCCTGCTTTAATTGCTCTAAGACCTCGCGACCAGGAAGAAGGCCGGTATAAAGATGAATGTGATGTGACTGCCCACGCACGCGCTTGAGTGCCCGGATGCACTCCAGGACATAATCTAATTTCAAAAGCGGCTCGCCGCCCGTGATTCCTGTGCCCAAAGCGTCGATGGCGCAGGCCTCCGCCAGGATGTCATCTATTTCCCGCACCGGCATTTCATCGGCAAAGACCAGGTCGCGGCCCCGCCGCTCCTCGGACAGCGGACAGTAGAAACAGCTGCGCTCACACTTGCCGGTGACGAAGAGCACCAGGCCCGCACCCTGGCGACAGATGCGACAGCCCGGCGAGAGGTAATTGTAAATAGATCCCACGGAATCTTCTTGCCACTTTAACATTGCAAAAGATACGAGTGGTTTTGGCTTAATTAGATTTGTATCCAAACGGTTATCAGAGTGAAGAGGCCATTATTCTGATATTAAAGAGATGGTTATTTGTGAGAGAATATCTTCTCGGAAACGCTGCAATTGCCAGAGGACTCCTGGAGGCAGGAGTTGGGCTTGTCGCCGGTTATCCCGGCACACCCTCCTCAGAGATCATCGAAACGCTGGTAAATCTCAAGAGCGAGAGGCCGCCGCATGTGGAATGGTCCGTGAACGAGAAAGTTGCCCTGGAGGTGGCAGCAGGAGCCTCCTGGACTGGCCGACGCGCCGCTGCCACCATGAAGCACGTGGGTTTGAATGTGGCAGCAGATCCCTTCATGACCCTTGCCTATCTGGGTGTGGGCGCGGGACTTGTGGTGATCTGTGCCGACGATCCCTATTGCCATTCCTCGCAAAATGAGCAGGATTCGAGGCGTTATGCCCAGTTTGCCGGCATACCCTGCCTGGACCCGAAAAATCCGGAGGAGGCAAAGGATATGGCCGTTTTTGCCTTTGAGCTCTCAGAGAAATTCAATATCCCGGTCATGCTCAGGCCCACCACGCGCGTCTCTCATGCCAGAGAGGACGTAGAGATCGGCACGGCCGCGGCCCGCAGCGAGCAGTGCCGGTTCATCAAGAATCCTGCGCGACGTGTGGCCCTGCCCATCCATGCCCGGCCGCTTCATAGCGAGCTTTTGGCCAAACAGGTCGCCATCGAGGAAGCTCTGGAAAGCGCGCCCTGGAACAGGCTCGCTCTGCACGGCAATGTGGGCATCATCGCCTCAGGAATCGCCGGCCTGTATGCAGAGGAAGCTGCCCTTGAGCTGGATGAAGACCTCTCATTCCTATGCATCGGAGCCTATCCCCCTCCTAAAAAATTGATCAGACGCATGCTTGAGCACGTCTCCAGGGTAATGGTAATAGAAGAGCTGGAGCCGGTGGTGGAAGAGCAGGTGCAGATGTTAGCCCGAAAGGTCAACCCCAATGTGGAGATCCTGGGGAAAGCGGGATTCATCCCCCGCGATGGCGAGCTGGACTATTTGCAGGTGAGAAATGCCATAGCCCGCATGCTTGGCAAGGCGGAACGGGTCGCGACAGAGAGCACAGCGGTGAGCATTTTGCCGCCCCGGCCACCCTCGCTATGCCCAGGCTGTAGCCACCGGGCCACCTATTATGCCATGCGAAAGGTCTTCGGCAAGAATGCAATCTACCCCAGCGACATCGGCTGCTACACCATGGCTGTCGGCATGGGAACTGTGGACACGTGCCTGTGCATGGGTTCAAGCATCACTCTGGCCAGCGGCATTCGCTTCGGCGGGGAGAATGAAGGCATATGCTGTAGTCTCGGCGACTCAACCTTTCTGCATGGAGGCATGACCGGCCTTCTCAATGCCGCCTACAACAAAGCCAGGATCACCGTGACCATTCTCGACAACTCTACCACGGCCATGACCGGCCATCAGCCTAATCCGGGCACGGGCATGACGGCCACAGGAGAGGCAACGGTCCAAGTATCAATAGAAGCTCTGGCCAAAGCTTTGGGCGCGGGACTGGTGGAGACGGTCAATCCCTACCACCTGGATGATACTCTTGAGAGCTTTCAGAGGGCCAAGGATTATCCGGGCCTGTCTGTGATCATCGCCCGTCAGCCCTGCGTCATCAAAGCCCGCCGCAGCAATGCCCGCCCCAAGCCTTTCCAGGTAGGAGAGGAGTGCAAGGGGTGCAAGATCTGCATCGACTTCGGCTGCCCTGCCATAGAATTCGAAAATGATAAGGCCAGGATCAATGCACAATGCTCAGGCTGCGGGGTATGCGCCGCGATCTGCCCCGCCTCTGCCATTTCGGAGGTGGCAAAATGAGGATATCCGTTTGCGACCTGGTGATCGTAGGTGTGGGAGGCCAGGGAGTCATAATGATCTCGGACGTGATAGGCAGGGCGGCGGTAACGGCAGGAATACCTGTATGTGGAGCTGAGACGCACGGCATGGCCCAGAGAGGCGGCAGCGTGATCAATCACACTCGCATAGGATGCCGCTTTTCTCCCATGGTCGCCCCGGGCGGGGCGGATGTGCTGTTGGCGTTAGAACCGGTGGAAGCCCTGCGCTTCGCTCACTTCCTCTCGCCTGCGGGAGTCGTGCTGGTCAATACCAGGCAGGTCCTGCCTTATACAGTGACCTGCGGCCAGGCCGAGTACCCGCCACTGCAAGATATTCTCGCCTCGCTAAGAGCGCGATGCAGTAAGGTGATCGCCATGGACGCCATAGCTCTGGCGGAAAGGGCGGGCACGGCTCAGGCTATGAACGTAGTAATGCTTGGCGCCCTTGCCGGCTATATTCCACTCTCCGAGGAGCTGATTTTACAGTCTCTCTCCCTCTTGGTGCCGCCCAGGTTCCTGGAAGCGAATAAGAAAGCATTCGCCTTAGGAAAAGCTGAAGTAGAATAAAAGCAACGAAAGAGGCATGGAAGAAGAAAAGAAAGCAGACGAAATATCGACAGAAGAGAAGATAACCGAGGACAAGGCCGAACCCATCGTCACACGTTCTATGGTGGAGGAAGCCTGTCCCACCTGTGGTGCACAAGAGCCTTCCATGCCCGCTGTGCTCCCGGACCCTAGCTGGTCCACGGAGAAGCTGATCGCAGCTACCAAGGACAAGCACATGCTGGTGCGCTCCAACGCCATCATACTCCTCTCCAAACGCGAGATCTCTGAATCTTTGGAGGCTCTAATCGAGGCCCTCAAGGACGAAGAGTATCTGGTCAAGAGCAATGCCATGGTGGCCATCTCCGCCTACGGAAAACCGGCTTCAGAACGCATAATTCAGGCACTATCCGATGCAGACAAAGATGTCCGCGCAGGCGCCGCCTGGATCGTAGGAGAGCTGAAGGACAACAGTGCCATTGCGGCCCTGGAGAAAGTGGCTAAGGACGATTACCCACTGGCCAGAATTCAGGCCAAGGCGTCCCTGCTTGCCATGGGCAGAGGCCCTAAGAAGCAAGCAAAGAAGGAAGAGCCCGAACAACCTGCGAAAGAGCCAGAGGAGCCAAAAGAGGAAAAAGCGGAATAGAAATAGCAGATTTCTCTTTTTTCATGCTTTTTCCGCCCGGCCCATTCTCGGCCACTTAGAAAAAACATCTCCTTGATCCAGCCACTGCCGGCAGAAGGTCTGAAGATATGCCTGCTCCAGCTTGGGCTGCAAGCCGCACCGGCCTTTTCGCGCCAGATCCTGGGACCGTCTTATGTTTGCCAACCTGGCGCGGGAAATGAGCCATAGGTCGTCCCGGCTCAAAGCAACATGCATCTCGCGACAATAGCTGCTCAAAAACCGATCGTAAAGAGAATCTACATCCCAGCGATTCAGTCCAAAGAACTTGGCAGGAGGAAACTGCTTGACCAGCTCCAGACCGAATCTGAACCGGGCCAGATCCAGATGAGGAGTACTGACATAATCAAGCCTGGGAAAGTCAATGAGATAAAGCATCATGCTTTTCGATTGACCATTTTTGAGGATGATGTTCCAGGATGTGAAATCGAAGAACGGCGTGACCTTGGTTTTGAGATTGCACTCGTCCATCCGCTCCCGGCTTTCGGCAAGAAACCGGTTGATGTCGTCCTCGCGCGCATTGGTGTCGATGGTAACGGGCTCATCCTCCCCCCGGCGAAATAGTGTATGAAATTTAGCCAGAGCGATTCCAGAAAGATCTGCGGCACAGATAAGGTATTGCAGGCTCACCGGCCTGATCTCATGCAGCATATGGGCAAGATTTACGCCCTGCACGTAGCTCATGGCCAAAATTCCATTCTCTGCATCTACAAATAAGGGCCTTGGAGAGGATACTGCCTCATCTTTGCAGCCATAGTAAAAGCGTGATAAGTTAGAAAACTCGAGAGCTACTTCGCGAGGTTGATAGTTGCGAGAGATCTTGACCACAATTTTTTCCAGGATTTGCCCCTTGAAGAGATCCAGCATAAATATCCTGGAGTTTCTGCAGAAGATTGTCTTTTTGCTCTTTACCGTGAAACCTGGATACCGCACTTCTATGTACTTTTGGACTTCGTCGCGGTTCATCAGTTGCTACCTCTTTCGGAGAAGATCAATGACGGTTTGCCGTTTAAAGCAAATGGTCGATCCTGAAAAATTATATCAAGGAGAAACGACCATTATAAAATATGGACAGCGAAATTAGCAGCAGCGTCTATAATTTCATCGAGATGGTGGGAACCTCAAACAAAGACTGGGAAGAGGCAGTCAGCAACGCCATAGAAAAAGGAGAAAAGAAGCTGACAAACATGAGGATCGCCGAGGTGGTGGAGATGGACACAAAGCTTGTCGATGGCAAGATAGTGCAGTTCCGGGCCAAGGTCAGGCTGTCTTTTAAGCACGAGGTCGAGCCGGAGACCCTTTGAAATTGAAGGAAAGGCTTAACAGAGAGAACCACAACGCTAAGTGATGTGCCCCAAATAAGCCTGATCATCCCTACCAAAAACGAGGCAGAGACGATCTGCGAATGCATCCAAAGGGCCCAGCAGGTCTTCATAGAGATGGATCTCGCGGGAGAGATCCTGGTGGCAGACAGCTCGAGCGACGAGACGGCTGCAATTGCTAATTCGTGCGGGGCAAAGGTTATCAAGCCCCAAAAGCTGGGATACGGAAATGCCTACCTGGCCGGACTTGCGCAGGCGGAAGGGGAATACATAGTTCTCATGGATGGTGATCTGACCTATGATCCCAAAGCCATCCGGGATATGATCGGCATCCTGCAAAGCGGCAATTATGACATGGTTATCGGGTCGCGGCTCAAGGGAGTGATTCTCCCCGACGCCATGCCTGCACTTCATCGATATATTGGAAATCCCGTTCTTACCTGGCTTTTGAATACGCTCTTTTCCAGCCGCATTTCTGATGCCCACTGTGGCCTTCGTGCCATTAGGAAGGATGCCATAAAAAAACTAAATCTCAGGTCTGGAGGGATGGAGTTCGCCTCCGAGATGCTCATCGAGGCGGTCTGCAAAGATCTGAGAGTTACAGAAATTCCCATTACCTACTCCCCTCGCAAAGGATTGTCCAAGCTTCATTCCTTTACGGATGGCTGGCGGCATGTGCGTTTCATGATGCTCTACAGGCCTGTGCCGTTTCTTCTCGTTCCCGGACTTTTAGCCTTTCTTTTCGGGCTGGCCCTGTTCGCAGGAGTGTATCTGCAGAGTGGATCAAGGATGCATTCCCTGATCCTAGGCGGCCTGCTGACAATCATAGGCTATCAGATGCTCTTGGCAGGAATATATTTTGAAGCTTTCGGGGCATCCTATGGCCTCTCTCGCCCGGGAAGAATAAAAAAGATGATCAGCTACCACTCCTTGGAAAAGGAGCTTTTCATCGGCGTGATTTTGCTTGCCGCAGGCGGCGTTCTAGGCCTGAAGGTCATTCTGAGCTGGGGAGTCTCAGGCTTCGGAGCACTGGATGCATCTTACAACGCCATGATAGCTATGATATTTTCCATCCTGGGAATCCAGACCATCTTCTCCGGGATGTCCATAAGCCTGCTCTTGCTGAATAATGGGCAACATGATCAGTAGCCGTAACTTTGACCGCAGACCGAAATACCGTCCCACCTGGCCATTTTACCGCACACTAGCGCCAGGCTGGAAGGAAATGATGGGAATTATACCCAATCAGATCCGAGTTTTTCTAGGTCGCTCATTGGTTATTCCGCCCTTGGTCTTATTAAATAGCGGCGCATCGGACTTATTCTTCTGCGGTTTAGAGGGATCATGCTTGCCAGGCCCGTCGTTGGGCATTCCTTTAGCACCTTTTTTCTTGCTCATTTACATTCACCATCATTTACTCGTCTCTCTGTTATATCCACCTATTCCCTTAAATACTTGCCAGCATCCAGGCAGCCCGCCCTTTAGGATAATGAGTAGAGATAGTTGGATTGATGCTATTTTTTCGTGATGCTGTCCACTGGTCGTGAATCACTAATAGGTTTGAATTTTATGATAGGGAAATACCAACAGTTTATGCAGACACCAAATATGGTCAATCAGACCGGCTTGTTTCGCGGGGCAGTTTAGCTTTGTTATCCCCCTATTATCTATATATCTCATAGATCGATGCTTTAGACGGAAGTTGAAGTACGCAAAATACTGAGTCAATTGATGATCTAATTCCTCAGTCTTTTTAGAAAATCCTATCGTTTTCATTCAAAAAGTGAACAAAAAAAGTTGATCAAGCCCCCGTTTTGACCGGCGGCTTCATCAGCAGGAAGGAGACGACAATGCCCAGCACTGCAAGAGCGGCAACAATAAGGAAGAAGGGTTGATAGCCACCCATGAGATCCTTTGCTTGAGCAGAGACAATGCCTCCGATCGCTGCCCCAATGCCGTAGGCAGTAAAGACCATGCCATAGTTCTTGGCGTAATCCTTCATTCCAAAGAAGCTTGCCGTAGCAGTAGGCGCGATAGCCAGCCAGCCGCCAAGGCATCCCCAGAGGAGAGCGAATGCTATGGTGTACATGGCTACGGATGCATAATTTGTATAGAGCATCAAGGAAGCTGCAATGATAAGCACATAGGTTATCATCGCTGCATTTCTTGGAGTCAGTTTATCCGTTAACGTCCCGAAGATGGGCCGGCCTAGGCCGTTGCACAGGGCGAAGGGGAAGGTCAAACTGGTCATGAGAATACCGGCCGCCGCAACGGCCATTCCCGCATTGGCTGCCACTTCAAGACCTACTGGCTTGGCGATTCCTATGGCAGTGAGCCCAGCCAGCGAGCCGATAGTATAGCATAACCACAATCCATAGAATGTCTTATTCTTCGTCATCTCACTGCGCATGAAGTCGACCTTAGCAGCAGCTCCTGGCTTTGGCGCAGGTGCCTTCCATCCAGTCGGGCACCACCCCACTGGTGGGACCATGAGCAGTTGGGACAGTACTACAGTTATTATGAGGAAAGCTATGCCAAAAATCTTCAGAGCGCTCATCACACCGCCATAATTCGCGACCAGTAAATCGCTTATTGGTGCGATCAGTGCTGCAGAGAATCCGAAGCCCAAAACCGTCAGGCCGACCGCGAGGCCGCGTTTATCTGGGAACCACTGAGCTGAGACCGCAATCGGACAACCATATGCTATACCGACACCTACTCCACCGATTATGCCGTACAGTATGGCAAGCATTATCGGGGACGAGGAAAATGAGGCTGCAATCCAGCCGATTCCTACGAGGGCACCGCCCACGGTACATACCTTTTTAGGTCCCATCTTCTGTATATAAGGGCCAGCCAGAGGCATGGTCAAGGCGAATAACAGCAAAAATACTATGAAAGGCCATGTCATGTCCATTGCGCTCGGTGAGAGGCCAACGCTCTTGAAGTAAGCTGTTAGTGGCACTCTGATTACGCCGTATGCATAAATTGCACCGAGACAAAGCTGAATTATCATACCCACAATCACCAGGACCCAGCGTCCTGACTCTGCCGGCATACCTAAAATCTTCACATTATCTGCCATGAATTTAACACCTTCAGATAGATATTAATTTATTCTTATCCGATACATGAAATTAATAAAACCTCAATAGTTGCCATAATAATTTATAAATTATAACTTATTAAATCACTCCTTATCCCCCCCACCCTTGAAGATTATTCAATGGCTTGAATCTAATTTCGTCTCTCATATATTTAAATTTGGCGGCAATCATAGCGATTATAGATTATAATATTACACATATCGCAAAAATGCAGGGGCCAATTTACATTCATATTCGATGTACATCACACCAACCAAAAAAAGCAGCCTAGATTGAGCAAAATTATCTGTCGTCATCGACGATAGTAGATGAGTCTCTTTGCAAACCATCGTTAATGGTAATCCCTTTTAAAGTGAATGGAGAATAACTTAGAATGTTGTGCTAATATGCTAAAGGCCAACCAAATGAGATCGCCTGAAGGGAGATGAACAAAAGACAATAATAAGAAGAAAAAAAATGGTTTTATAATTTTTAAGCTGAGTTTGGTGGTTTTACCATTACAAAGGCCACAACAATGCCAACTGCTGCAAGGACGGCCACATACGGGAAGACATTGACATAGCCGCCCAGCATGTCCTTGGCAGCTCCTGCCATTAAATTCCCAATGATGGCGCCGACACCATATGCGGTGTAAACCAGGCCATAATTTCGGGCGTAGTCCTTGGTGCCGAAGTAGCTCGCCGTTGCAGCCGGCGCAATGGCCAGCCAGCCGCCCAGGCACAGCCAGAGCAGGGCGAAGGCAACCGTGTACATGGTGATTGATGCAGGATTGGTGTACATCAGCAGTGAAGCCGCTATGATAACCACGTAGGACAATATGGCGGTCCTCGGTGGTGTGAGCTTATCGGTCAGAGTGCCGAATAGCGGCCTGCCTACTGCATTGCAGAATGCGAAGATCAAAGTGAGATCAGTTAGTTTCTGTGTTATGTCGGCTTCTGCAATCATCGCATTTGCTGCCACTTCCAGTCCAGCAGGCTTGGCAACTCCGATGGCCATCAGCCCGGCCAGTGCACCGATCACATAGCATATCCAGAGGCCATAGAACGCCTTGTTCTTTGACATCTCATCTCTCGTATAATCTGTCTTCTTGCCTCCGGCAGCAGCTACTGGTGGCTTCCAACCACGAGGGCACCATCCGGCAGGAGGGAAGACCAGGAACATGGAGAGGACCACAATGAGGATCAGAAATGCTATGCCTAAAATTTTCATGGCGCCGAAAACTCCGCCGAAGCTCGCAGAGATTACCTCCGACATTTTGCCGGTGATGTATGCGGAGAATCCGAACCCCAGGAGGGTCAATCCAACGGCCAGGCCGCGCTTGTCCGGGAACCATCTGGCTGCGGTGGTGATGGGACAGTTGTATGCGATGCCCACACCGATGCCGGCGATAACGCCGTATAGAATCGTAAGCATCGTAGGAGAGGTAGCTGTGGATCCCAATATCCAGCCCAGACCGACGATAACGCCGCCCAGCATTCCTACCTTTCGCGGTCCATATTTTTCAATATATTTGCCGACCAATGGCATGGTCAGGGCAAAGAACGCCAAAGATGCGATGTAAGGAAGCGACATCTCCATGGCGCTAACGGTTAATCCAAAGCCCCCATCAGCGACGGAAGCTGTAAATATTTTTTTTAAAGGAACGCTGATTATACTATACGCATACACTGCACCAAGACAAAGCTCGATAATTGTTCCGATAATAATCAGCAGCCATCGTCCTGATTCAGGTGGCATGCCTAATATCTTCACATCATCTGCCATAAGTTACACACCTTCGTATATCAGAGTGTTCTTAATCAATACATAAAATTAATATAATTTACAATTATGACTATATGTTTTAATAATGTGTGTTTTATTAATCCCTCCTACTCCCTCCATCACCCTTGAAACGTTATTCAATGGCTTGGGCCTAATTTTCGTCTCACACATATTTAAATTTAGCGGCAATTATAGCAATTATCGTGATTATTGATTATAATGTTATACATATTGCAAAAATTTCGTGGTCAATACATATGAGTATTCGATGCTCACACCACCAATCTAAAAATGCAGCCTTGATCAAGGATGACTATCTATCGCGATCGACAATAGTGAATACGTCATTTTGTGAATCATCGTTTATGGCAATCTCTTTTAAGGTGAACGGCTAATGCCTGGGAAGGTGGTGCTAACATACTTAAAGCCAACCCCAAGACATCATGGAACCGCAATGAATGCGTGCCAACGGTTGCATCGACGGCTTACGTGGACGAATCGGCTATGGTCATCGGCGACGTGCGCATCGGCGAGGAGGTTTACGTAGGCCCGTGCGTATCCCTGCGAGCGGATGAGGCTAACCCCATCATCATCGGCGATAAGTGCAACATACAGGACGGCGTTGTCTTCCACGGCCTAATGGGAAGCTCCATTAAGCTGGGAAAGCAGATCTCCATCGCCCACGGTGCCGTAATTCACGGACCCATGAAGATCGAGGACGAGAGCTTTGTGGGCTTCAACTCCGTGGTTCATGCCTCAACTTTGGGCAAGAAGTGCTTTGTCGGCCACGCCGCGGCAGTTATAGGCGTGACGCTGACGGACGGTAAGTTCGTGCCGCATGGTGCCCTGGTTGACAAGCAGGAGAAGGCCGATGCGCTGGGACCAGTTCCGGAAAGCCTCAAGCACTTCAACGAGGAGGTGGTCGAGGTTAACTGCGAGTTTGCTAAAAGCTACAGAGTTTTGAAAAAATCCTGCGTAGGCGAGTAACAGCCGCGTAAGAATTCTAATATTTCAATCATTTTTTTTGGGTCCCCTTCGGACAAGAAATATATACATCCCTAGCACTAAGGCCCACTCTAGCTTTAGGTGATTGATAATGGCAAAGATCAAAGCTGGCGTCTTGGGTGCTACCGGTGCCGTGGGACAGCGCTTCATTGAAGGATTAAAGAACCATCCCTGGTTTGAGCTGACCAGCCTTGCCGCTTCACAGAGAAGCGCGGGCAAGAAGTACAAAGAAGCTGCCAAGTGGCGCCTGGAGAGTGAGCTTCCCGATGATATCGCGGAGATGACCGTGGTCAACGTCGACCCGCGAGAAGTCGATGCCGATATTGTCTTTTCCGCGCTTCCCGCCGCAGATGCCCAGACGGTTGAGCCTGCCTTCGCGACGGCAGGCTTTGCAGTAGCCAGCAATACCAGCTCCTACCGTATGGTGGAAGATGTACCTCTGCTCATACCGGAGTGTAATTACGAGCATCTTGATCTCATCAAAGTGCAGCGGGAAAAGCGTGGCTGGGAGGGATATCTCACCACCAACCCCAACTGCACCACGGTCATGTTCACCCTGCCCCTAAAGCCGCTCATGAAGTTTGGAATCAAGAGCGTGCATGTGGCATCCATGCAGGCAGTGTCGGGAGCCGGATATGAGGGTGTGCCATCCATGGCCATACTCGGCAACGTCATTCCCTACATTGGCGGCGAGGAAGAGAAGGTGGAGACTGAGCCTCAAAAGATCCTGGGACGTTTTGACGGCGAAAAAATAGTCAACGCCGAGTTCTCAGTAAGCGCCAGTTGCCATCGCGTGCCTGTCATGGACGGACACACGGAAGCCATCTGGGTGACAATGAGAGACAATCCCACACCGGATGAGGTCAAAAAGGCCATGCAAAACTTCGATCCGGGCCTGGGAGATCTGCCCTCTTCGCCCAAAAAGGCGCTCATCGTCAAGGATGAGCCAGACCGACCCCAGCCCCGCCTAGATCGAGGCCGCGGCAACGGCATGTCCGTATCCGTTGGCAGGATAAGGTCAGGAATCAGGTTCATCTGCATGGGCCACAACACTGTGCGCGGCGCGGCGGGTGCCAGCATTCTCAATGCAGAATTACTGGTGAAAAAAGGCCTGCTGTAATGCTGATTGTTGCTTGGGAGGTGACGGCAGCCTGCAATCTGTCCTGCGGCTACTGCCGCGCCTCTGCCTCCCCTCTGCCCGATGCAGAGGAGCTTTCTACAGAAGAGGCGCTTTCCTTTTTGGACAGCATTGCGTCCTTAAAGCCCATGCTTATCTTGAGCGGCGGCGAGCCCTTGCTGCGGCCCGATATCTTCCAAATAGCACGTCACGGCGTAGCTTTAGGCATGCGCGTCTCTTTGGCCAGCAATGGAACCACCATCACACCGCGAGTGGCAGATGAGATTGCCGCGTCCGGCATCTCGCGAGTCAGCATCAGCCTGGACGCTGAAGCGCCCGAGAAGCATGATCTGATTCGCGGAAAGGGAAGCTTTCAAGCGGCCATGCGAGGCCTGGAGAGCCTGTGCGGCAAGGTCGATTTTCAGATCAACAACACCATCACCAGCAGAAACGAGGCGGATGTCGCTCTTATCTTCGATCTGGCCCAAAGAGTGGGAGCTTGTGCCCTGCACTTCTTTTTCCTGGTGGCCACAGGCCGGGGCCGGGAGGCGGATCTCATATCGCCGGAGCGACAGGAACAGCTTCTCATCGAGATCGACCGGGAGCGAGAGCTTCGCTCCTTGGAGGTGCAGGTCACCTGCGCGCCACAGTACGCTCGAATAGCCAGTCCCGGAAAAGGTCGCGGCGGCGGGTGCCTCGCCGGCAAAAACTTCGTATTTGTCTCCCGAAAAGGGGATGTCTATCCCTGTGGCTATTTTCCTCTGCGGGTCGGAAACATCCTGGAAAAGAATTTTGTGGATATATGGGAGAATGCTCCCGAGCTTCGAGCGCTGCGAGAGCGAAAACTTAAGGGAAAGTGCGGACGGTGCAGTTTTTCCGGGATCTGCGGAGGCTGCCGGGCGCGGGCCTATGCAGAAACTGGTGATTTCCTGGGGCCGGACCCAGCCTGCCGCCAGGAGGTGTAGTCATGGATGAGATCGACCGGAAGCTGCTTTCTGCCGTGCAAGACGGCTTTCCCATAACGTCTCGACCTTTCCGGGATTTGGGCCAGGCCCTGGGGCTGGAGGAAGATGAGGTAATAGAGCGGCTGGCTTGCCTGCAGAAGGAAGGACTGGTGCGGAGGATCGGGCCGATTCTTGATTTGCGCAAATTAGGCCGCAGCGGAATTTTAGCGGCTCTGCAGGTGTCACGAGAAGAGGCAGATCGGGCGGCTCGGGTCATTAATGAGTATACCGAGGTCTCGCACAACTACCTGCGACCAGATGAGAGCGGCTACAATCTCTGGTTCACAGTGTCGGCCACAGGGGAGCGAATCCAGGAAATATTGCAGGAGATAAGGATTAAGACGGGCCGAAAGATGCTGGTGCTGCCTACTCTGCGCATATTTAAGATCGGCGTTAAGTTCGACATTGTTTGATAATTTGATATACCTGAAAGAGCATCGGTTATATCATGGCTAAACTTGTTCTGATGGACTTTTATGCGGATTGGTGCGGACCATGCAAGATGCAGGGCCCTATCTTCGAGGATCTGGCTAAAGATCTCGGCGATAAGGTGGAGTTCAGGAAGATCAATGTGGACAAGGAGGGCGACCTGGCCGCGGAGAAGTGCATCATGGTTGTGCCCACTATTATATTGGAGAAGGACGGTGTGGAAGTACAGAAGTGGATGGGCGTCACTTCCAAAGAAGAGCTGATAAGAGCCATCAACGTAGCCCTGAAGTGAGGCAAAAAGGAAACTAGGAGTGGAAGGGGGGAAAGAGACGGCAGGGGGAGACTATTGCCTGGAAGCGGTACGAAGGATCAACAGCCGGGGAGGCTGTGCGCCTCATCTCTCCCTGCGTTTCGACTCGCACCTATTTTCCATAGATACCAGTCGCGCTCCTAAAGCCAGCGTACAGCCTGATGCCTATCTCATCACTCATGCCCACAGCGATCACTACGGCAAATCGGCCATGCACTCGCCTCAGGCCATCGCCTCCGTGCAGACGGCACGCGCTTTAGAGATTCGCTATGATCGGAAATACGAAGGCCGCACCTTTGAGGTTGGGCAGAGCATTGTGATTGATGATGTGAGAGTGGACACTCATGCTACCGGCCATACCATCGGATCGACCGCTTTCTCCTGGCGGACGGAGACGGGAGAGAGGGTGCTGGTAACCGGGGATGTAAAAGACTACAGCCAGCTGCCAAAATGCGATTTTCTAGTCTCGGAAGCCAACTACGGCGATCCCTATGATCCCTCCTGCATCTTTGAGGACGATCTGGCCGGCTTTTCCGAGGCTCTTGAAAACGGGGCAAGCTTTGGTGCCTATGCCTTCGGCAAAGCCCAGCGGGCGGTGGCTCTCATGAGGGCGATGGGCTACAAGGATGAGATAGGCATGGATGAGAAGAGCCTGGTTCTGACGAGAGAGCTGATGGGAGAAGCTGCCGGGCCACTGGCAGAGGTGAATGGGGGCGTATGCAATGTGGTCACGCCCTGGAATCTTCACCAGGTACGGGCCCGCAACAAGTATTTCCTCACGGGAAGAAGGGATACTTCTTACCCCACCATTCAACTCTCCGATCACCTGGACTTTCGCGGCCTGATGAAGATGATCGAACATGTCTCGCCCAGGGAAGTGCTGGCCTACCACCCCCAAGGAACGAGGGCGAGCCTGCTGGCGCACCATTTGCAGGAATGCGGCCTGGAGACGACATCGCTCGACCTGATTGAGAATTTCGTGCGATAACTATGTTGAAATCACAGTTTGGATTCAGTTTGTTCTCTTGACCTTCGCAATGAAGGTAAAATTCGGAGGTAATGCTTTTGATAGACCTCTTCGGCAAAAAAAAGCTGGAAGATCGCATTTTGGAGCTGCAGGCCGCATTGGCGAATCTGGAGGGCGAAAAAGAGGAACTACTGCGCACATTGGAGAAGCGGGAGGAGAAGATGCGCAGGCTCACCAGCGCCAGCCAGCAAGCCAATTTGGCACTCAAAGCCGCCGAGCAAAAGGCCGCGTCCGCCCTTCCGGCACCGGCTGCGGTGGAGAGGTGTGAGGAGCTAAAGCCAAAGGCAAAAAAGCTGAGCTTACGGGAGATGGATATGCTCATGGAGAGGCTCAAGGCCTGCCGCTCTCCCAGAGATGATCTTTTGGTTGCCTATTATCCAGGACCCGTTCCAGAGGACGATGCTCTCCCTTCGCAAATCAAAAAGGCCGCTTTTGCCATCAAGTCCAAGCGGGGCGGAATAATCCTGCATAGTCCTCAGCTATTCACTCTGCAACTCATTCCGCCTTTTCCCATAGAGGAGAGCTATTCAAAGGAAGGCAGCACATTTACACTCGATCTTTTTGGGGAGATGATGGACACGCCCGTGCTGGTCGTTTCTGCCCATGCCGGAGAAACCTTCCTGGGGGTGGCCTTAAGCCGAGAGGGCTTTGAGGCGGAGGAGCTGGTGGAAAGCTCGGTAATGGGGAAACACTCCAAAGGCGGCTGGAGCCAGAAGAGATTTGAGAGGCTGCGTGAGGAAGAAATCAAAAGCCACGTCGATATGGTGCAGCAAAAGCTGGCTGAGCTGATGGGCAAGTATAAAACCCTCCTAAAGTATGCCGTGCTATCGGGTGAGGAGAGCCTCATTCGCCAGATCGCGCCAGGCATCGGCTTGCCGATGGTGGAGAGAACGCTCTTGCGGCATGACGGGCGAAAGACAAAGGAACTCTTGGAAGAGGTTTATGGCTTTACCTGCTACAGAATCGAAATATAGACTCAGATTTGCAGAGGCGCAAAATGAGTGAGGCAAGCGATAGGCCTGAAGATAAAGACGGGCAGAACGATCCTGAAGAGCTCTCCTCATCATGGGACTGGCATGTGCGAAGAAAAGTGGCCTGGAATGCAGATACGCCTGAGAAGATCCTTGATGCACTGGCCCGGGACAAGGTGCAATGGGTGAGGGAGGCTGTAGCCGGCAATACAAGCGCATCAGCGCCGGCACTGGCCCGGCTTGCCGAGGACAGCTCCGGATACGTGCGGGCAGCGGTGGCTTTGAACAGCCGCGTCACAAGCGATATTTTAGAGATGCTGGCGGCAGATGAGATGGTGGACTACGACAGCACTTTGCAGAAGAATCGCTATCTTGTAAAGGAGGCAGCAGCAAAGAGCCCCAACATCACCCCACCCGCGCTGGCCTTTCTCGCCCGTGACTCTGATGAGCATGTTCGAGCTGCTGCGGCATCCAATCCTCTCTTGTCCTGGGAATCAATGGGCAAGATGGTCAAGGATGTGTTCTGGGAGGTACGAAACAACATCGCCCAGAATCCATCCACGCCGGAGGATCTGCTCATCTATCTCTCCGCAGACAGAATCATGGATGTGCGGGCCACGGCTGCGCAAAATCCCCGCACGCCCGCGCAGGCGCTGGCGGCCCTGGCAGCCGATAAGAGCTGGGAGGTCAGGGAGGCACTGGCCAGCAATGAAAAACTGGCGGGCAATATTCTGGATGAGCTGTCCGGCCACTGGTCCTGGATGGTGAGGGTGGCGGTGGCAGAGAATCCCAATACGCCGGCGACGACGCTGAAACGGCTGGCAGAGGATCAGGATCAGAGCGTGCAGAAGGCGGCGCGGGAGAGACGGGGTTAGTTGATATCGAGTGATCTAATCTAACTTCATAGTCCGCGTTCTTCAGTGCCTGGACGAGCGGCTCCAAGGCTCTTGAATCGCCAATAATTCCAAGAGACATTGCTCCACTTGCTCGGATACAGTTCAATAGATCGCGAAAAAGGAAAAGATGGTTTGCGAGTTGTACGTACTTGTAGTGTCTATCTCATATATCCAGCTCCTTAGCCCAGTAAGGCCTGCATTTGGCTCTGGACTGCAATTCACCGGAACAGTTCGAAATGCAGACGGTGCATAATATGGCTACCTGGAAGATGGCGAGCAATTCGCAATCCCGGGACAATTCTCTAATATGACCTGATATGTCACGTTATTGCTTTTCGAGACTTGGCCACGACGGTCGTTTATTGTGAACCATAGTGTGTGTAGTCCTTCGATATCGCCGATGAACCACCAATTATATCGTTTGTTTGCAGATACAGGTATGTAGCGGGATTCTACTATGGTTCCATCCTTATATTCTTCATGGAGTTTAAGAAGTCCACTTTTGCACGGAGCAGCTATCATTCTCGCCATGTCGTGTAAAAATACGCATTTTGCGTCACATGAATAGCGACGTCCCCAATAATCAACAATCCAAAGGCGACTTGGGCAATTGGTAATTAAATCAACAACCGAACTCGTATTGGTTAAATTGTTGGGCATTTCCTCAACTTGATCGCTTTCTAATGCCGGAATATTTAGAGTAAGTGCAGCGTCGGCAGATTCGTTTAGAGAATTGTACCCATATACCGGAAAAACAGATATGATTAGCCAACATGCTAAACATACAGCAGCAACGAAACCCGTTCTCATTCCCATTATTTTCTCACCAATCACATTAAATGTTTTCTTTTATTTAAATAGTTTTCGTTTTTTGATTTTATGTTTTAGATTAATTTTTAAGATCTTATCGCGAGGTCAAAAGTTTTGGTGATCACCCGATGGATAGAAAATAATGAACGCCGATACTTCGTGAAGTGTTTCCGATGCCGCCATGACCCACCCGGCCAAAGATCCCGGTTCTTTCCGGGATGCTAGCGTGGGGTGAGAACTCATTTTCGAAAATGCGGCAGGCTTGGGAAAATGTCGCAGATTAGCTTTATCGCCGTTTTCTCTACTCTTCCCGAAACTGCCTTTCCAGGTGATCCTGTATCTCCTGAACCGACTGACGCAGCACTTTTTCGTTGTCGTATTTCTGCACAATTCCTTCCAGATCGCTGCGAGGACGGACAGAAAGCTGGCGGACCTGCGCCGCCATGTTGGGCACCGCCCTCAGGATGTTGTCCACTATGCTCACCGTGGCCTTTCGTGCCGTTCGGGAGAGGGGATTAAGATCTATGGCAATGACCTTCTTTCCCATAGCAGTCAGTGCCTCGCAGCGGTCGCCGTCCTCAAGTGGAATCAAAACCACGTCTGCGTCGTATATCCCGCCTCGCGTGGCCAGCGCCCGGGCGTGCTCCAGGCCGGGAACGGAGGCATCGGGCTTCTCACCGAGAACTTCTTCTGCGCCCTTCTCCCTGAGTAGGTCGGCAATCTTCTTCACCCGCTCCTCGGAGCGGTGGAAGAGGTTGACCTCCAACGGAATCCTGAGGGAATCGGCCAGGTCTACCATCTCCTCTGCAACCAGGGCAGCCACATTGCCGTTGACGCTTAAAGCCGGGCGTTCTGCCAGGAGCAACAGGGCCGCAGCCGCGATCGTGGCCGCCTCTGCGGAGGGCGTCGTCCTCTCGCCTAAAAGGTAGTCGAAGCACTCGCCTCTGCCCTGGGCAATGAGACCCTGGCTGCTGGTATAGCCGTTCTTCACTCCGTCAGTCACGCGTTCGCGTGCCACTAAAGAAGCATATCTGGGATGAGACTTTGGAATATCAGTCAAGATTAGCACCTCGTTGTGAGATCGTAGTAGTATGAACCTCGCCAAAGCTTTGCAGGGCCCCTGCCCCACCAAAGGCGAAGACCGCATCGCCCAGCATGATCATACCGGCCATGCCGCCCGCTGCCTCCACTGCCTCGATGGCCTCCAGAGCCCAGTCGCTGGCCAGGCCCGACTGCACTGTGAAGCGGCGGGAGAGCTGCATGAAATTTGTGAATGTGGGCCTATTCAAAAGATCCTTCAAGGCCGCCTCGCCCGCCGTATTTACGGCCGTCATCACCTTCTCATCAGAGAGAACCTGTTTTGTGGAGATGGGGCCTCGCACCACGTAGCTGATGGGCAGGGGCGGGACGGGTATGCGATCGATCCTTCCTATGCCAGGCGCGCCCGGCTGCAGTCGCACCACCAGGCCGCCTGCATTCTGGGCGATGACGTCCCCCAGCCCCGTCCGGTTCGTAACCTCGGCCTCGTGGGCGACGGCCGCGGCCTCGTTCGCCGTCAGGCCCAAATCAAAGTATGAGTTGAGGGCGTAGGCACAGCCCAATGCACCAGCGCCGCTGGCCCCAAAGCCAGCCCCAAAGGGCATGGAAAGCTCCGTATTCACCCGGACGGGCTCTTTAGCCAGCATTTCCACCACAAATCTGGAAACGGGAGCCCCCGAGAGTACGCCGTTGAGAAGAATTTCCGTATCGTGAATCTGCGGAGCCGATTCAATGGTAGTAGTAGCCCCCAGGGAAAGACACAGACCGCAGCCCACGGAGCCTGCGAGGCGCGGCTCCTCCCTGCGGTTGGCGGCAAAAAAGCCGGTGATGTGGGAAGGCACAAAGGATCGAGTGGATTTAGTGATGCAGTTCATAAGAGCTCCACCAGGGCATCCATGATCATTTTTGCAATCAGGCTCTTTTTGCCCTCCGCAACTTTGCGCTGGACCAGGCGGTCTATTATGAGCACCCGATTGTCATCCGTGCCCATGCCGCCCCGAGCGACGTCGTTGGCCACCACCAGGTCCAGCCCTGCGCCCTGCATGGACTTCTTTGCCCGAAGGACAAGCTCCTCGTCTGTTACGTCCGTCTCGGCCTTGAAGCCCACGATCTTCAGATGGGGGTAGGCCTCACGCACCGTCTTGATGATTTTTTTGGTGGGCAAAAGATGCAGCACCAGCTCCTGGCCGGACGACTTGATCTTCTCCGCCTGCGGGTCCAGAGTGTAGTCGGCCACAGCCGCGGCGCTGATCAGAACGTCGCAGCCCGCCGCCACCTCGGCCAGCACAGCATCCAGCATCTCCCTGGCGCTTTCGGCGTAGACCTGGCGCACGGGTATGTCCTGGAGGAAGCGATGCACGAGAGTCACCTCCGCCCCGCGCCGGCGCGCCTCCAGGGCCAGGGCTACGCCCGTCTTTCCCGAGGCGCGGTTGGTGAGGATGCGGATGGGATCGACGGCCTCGGCGTTGGAGCCGCTGGTTATGACGATCCTCTTGCCCGCCATGTCCGCCGGCCCAAGCAGCCTCTCCACCTCTCGCACCACCTGCAGGTTATCGGCGATCTTGGCCTTGCCCTCCTCGATGCGCGGATCGATCAGAGTCACGCCCATGGCCCGCAGCGCATCGAGATTGCGAAGCACCGCTGGGTGGCGGTACATGGCCTCGTGCATGGCAGGAACCACAGCAACAGGTTTGCCGCTGCCTAAGGCTGTGGTGGCAAACGTTGTTACTGGCGTGTCGTCGATGCCGCAGGCCATCTTGCCGATGGTGTTGGCCGTGGCAGGCGCGATGAGCAAGAGATCTGCGAGGCCGCCCACGCCGCAAAACTGCACATGCTCCACCCGGCCGGTAATTTCCGTGATCACCGGGTTTGCGCTGGCATACTCCAGGGCGTAAGGGTGCAGGATCTGCTGCGCGGCAGCGCTCGCCACGCAGTGCACATCTGCGCCGCGCCTGATCAGATCGCGAATGAGGTCCACGACCCGCACGGCGGCGATGCTGCCTGTAACTCCTACTACGATCCTCTTTTTGCAGAGCGTTTCGCTTACTGAGCACGTGATGTCGGAGGGCATGATGATCCTGCTTATCTATGCAGTTACTAAAAGATGGCTCTTTCCCCACCCCGCCCGCGGGCCCATGGCACGCGCCTGTGAGCGCGCAGGCACAAACCTTATTTAACAATTCAATCGAGGGACTATGCCGTGCCGGGGTGGCCTAGTTGGTTAGGGCGCGAGACTCATAGGGTAATACGATTAACGCGCGCTTCCTGAGGTATCTCGAAGTCGCGGGCTCGAATCCCGCTCCCGGCACCTAAATTTTCATTATCTTCATTTTATGTTGAGTTATGATAACATGATTCGTTCTGCAAGGGATTCTCAAGAGATCCTTCTATTGACTGCGAAAGGGCATTTTTCGGTATTCAAGCCGGCCATTGCCACAATCGAGGAAACAACCAAATAGCTTGCGGATACATATCAATGATGATTATGAAGCTGAAAGTCAAGATTACCGGCCCTAAAGTCCATGATGTGGGCTATCGAGTGTTTCTGCTCAAACATGCTATGGACATGGCCCTGCCCGGCCTCTCTACCTATAACTGGGAAGAAGACGGCCAACAAGAGGTAATAGCCCTGGTAGAAGGAGATGAGGCTCGAATTAAAGCCTTCCTGATGATGGTTGAGAAGAATAAGCCGGAACTGGCAGCAGCCATTAAGGTGACCTCTGAGCCCTACGACGGCGACGTTGGGCGAACAAGCGAAGTAGCCATGCTTTGCACATTTGTTCAACTGGACAAGGCCATCCTGCTGCTCCTGAAGATCCAAGACAATACCGCAGTCACTCCGCAAATCCTGAATGAGATCAAAGCGGTGCGGAAAACCACAGACGCGACGTTCGAAGAAATTAAAGGATTGAGGGAAGACATCCAGCCAGGATACGGTATGACTCTTAGACAGGTACAGGCCGATGTCCGAGCAATAAAGGAACGACTTGGGATGCAGTGAAGAAAGAATTGGCTCATTGTTTTCTCAAGTGGCTAACCTAAAGAGGCCAGCAAAAATGCCATCAGATGAAGAGACCATAGCAGAGAGGCTTCTCAGTGTTTTCACGAAAAGGGACGATGCCGAATGGGCATTTGGCCTGATGAAAGACGCTATAGACCGCCTTGGCATTAAAAGCCCTGAAGATCCACGCATTGCTATTACACTTCCCCATTCTGCCAATAAAGGACGTGCTTTTCGCCTAGATTTTTGTCAATGGTTGGTTTTATCCTTTCAGAAAGAAACGAAAAACGAGGGGCAACGTATAATCATAATTGCTCTTTTTGCAGATATTCCTGAACTAAACGAATTCCCAAAGGGGACTTTTGCCCGCAAAGAAGATGAAAAAAAAGTCCAACTATACTATCTTCCCATGAATCTTGTTAGGCCATTCGACTTAAAACTTAAAGAGATATATCAGGACACATTTGAATATATTTTAAAAAAGTTTAACAGATGGGGGTTCACCC
>JBATEC010000029.1:0-28022 GCA_049663825.1 Methanothrix sp. | reverse complement strand
ATGCCACTCAATTGTTGAAGTAGGTTTTCATGTCGCAAAGCATGGGTGCGAGCGAGGAGAAGGGCATATTCATAGAGTATGTGGAATTAAGTTGTCGGCAAAAACCCTTTCATTCAATGGGTAAGAAAAATCATACACATAGTTTATAGAATTGTAGTGTGATCACGGGCTTTTCTAGCATCCACCGAAGATTTCTCATTGAAACTACCCTCTTTAGAATTATAAATATAAAAATTATAAATTTTATTTTATTTGTTATAAAATTTTTATATTTAATATTATTTAATTAAATTTAGTATTTTTAATATTTAATATACATATAATATTAGTACATATTAGTTGTACAATTTATAGTATTTATTGATTAATATATAATATTTATACAAAAGTTAAACTAAATACTTTTAATCTATTAATAATATTTTATATTGTGAATTTTAAATCTAATTTCAATCTCCCCCGCAAAAAGTGAGATATAGATTTTTTGGTCGGGATGGTAACTGCCTTCAGGAATCGCATATAGACATCCTAATTGCAGCACACACGAAGGTTAAAGGACCATGAAAGCGACGGCCGCGATGTCGCTGAAAAATAAACAATACCTATAGATTCATGCGGATCGGAAATCGATTAAAAAGACTTTTGAGATCTTTTTCGCTATCAGCACGTTTCTCCTGCAAAAACGCAGAATTCATTTTAGAGATCTAAGAAGCGCAATAAAGCAATAGTAGGTGTAAATATGAAATATAGCAAAATTCTGCTTTGCACGATGATGCTGTTCAGCCTGGCATCTTCGGCATTCGCACAGGATCCACTAGGCGCAGGCTCAAGCGGCAACTCAATGGGATCTAGCGGAGATTGGATTAGTCCCAACATGGGCCAGGTATCCGCCCGGACAAATTCTGATCCGGGGCTTTCTGGCATGTTGCGGTGGCTCGATACGCCTGTACCCAACTTCCCCTGGTACACTACGGGTGGTTCCTTTTACAGCCAACCGTATAGCGACGTCAATTTCTCACCCTTTACAGAGTACTATACAACCACAGGTACGCCCGTGGTAGGTGGGATAATAAGCAATCCTACCAAGTTCTATATAACCCAGAAAACTCCTTCCACTGTGTACTACGGTGCCGGAGTAGGGTTACCATTCACCCAGTATGCATCCACAGTGCCATCCAAGACCAACGACCTCTGGATCCAAGGAGCAACAAACTGGACGCAGTATGTGGTAAGCCCAGTAGGAACCTGGTTGCTGCTAATTGCCTACGCACCAGTTGAAGGACCTGCAGGCTTCTATGAGATGATCCAGACCGACGCAACAAGTTCAAAGTACAATACTTACACGTTTACCCAGGGTTATAACACCATGAACTTCAATTGTGGTGAACAACCAGCCCAGCAACGTGGTCGTTGTTGATGTGTTTGCCCAGACTCCCGCAGTGTCATCACCACCAATAGTACAATATGAAGAAGGAGTTGTAATCTATGGTAAAAGAAGAATATAAGCGATAATGAAGCTCGCAAAGACTCACGCTGCTGGAGCACACAATTTGAAGGAAATCTCTGCGGATACTGAAAAGAAAATCAAGGCTGCCATAAAAACAGTATCAACAGATGTCCCGGAGAAGATGTAAGAATTTAGCAGTAAGACATCTTTTTTCCCCCCACACCATTTATCCAGGTTTGTGTTCATTCAGTTTGGTTTTTCAATCTTCTTCTTCATCTCGCTAGAGTCACTACCCTGTCGCTCTCCTCCAGCATCTCTGCCAGGCGGTAGAGGCTGGTGATCTTGATACCCTCCACATAATCCTTGCTCTTACCACATTCGGGCGCGTAGCCGCGCGCCGTGGCGCACCTTGGACAGGCCTCCACATTAACCCCTAGCCGGGCCAGCTCGGCAAAGAGCTCACCCGCGTTGGCAAAGAAAGCGGGATTCTGGCCGGCTTTGGGGATATGGACCGCATCCAGGTAGAGGAAGATATTTACATTGTGCGCTTTTGCTTTCGCCGCTCCGGCAATCTTATAGGCCATCTCGGCATACTGGGAGATGTAGGGCCCGTCCGTGAGAATGATGGTTAGGGTGCCCATGCGCCGTCCCTCATGCATCCTATATATATCATACTATTACCTATACTGCTATTACTACTATTTCAAAAATACCGCTCAAAGATACTCTCGCAGGGCTCGCAGCGTCTCCAGGCTGGTGGCGAATTTGGGCTCTTGCAGCGGCGTGCACTTCTCCAAAGCTGTCTCTCCTCCTACCAGCCGGATGGCAAAGGCGTAGCAGCTCTGCTCTCCACAGATCTTGCAATCGGTCCTAGGCAGATATTTGTAAACCTCGGCGTGGTCCACCATAACCCTCTCCCTGGCCGCGGGCGTAACGCCGCTGGCGATAGCCTTATTGATGGTCTCTTTCAGGCTTTCCAGAACTGCTCGGGCTTCGGCCTCGCTGCTGATCATGGTCATGGTCACGTTTCCCGTGGAGTAGAGGGTGATGAGGACGTTGCCCTTCTGGATGATGAGGGCACCGATCCTCTCCGAGAATCTGGCCCGCGGAAATAAGGGCTCCAGCAGCTTCAGGGCGCCGCCGAGCTGCGGCTCCAGCCGGGCGATGATGCGAAACTTGGAGACATCGGCAATGCAGGGCAATAGCTGCCGGACCTCTGTAATCTGCAGGGGCGCTGTACCGGAGAGGTCTTTGCTGGCCTGTGCTGGCTTCTCGGCCTTTGTTTCCATGAAGTTCTTGCCGAAGTCGGTCAGGATGATCACTCCATCCTTGATGTCGGCAAGGCCCGCCTGCTGCAGCATTTGCAGGTGGTAGTCCAGCATGCTGGCTCCGGCCGCCTGTTCGACCTCAGCTCTAGTTCTCTCTTTCTCAACCAGCATGGCCATGATCTTCCTTCTAGTGGCGTTTGCCATGGCATTGCTCACGAGCTTAACGTCTGCCTGTCCTCCAACCATATTGTCCACCATCGTTTGCATACCAAAACATCATTTTCGCTTAATCCGTCCGGCTAAGTTGAGCATATCAGTAACTGCTCCATCCGAGATCCTGTAGCGGCACCATTTTCCTTCCTTTCTCTCTTTTACGAGGCCCGCATCCTCAAGTATGGAGAGATTATGAGATATCGATGACTGCGGTCTTTTTAAAGCCAGCATTATCTCACAAATGCAGAGCTCTCCTCCGCTCAGAAGCTTGAGAATCTTGAGGCGGGTTGCATCCGCTGCGGCCTTAAAGACCTTCATCTCGGCAGTCAGTTCCTTTTCGTCTATCTTTTTTACCTGAGCGCATACCTGGAGACATCGCTCTTTTGCGATGCTTCTATCTCCATAAAACCGGGCAAGAGTATTTTCTGCTTCGCAGCAAGGGCTATTGTCGCAGCAGGATTCTCTCTCACCTCCAGGCAGAGGATGGGGCAATATTTTTCTTTGGATCATTGGGAGTTCCTTGTCCAGCATAGCCTACCAATGTTATTTATTACTACTGATATCAATCTATTCATATATAAGGATTTCTGGATTCTATTTTTCTTCTAGAAAAGGGATGAGTTGATCAGAACAGGAAGTTTGGGGAAAAAGAGGAATCGTGCAAAGAGACAGCTAAACGATGGAGTGTCTGACTTGAGTGATTCCTCCTTAAAGAATTTGAAAAAGAGTGGAAAAATTAAAATAATACAGATGGGCAACATTGAAGCGGAGCGTTGGAGCAGAAAGAGGGAATGGACATGCTGCCAGATTCAAAGGAGTTCGCCGTGGAATGGATTGAGTCGTGGAATTCCCACGACCTGGATCGCATCATGAGTCACTATGCCGACGATGTCGAAGTAACCACTCCGATGATCAAGATTGCTATGGGAATTGACAGCGGCACGCTTCAAGGCAAAGCCTCAGTGCGTCAGTACTGGCAAGCAGCCCTTGAGAAGGTGCAGGATCTGCACTTTGTACTTGTCGAGTTCACACAGAGCGTTGACTCCATTGCCATCTACTACAAATCCGTTATGGGTAAGATGGCTATTGAAGTCATGTTCTTCGATCCGAATGGGAAGGTGTCCAGGGTGATCGCCCACTACAACTGATTGGGACAAATGGGATGCCGCCCACTTACGTGAGCACCGGTTTGTGGTAAGAGTTGGCGATAGCATTGTAGGATGGGCAGCACTCAGTCCCGTTTCCACCCGCTGTGTCTATTCGGGTGTAGCAGAACTAAGTCTATACGTGGCAGCCGGAAGCAGAGGTAAAGGCGCAGGTTCAACCCTGCTGAAGGCAATCATAAACTCAACCGAAAAGGCTGGGCTATGGACTGTGCAAGGTGGCATATTTCCCGAGAATACACCAAGCCTCTGCCTTGTGAAAAAGCACGGATTCAAGGAGATAGGAAGGCGTGAAAAGATCGGCAAGATGACCTACGGGGAACTTGCTGGAACCTGGCGAGACGTTATCTTGGTGGAACGACGAAGCACCGTGGCTGGAATAAAGTGAAAAGACCTGACGACAAGGCGCGCCAAGCCAATTGCTTGGTTCTTGCGCTCTGGCTTCACTCTGTTTAGGGCTTGAGCAATGAGGCCCTCACATAACCTCTGCAGGATCTTAACATGACCTTAAAAAGACTGACAAAGACAACCGCAATTTCCACGAAGCTAATCGCTCCCTGCGGAATGAATTGCCGTCTTTGCAGCGCATTCACAAGAGATAAGAAACCATGCCCAGGTTGCCGGGGCGACGACAGCCTCAAATCGAAATCCTGTGTCGTATACAAAATCAAGAACTGCGAGAAGAGAGCAGATACGTCTTTTTTCTCTCAGGAAGCCGCCCATGGAGACATTAACGAAAAATGAGCTGAGTCATTTGACAAGATGAATGAAAATATGGACGAGACTCTAACAGCCCACTGCGGTCTCTGTTGCGCTGACTGCATATCGTCGCGTGAGGAGCTTTTCGCGCTAGCGGACAGACTTGATCAGATGCTTGAACAGCTACAGTTCGATAAGTACGCAGAACTCAAATCAGCCCAAAATATTAAGGATTTCGAAGACTACCCCACCTTTCTATCAGTCTTGCATCAGATCAAGCAGCTTCGCTGTCCTGCCCCGTGCAGGCAAGGCGGCAGAAAGTCCAAGTGTGAGGTCAGAGACTGCGTTCAGAGAAAGCTCTTGAAAGCTTCAGTGGACGTGGGAAAGCCGTGTCGCTGATCTGCACATCAGGTCGCTAATAGCATCTTCGAGGAGACACCAAATATGGAAAAGAAACCCACAAACTTCAGTAAGATCTTTGGCATTGGTCCCATTGGATTGTTGATTAGCCTTGTCCTTCTTTTCATTGCCATCTGGGTCAACAAGCAAATCGATCTTCCTCCCCTATCGAATAACCAGACTCTTTTGAATTCAATATTTTTTATCTCGTGTCTGATGACACTGGCGATCATCGTCTGGAGCGCTAAATCGTTACCCACAGCTGACAGGGGCAATAAGCTCTGCACCAGAGGGGCATTCAAGTATGTCCGCCACCCTCTCTATGCCGCATTCTTATCAGTATTCGACTTTGGATTGGCCATCTATCTCAATAGCTACATTTTTATTTTTTGGGCTGTGCTCCTGCATCCGATATGGCAATACCTTGTGAAGTATGAGGAGGAAATGATGATCGATATTTTCGGGGAAGCGTACATTGATTATCAGAAGAAGACAGGGCGATTTTTGCCAAAGCTGATGATAAATAAGGGATAATAGATCTTGTCTCTTCGTTATCAATGTAGGCTTTCAAGGGAATGCTTGAAAAGAAGGCACATTCCATTGAGATATTCAGAGAAGGCGATGCGCAGATGAGATGCAAATCTATTCGCTCCTGCGGGTGTGCACTTCCAGCCGATCGGATTTCGGCGCTTGGAGAAATGCATGGACATCTCGATAGATAGAGCAAGCATTGATGATGCCGCTGAAATTTTGGCATTGCAGAAGCCAGCATACCAGAGTGAAGCGAGACTAAATGATGACTGGACTATTCCGCCTCTCACCCAAACCCTTCCCGAGATTATGTCCGAGTTTGAGACCAAGGTCTTTCTGAAAGCGATGTGTGTCGACAAAATCATCGGTTCCGTGAGAGCAGCTCTTGATTCAGGCACCTGCCAGGTCGGCAGGCTTATCGTTCACCCTGATTATCAGGGAAAGGGGATCGGCACCATGCTCATGAATAGGATAGAGGCAGCCTTTCCTTACGCAGAACGATTTGAATTGTTTACGGGCACCAAGAGCATTCACAACATCCGCTTCTACAGAAGGCTTGGATATCGAGAGTGCCGCGAGGAAGAGCTGTCGCCAAAGGTCAGGCTTCTGTTTATGGAGAAAAGACAATGAAAGCCGCCAACAAGTCGTTGGGCTAAAGGAGTATGAATATGCAGCCAAGGCTAAACATAGTCACATTAGGAGTTAGAGATCTGAATAAAGCCATCCAGTTCTACCGGGATGGCCTTGGGTGGCCCTTATCGAGCATGAGTGTAGGAGACTTTGCCATATTCAAGCTGAGGACCGGCACGGCATTGGCCCTTTATCCCCGCCATTTGCTCGCCAAGGATGCATGTGTTGAGGACTTGGGGGGCTATGGAGGAATCACTCTGGCGCAAAATGTTCAGTCTAAAGAGGTGGTTGATAGAGCGTTGTCGCAGGCCGTTTTAGCCGGAGGGACACTTCTTAAGGCGGCAGGCAATACCGAATGGGGAGGCTATTCCGGATATTTCGCAGATCCTGACGGTCATCCATGGGAGGTAGCATACAGCCCGCTTCTTGAACTTCAGCAAGGCAAATTAGTATTGCCTGATTAAAAGGTTAATTCAGTTATGAATCGCGAACAATACACCAGATTGGAGCAAATCCCTTATGATATGTACGAGGAATTGTGTCGGAAAACACGGAAACGACATGATCCCTGTGTTATCGATGCTTTTATTTCCGCCGTCAGATTCATGGAAGGCGAACCTAAACGACCCTGGTGGGCATATACATCGGAGCGTAAACATAGGCTTGCCGGCACGGAATCATTCAGCCCAACAAATTGCTCCAGAGGACAGCCACATAAATGAAGCCGCAGATCTTGGTCGTTAGTCTGGAATAAGGCAGGTGCTAGAGAGAAACATTTTGTATCAAGTGCTGGCTTAAAAGGAGATACTGCATGTTCGAGATCCCGGAGTATGTTACCCTGGCTCGCCAAATGGCTGAAAGCCTTTCCGGCAAGCGTATCGTCAATGGAACCTTAGGCAACTCTCCGCATAAGTTCGTCTGGTACAATCGAAAATCAGATGAGTTTGCCGCTATTGTCAAAGGAAAGTTCACAGGATTGGCCTATTGCAGGGGAAGATGGCTGTTCATCCCCCTCCGGCCAGGCTACTTGCTTGTTTTCGGAGAGTGCGGCGGCAGGATCATTCTGCATGAATCAGAATCGCAACTGCCGAAGAAGTATCATCTTTCACTGCATTTCGATGATGGTAGCTTTCTCTCAGCAACTACCCAGATGTGGGGCGCAATGGAACTTTATGAGGAAGGAAAGGAGCTAGAACGGCAACACATCATAGGCATGCGGACCACTCCAGTTGATCAGAAGTTCAGTCTGGCATACCTATCAGCGCTCATCGAGGAATGTGCAAACGAAGGAAGTAGATCTGTGAAAGGACTGCTCACCCAAGATCAATTGATACCAGGACTTGGGAACTCGATCGCTCAGGATATCATGTTCAAGGCGAAGCTCCATCCAAAGCAGTCCATATCCGGCTTGAGCAAGGCTCAAATCAAGAATCTACATGAAGCCATAGTGAAAACTGTGGCTGAAGTGATACGGCAGGGCGGCAGAAATGACGAAACAGATCTATATGGGAATCGAGGCAAATACAAACGTATAATGGACAAGACAGCGGCAGGACGGCCTTGTCCGGAGTGTGGAACGATAGTGGAGAAGATGGCCTACTTGGGAGGGGCCTGCTATTATTGTCCTGAGTGTCAGAGCATAGGGTGAGAGCTGAAGGAAATTTATGCAAGGCAAATGAATAAAAGCAATAAGGGAGATAGCAATGAGACAACAAGATGTACATCTCTTCGTATTCGACAGTTTGTCGGATTGGGAGGCATGTTACGCGATAGCTGGGATAAACAATCCGCAGTTTCAAAGGAATCCTGGGAGCTACCGGATCCGTAGCGTGGCGCTAAGAAGAACACCAGTTGTGAGCATGGGCGGGATCTGTATTCAGCCCGATCTGGCACTCGAAGAGCTTTCCCCAACGGGTAGCGCCATGTTCATAATGCCTGGCGGCAGCACCTGGGATGAAGGCAAGAACGCTGAAGCAATTGAAGTTGCACGCATGTTTCTTGATTCTGGCATACCTGTGGCAGCGATTTGTGGGGCTACCGCTGGCCTTGCTCGTGGGGGTTTGCTTGATACCCGGCGCCATACGAGCAATTCTCGTGAATACCTGGCTGCAACACATTACCTCGGGGCTGAACTTTATGAAGATGCGTCAGCTTTCACCGATAACGATCTCATCACCGCGCCAGGGACAGCTCCTGTGGACTTTGCGTATCATATTTTTAAGCGCCTCGATATTTATACAACACCAGTGTTGGAAGCTTGGTACGGATTATTCAAGACAGGTCGCGCTGAGTATTTTGGCGCATTTATGAAGGCAGTAGATGCTTGAGCAGTTCCAGCTTGATCATTCCGCCGGACGCGCTTCGCTTGTACAGCAGAATGTGGCACACACTTTCCAAATGCAAGGTGTAGAGGATCATGCACGACATTGGGCTTCAAATGGAATCACCCATGCAAACCTTGGCAGGAATACGGACATGATGCCGATAAAATCGACAAAGATAACCATAATTTCCACGAAGCTGATCGCTCCCTGCGGAATGAATTGCCTTCTTTGCCGTGCATTCACAAGAGATAAGAAACCATGCCCAGGTTGCCGAGGCGACGACAGCCTCAAATCGAAATCCTGCGTCGTTTGTCGAATTAAAAACTGTGAGAAGATAGCGAATGCCAAAGTCAAGTACTGCTTCTATTGTGACAGCTTCCCTTGTGTTAGGCTGAACCATTTGGACAAGCGGTATAGGACCAAGTACGGCATGAGCATGATCAACAATCTTGAGAACATCAGAGAATTCGGGATAAGGCATTTCATCAGAAACGAAAAAGAAAGGTGGATTTGCCCAAAATGCGGCGAGATGCTCTGCGTTCATACGGCGCAATGTCTTTATTGTCAGCACACGTGGCGTTAGGAACGCTCAAAGGACTTACAGACAGCCCAACCAAGGCATCCACCGGACGCGGCAGAGCCGCGTCGCAGACCCTTGGCGTTATGCGTCTCACAAATGGAGGACCGAATTATGGCCGAACTGAACGTATTCGTTAGTGTGGGTGGCACTGCCACGGAGAAGCAGGAAGCATTTGTTCGCGCAGTCGAAGACCGGCTCCGAAGTGAAGGGATCGTGCCTCATACAGTGGGAAGGAACACTTTCAGTTCCGATGCGCCTCTAAAGATGGTCACTAAGTTGATGGACGAGTGCTCTGGTGCTGTTGTCATAGCCTTAGAACGGACATTCTTTCCTTCGGGAATTGAAAAGCGCGGCGGACCCGAGCAAGCTACTATAATCGATGTCAAGCTACCAACACCGTGGAACCAGATTGAGGCTGCGATGGCGTATTCCCGCGATCTACCTCTCCTGATGGTCGTGGAATCTGGCCTAAGAAATGAGGGGCTGCTTGAGCGTGGCTATGACTGGTACGTACAATGGGTGCAACCGGACGCTGCGGCTTTGAACTCCAATGAGTTCAATGGTGTATTGGCGAGTTGGAAAGACAAGATGGTCCAAAGGCCGAAGAAAGGTCTTCCGTCGAAAGCCGTGACTGATCTTACTGTCGCCGAACTGATCGGTGGCCTGAAACCTGCACAGCTCTGGAGTCTGCTCGCCGCCATGGCGGCGCTTATTGCAGGCGCATTTGCGTTGGGCGCGAAGTTATTCGGTGGTTAGTAAATGCATAACGAGGCGTTCCGCCGGATCGCGTGCCGCTTTCGGTGAATTCAATGTTCGGTGACTGAGAAAATAACATGATGCCGAGATATGCTGATACTGTCGTAACCTCCAAGCTGGGAGTTAATTTTGTGAAAACAGCTGTTGATGCGGCCGGTTGCATCTTTCATCGTATCGATCAGGAGAACGATCTTGGCATAGATGCAATCATCGAATTGGTGAAGGACGGTGTACCGCTCAACAAGCAGTTCGCCGTGCAAATCAAATCTGGTCCATCCTTTCACATTGCCCAATCAAATCAGTGCCAGATCCCGATAGGTAATCATTTCAATTATTGGTCGAACTATCCTTTGCCAGTATACGGCATAGTCTTCATTCCGTCTTTGAATACCGCAAACTGGGTCAACATTAAGGACTATTTAAAACGCTCAGGACAGGCCGCGACGATAAAGTTTGATAGAACGAAGGTAAATGTGTTCGACAATCAAGATTTCGCTAGCATCTTCCTACCCGGCATTCTTAATGAAACACCGAAACTATCATTCGAGGAAGCCAAGTCACTATTACAGTCTACCCATTTATCTGAAACCTATCTGGGATTGCTGGTTCTTTTCAGCACTGCCCCGAATACTCTTGAAACCTGGGATTTATTCATTGAGTTCTTCAGGGCCAGACAACAGTCTGAAATACCATTTGGCCTCATCTATTACCTTGCCCACATTCCCTGGCATCCGGACATCTGGTACCACGGTGAGGGAATCACTGCCGACACCAAGGCACACGCTCGCAAACTGTTTGAGGGGTTCGACAAACACGACATAGCCAAGCTCCTCAGTTTTATTGACGAAGAAACCGGGATTTCCCGCGGTTCCATTGGTCAATCCGTTGAAGCCATAATCTCATCTCTCTCAAACCGTGATCGCTTATTACTCGAAGTCACAGATGATAACAGCCTTCCCATGTCTTCGAGAGAATACGCGGCTCTGATATATGCTTACCACAACCAGCAAGCTGCCCTGCCATTGCTTAGGCGCCTTTCCGAGCAGGGGTCATGGTATGCAGGGGAACTGCACTCCTACCTAAAGGAAAACGGATGGGTAGACCCATACATGTAACGACACCGAACACATCGTTCCACCGGATCGCTCAGTACTGCTTCTCTTGTGACAGCTTCCCTTGCGTCAGGCTGAACCATTTGGATAAGTGATATAGAACCAAGTATGGCATGAGCATGATCAGCAATCTCGAGAACATCAGAAAATTCGGCATAAGGCATTTCATAAGAGCCGAAAAAGAACGGTGGGTCTGCCCGAAATGCGGTGAGATACTCTGTGTTCATAAATCGCAATGTCTTTATTGCCAGCACACATGGCGCTAGAAATGATCAAAGGAAGGTGTGAGTTGGACATGGACATCGTTATTCGCAATGAGATCAAGTCGGACATCAAAGCGATATCGGAGGTCACGAAAGCCGCTTTTGAGACTCTGGCAGTTAGTAACCAAACGGAATCGTTCATTATTGATGCACTGCGAGATGCGAAGGTGCTTACAGTCTCGTTGGTGGCAGTTGCCGGGGAAAAGGTGGTAGGCCACATTGCTTTCTCGCCTGTGACTATCTCCGATGGCAGCCCCGGTTGGTATGGTCTCGGCCCCATCTCAGTCCTGCCGGAATTGCAGAAGCAGGGCATCGGAAAATCCCTGATGCGTGAAGGCCTGTACTCATTAAAGTCGTTGGGTGCAAAGGGCTGCGTGCTCGTAGGCGATCCCGTCTACTACGAGCGGTTCGGCTTCAGAAGTCCCCCGGACCTGGTTATTGAAGGCGTTCCCCAGGAGTACGTTCTTGCATTGCCATTCGTTGAAAGCAAAACCCGTGGTACTGTGGTATTTCATGATGGCTTTGCTGCAACCGGCTAACAGGTCGCCGGGGCCAATCGGCGAAACAGGGCGCTCTGGCTTGTCTCCGGGTTGGTGAGCGCCATATTCGGCATAGGTAAAGACAACATAGAGGTAGGCCATGTCTGAATCCAAAAGCACACTGAAACGTCCCAAGAACCCAATGCCCCTCTTCGTTCGAGACGCTCTTAACGAGCGCGGGCTAATGGACGCTTATCTTGCGCGTCCTCCCTACCAGCAAAACGACTATCTCGGCTGGATCGCTCGTGCAAAGCTTGAGGCCACGAAGACAAAGCGCCTCAACCAGATGCTCGACGAGCTGGAGGGCGGAAGGTTGTACATGAACATGACATGGAAGCTCCGTGCGCAACGGGGCTAGCAGTTCGCTTCTGCCGCGACGGGGGCTCTGACGGGCCGCTGCCTGAGTTCAACGTTGGGCATATCGCAGATAACAGAAGAATGCTCAGTTCGGCGTCGAGAAAGACAGGCGAAAACAGGATCATCCGGATGGAGATGCAGGGAGAAGGAAGCAACCCCCCTTCCGTTTCATCCCCATAGTCAGCTTGAGGCGATATGAAGGAGTTCGATAACAAAGTAGCAATAGTGACCGGTGCGTCGACCGGCCTGGGTGAGACTATAGCCGAGGAGCTATTTCAACATGGGGCAAGTGTGGTGATTGCTGCCCGTCATGAAGAGCAGGCACGAGTGGTTGGGAACAGACTTGACCCCACCGGCAAGCGTGTCTATGTATGCAGGACCGATGTCAGAGATCACCGCTCTGTTAAGAACCTGATCGACACTACGCTGGAACGCTTTGGCGCATTGCACTTAGCGGTCAACAATGCAGGTATTACCGGACCAGGAGGCGTCGCAATCCCCGATTATGACATCTCCGACTGGTATGACGTAATAGAGACGGATCTTACAGGAGTATTCTTCTGTCTCAAGTACGAGATTCCGGCTATGCTCAGCAGCGGTGGTGGTGCTATAGTGAACATGTCTTCTGGGAACGGCGTTGTCGGTCTCGCCGGACTTGCTCCTTACACTGCAGCCAAGCACGGCATTATCGGTTTGACCCGCTCTGCAGCGCTTGAGTTTGCAGACAAGGGTGTGCGCATAAACGCTGTTGGGCCGGGATATGTGGACACCCCACGAATGCGCGAAGCACCGAAAGAGATGCTTTCTCAGTTTGCAGCAGCGCACCCCATAGGTAGGCTAGCGGAGCGCAGAGAGGTGGCCTATTTGGTGGCTTTCCTGCTATCCGACAAGAGCGCGTTCTCGACCGGAGGATTCTATCCGGTAGACGGTGGCTATACGGCACGATAAGGTAGCTTTGAACGCGCATGACTGAAATCTTGAGATTGAAAAACAAAAACTGCCCAATGAAGCATTGCACCGGATCGCCTATGCTACCAGGTGAACTCTGTGTTATGCAAAATATTGAGGAGACCATAACATGAATGAAGCCAATCCAATTGACCTGCTATTCGGAGGTATGGAGAAGCTGGGTCCGGGAAGCGATTCTGATACGCTGAAAGTGCTCAACATGCTCCCCAGAGAGGATTATGAAGTCATCGTTGACGCGGGGTGCGGGACTGGAAGACAGACTCTGGCGCTGGCAAAGCGGCTGCAAACCCTGGTGCATGCCGTGGATTCATATGAGCCGTTCCTGGCCAGCCTCGCACTGCGTGCCAGGGAGGCCGGAATAAAGCACCTTGTCCAGACGCACTGCATGGATATGGCAGACATTCCACGTACATTCCCAGAGATTGATCTGCTCTGGTCTGAGGGAGCAGCCTACAACATCGGATTTCCTCAAGCGCTCAGGACGTGGCATTCCGCAGTGAAGTCTGGCGGATTTGCGGTTGTAAGCGAACTTTCGTGGCTAAGCGATGAGGTTCCGACTGAAGTGCGGCAGTTCTTCCAAGCCGGTTATCCTGATATGCGAAGCGCTGAAGAGAATCGGGCTGTGGCCCAGGACGCCGGCTACAATGTCCTCAGTACGCACACGCTGCCCAGAGAGGCATGGGTGGAGGGTTACTATGACATACTGGAACCCCGAGCCAAAGCGCTTCTCGATCATCCCGACGAATCGGTCAAAGGCTTCGCGGCTGAAACGATCGAGGAGATACGAATCTTTGGCTGCTCTGAGGATAGCTATGGATACGTATTCTACATCATGCAGAAGGCCTAACAGTTGATAATCAGATGATGAAATTCTGATTTTTTCATCTCTGGTTATCGCACCTCGCTCCATCCCCTGCAAAATACCTCTCCTTCAGCTCCAGTGCCACATTCGCCAGTCGATCAACATCGGCACCTCGATGGTCGGCCCGATGACGGCAGCAAAGGCCTCCTGAGAGGCAATGCCCCTCGTTCGGCAAGTTTAAGCTTTGGATGCATAAGAGGATTCAGTTATGACAAATCCGCCCAAAACAGGAAATTTCGACGAAAAACCACCGTTGAATGTTGAAGAATATGATAAGTACATCAGGCTATTTTGTGGGGCCTACGAAGAGATGTTTAAACTGACTCATTGCTATCTGCGAGCGAGACTTCCAGAGCAGGCCAAGGTCCTGATAGTAGGCGCAGGCACCGGTATGGAAATTTCCGAATTTGCCCCTCTGAACCCCGGCTGGTCGTTTTGCGGCGTTGATCCTTCTGCTAATATGCTGGCTCTCGCCAGAAAAAAGATCTTTGAAATAAATCTGGCCTGCGAAATTGAGCTGAGAAAGGGGTATGTGGATGACCTCAAAGAGGAGGAGGTTTTCGACGCTGCCACCTGCATTCTGGTAATGCATTTTTTAAAAGACGACGGAGCCAAGTTAGAGCTGCTCGAAAGCATAAGCAAACGCTTGAAGAGCGGTGCTCCTTTTATATTGATAGATGGCTTTGGAGAGCCGGGAAGCATGGATTTCGAGGAGATCAAAGTGGCCTGGAAGAATTATCCTGTTATCAGCGGCGTGCCGGGCGAGATGGTGGAAAACATATTCAATGAAGTTATTATGAAGACGGTCCAATTTGTTCCAGAGTCGCGTATAATGGAATTGCTGGAAACGGCGGGCTTCACAAGGGTGTCCAAGTACTTTTCAGGATTTCTCTATGGTGGCTGGATGGGCTATAAGAAATAGATATCAAAGAAGCCGAAAAGCGACACTGCGTCAGCGCACCCACGCAGCAAGCAACAAAGAGGTTTATACCGGTAAGACTTAAATAGTAACAGGGACCCATAGATAATGGGTGTCCGAGATGGTTGTAGCTGGACTTAAGGCGAGATATATCGATGTCTACCTCCCTAGTAGTGATGTAAAGCTGCAATGGGAAGAGGATGCAAAGAAGGCCGGAGTCTCCCTATCGAAATACGTCTACGAGACGATGGAGGCATCCAGAGCCAAGAAGGATGAAACTCCTCGTTCTGATCTTGTAAAGGAGTTATCTGAGGCCAAGGATCAAGCCCAGAAACTTCAAAATGAACTCAGAATGAAGAACCTGCTTCTAGAGAAGCTTCAAACGGACGTTTATAAGGCGCGCCATGAGGGCTTTAAGGAGGTCGGCATTCCTGAAGGAACCAGGCCTTATGACAAAGAACTCATCAAGGTCCTAAGGCGCGGGAAGATCCTGGAAGGCTATGCAATACTCAATGAGCTGGGTATAGATCCAAGAGATTCTGAGGCCGTGAAGCTTGTCAACAACCAGCTTGAAGCCCTGCAGCGCTTTGGCCTGGTTGAAGAGACAGCGGGAGGCTGGAAATGGATCAAGTGACCAAACAGCCTGCCGTCCTGAGCGATGAGACCAGCAATCTGATCAGATTGTTCCATGAGGATTGCCGGCTGAGAAAGCTGGTTTCCACAATGGATTATATTTATCGAGCAAGAGAGTTCTGTGCTTTCCTGGATGGCAGAGGAAGGAAGCCGCTTGAAGTGGATAGAAATGACCTGAAAGCATTCCTGGCTCATCTTCAGGATAGGGGCCTCAAATACAGCACAATTGATCGACTCTATTCATGCCTGAGTGCCTTCTACGAATTTCTGATCGCTGAGGACTTCACTCAAGAGAATCCCATCCTACCATTCAGAAGAAGATATCTACGCAAATTCAAGAAAGACAACCATTCTGAGACACGCAAGTTGATCGAGGTCGAAGAGGCATCTCGATTAATTAATTCTATCCTGGACACCCGAGATCGATGCATACTTGTCATTCTCTTGAAGACAGGGCTACGAGTAGGTGAATTGACACGTATAGACGTAGGCGACATAGATTTGAATCGAGGAGAGCTCAGAATCAAGCCAACGCCAAAGCGCACCAACCTGCTGGTCTATCTGGATGATGAGTGTATTACGGTCCTACAGAAATGGCTGGCAGCGAGGAAGGGCAGAAAAGGATCGGACGGGCCGGCATTGTTCCTCAACAAGTCAGGCGATAGAATTTCTAGGCGATCAATAGAAGAGTTTACTACGAAACACGCAACGAGAGTAGGACTGCATAACCCTAATGCAGTTAAGCTTGAGGATAAATTTACACCTCATTGCACGAGGCACTTTTTCTCAACTCACCTGATAAGGTCTGGGATGCCCATGCATTATGTCGATATCCTTCGCGGCGATACCCTTGGCGATGCCATCGGACGTTATATTCACATTGATGAAAGAGACCTGAAGCAAAGCTACCTTGCGCATATCCCTAGGCTTGGAATTTGAATTTCATTCCCAAATATTCGTCCATTCATTTGTATTTATTATGCTAAGACCAACTTTTTGCTTTAAGAGAGCTTCTATTTCTTCTGGATATTCCGCCTTCAGATTCTGAACATATTTGCTACGCAAGATATATATTCGCCTTTCATCTGCCTTAAATTTACTATCCGCTTCCTTTTCAATTATGTATAAAATTTTATTGAGCGTTTCAATATTCCGTTCGATGAAATAAGGTGTCTCCCTGTATTCTGGATGCTTTTCTCTGCCCCTTCTTATATGAATATATTCTTCCGTTGGTTTTGTAGATATCCTTTGAGGACCTCTATATATTATATGTTCTTCGATTAATTCCTTAATTAGATTATTTAAATTGCTCTGTTTTTTATCCAATTTTTCTGCAAGCACCCTCCCTGATACCCCCTCATCATCCAATAAAATTTTGATAATCATTACCCTGATTTTACTCCATTTCTCCATTTTTACTTCCCCTTATGGATTCATATCAGTTAATCCTTAATGAAATTATCGCCAACAATAACCGCATATATCTTTTCATAATTTGTATAAGCGATTATTCTTTAAAGATAAACATATAAGTAGACATATATATTTATAAAATGAAGGCCTCCATACTGAAACTAACGGATCATCAAGGGATCGAAGGCATGATAGAAGAGAACTCGGCGAAATTGGGACCCTATTTGAAGATGAGCTACTTGATCTTTGGATCAGTTAGCTTCTCATCCCCAACTTCATGCGGCCATTACAGGAGGCAACGACATGGCAGCGCTTAATCGAGTTGTTGCCGAGATCTCGCGAACAAGCGAGTTCTTCAGCGTAGGAGAGCTCACCGCACAGACTGGTCAGCCAGCGAATAGATTCGCCTCGGTGGTTGTAAAAGAGCTCATGGATAATGCTCTTGATGCTGCTGAGACATCAGGCAGAGTTCCAGAGATTTTTCTGAGGATAATAAAGGAAGATGGAAACGTACATATTAGCGTTTCCGATAATGGCGCGGGCATCAAGCCCGAGACCGTGGACCGGATCATGGACTTCGATGTTCGCATCAGCGACAAGGTGAATTATCGCTCTCCAAGTCGCGGGCAGCAAGGCAATGCCCTAAAAACGATCCTGGGAATGCCCTATGCACTTGGGAGTAGCGAACCGGTTCAGATCACCTCTCAAGGAACAAAGCACTCCATTTATGCCCAGCCAGATCCGTTGGGAAATATTCAGGTCAGTCACGGGAGGGAAGATGCGCCGGATACCTCAGGGACGAAGATCGCTTTGACATTACCCTCAAATCCAGCTGCGCTAGACTTCGATCCCTTATGGTGGGCACGATCCTATGCACTCACCAATCCTCACGGCCTGGTAAGATTCACCTACTTTGAGGATGATGAACAGGACGGTAATCTTGCTAACTCAGCCAATGAGAAAATCTCAGAAATTTACCGACCGACTATAAAGACAGGAAAATCCTGGCGGAAGTTCATGCCTGGAGATTTAACGTCTCCTGCCTGGTATGACAATGACACACTTAAACGGCAAATCTTCACCCACATCAGGAATGGGACCAAGCTGACCTTAAGGGATTTAGTAAAACAATTCCGAGGCATATCGGCCAATAGCAAAGCCAAAGCCGTATGTGACCTGTTTCCTGGTATTCGTTATCTAATCGATCTTGAAGATCAGCCAGAAATCATTTCGGATCTGCTGAAAGCTATGAAAACGATCGCTGAGCCGCCATCTCCGGGTGTCTTGGGATTCATAGGATCTGAGCAGTTCCGTTTGAGATTCTCAGAATGGTTTGGGATTGTCGGAGATAGGTATTACTACAAGCGATTGGCTGGAGAAGCAGAAGGGATACCATATATAGTAGAGGCTGCAGCAGCTGAGGTCGAGGCAGATCAAGGAGCGATGTTTCATGCCTTGAACTTCAGCCCTACCTTCGAAGATCCATTAGCTTCAACCTTCTTGTATACAGAGAAGGTTGCAGCATATGGATTCGATAACTTCATGAAAGAGTGCTATGCGCACCCTGCAGGATCTATTTGGAGTATCAAGCGTAATGTCGCAGTAGCTCTGCATATTATAAGCCCTGCTCTGGAGTTCCTAGATAGAGGAAAAACACGAATCAATGTCCCGAATCAGATAGCCTATCTCGTTGCTCAAGCACTCTGGTCGGTGGGTAAGGTATTCTATAAGGAAGGAAAGCAGCGCGAAAGAGATGCGGTCAGTCAAGAAAGGAGAGATGCGGAACGAAATCGGTTGAAGGACGGCATCGATGAAGACCTTAACGATGCAGTTTTCAGGGTCATCCCAGATGTCTATACAATCGTGACGGCTGGAGAATTATATCCCATTTCTGTGAAAGACCTCCACTATGCTGTAAGGCCGAAGATTCAGGCTTATACTGGTAAAACGCTCACACACTCTTACTTTTCACAGGATGTTATAGTGGATTACCAGCGGCGATACGGCAAGCTCAAGATGCTCTATTATGAACCGAGGGGTTACCTCTATGAACCGCATACAGGGAACAAAATACTTATCGGTACACGTGAAGTTGAAAATTACCAGTTCCCATCCTGGTTATACAACAAAATTCTTTACGTGGAAAAGAAGGGATTTGTAGAACCGTTCTTAGTTGCAAAGATACCTGAACGCTACGATATGGCTATAGTAGCCTCCGAAGGATATGCAACCGAGGCAATACGTAATTTATTTCAAAATGCCGATAAAGGAACTGATTACAAACTTTTTGTCCTGCATGATAGCGATCCGTATGGCTATAATATCCTCAGGACGCTGAGAGAAGAGACCAAGAGAATGCCTGGGTATCATGTAGATGTCATAGACCTAGGCCTGAATCTGCATGAGGCCTTAGAAATGGGCTTAAAGACCGAAGATTTTACTAGAAAAAAAGCCATCCCACAGACTCTAAAGTTGACGCCGCTAGAAAAAGAGTACTTTACTGGTGAAAAGGTGGGTGAGAAGACCTGGAGGGCAAAAAGGATTGAGCTAAACGCTATGCCTCCCGCTCAGAGGATCGAGTATCTTGAGCGCAAACTGGCAGAGCATGGAGCAACCGCTAAAGTTCTTCCGCCAGATGAGGTTTTAGAAGAGCACGCGATAGACTCTTTTGAAGAAAAAGCAAGGGGGATTGCCAAGAGCAAAATCGAGAAGCTTCTCAATATTGATGTGCTCATAGAAACGGCTATGGATTCGGCTGGGATACCTGATATGAGAAAAGAGTTGCGCGAGGTCAAGAAGGCGTTACAGGGTAATCCTCCTGAGAACTGGGCGGACCTGACTAAAGACAGGGCCGCAAAGCGGGCAGAAAATATCATGGAGGCATTGGATTGGGAAAAGATTCTCGCGAATTGACACGTTTCGAAGGAGAGAGACCAATTCCTTTTTAGGCCTTAAATCCACTAATCGCATGCAATAACCATTAATATCTTTTTACGATTTGTATAAACGATTATTCTTTAAGTAAATGTATAGAAGAAATTCCTTATAAATGCCTATCATATTGCTTACTATAGTGATTTGTGATGGTGGATCTTCAATTGGGAGCAAGACGAGTGCAGGTGATTAATGGTAGCGCGTTTTTATGCCTGCCTTCGATCTGGGTAAAGAGTTTGAGCGTTAAGAAAGGCGATCGGATATTCATCGGCCTGCGAGAAGACGGGGCATTGGAGCTGTATCTTCAAGAGAGAGCTAGGGGCGATGAGTAATGAAAACGCAAACCATCGCTCGATGTGCTCCCTGGGAAGAATTTTGTGGAGTCGTTCATGACATCCAGGAAAATGAGGGATTTGTAGCGCTAGGTATTGGCCAAAGAAGACTGGCTCTTCCTATCGACGTAGGGAATATGCTTCGCCCATACGTTGGACGGCGTATTTCGCTTTTGCGCACGGACTTAGAAGATGAGTCCTTCATAGCGATTCTGCTTAACGGGGATGGCAAGGTCATGGGATCTCCTATTTCACTTAAAAAAGGCTACGAGTGGATAGGACCGAATTTGTCTTGGTCAAAATGGAGAGATGATGCATTGAATAATATAAATAATATTAAATGCATGAATTCTCTCAGCTATCTTGATCCAAAAGCAAGCAATGAACAATTTCCCGCAGGATGCGTTAAGGCAACCTGATAAGGTGGGCTGATGGTCAGGATATCTTCCATTCATTTTCAAGTTAAATAAAACACAAGAGTGTGATCAGCAATGAGATCAGTAGACAATAATGATCGGACCCTAATTGCTCAAGCCATTAGGGAGAAGGCCATAGCTATTAGAGTAGGCCTTGAATCAATGGATGATCAGTCGCTTTTCGATTGGAGCGTGGAGAAGTTCATCGAAGGCGAGATTTTAAACCAGCTAGATGAGCCAGTGCCTTTGCCTTTGCAGGTAATCGCATGCGCTGACGATGAAAGCCTTTCAAAACATCTTCTTGGCGCATATACCATTGGCATGAATGTTCCTTTATCCGGGAACGTCTGGAAAGTTTTTGAATTGGCCGGCAAATTGTTAAAGTCAAACACAGCAGAATATTTAAGAAATAATTTGCCACATGAATTGAGGAAAGAAGTCGTTGAACAGTCTTTCAAAGCTTACCAAGAAAAGAGATACGAATCGTCCGAAGATATAACGTCTACTCTAGTACGGTTTATTCCTAAATCGGAATACGACGTCTTGATGGCAGATGGCAGATTCGTTGAACATTACAGCAAATATCCAGGATGGCCTTCTTGTTTCTTTTATGATCGGCATGCAGGCATCTGTGCAACAGACAATTGGATTGCCCAGCCATTCGATGCACCAAGCTTTAGAGATGACTACCTTAGGCTGAGGCCTGATGATTTCCATATCGAGGTTCAGGTCGCAATCATGGGGAAAATGGGGCCAGATAAGCAGATTGGCATTACAGAGGAAATAACCATGAGCTTCTTCCTTGCTGGTTACGGCCCCAAGCTGTACAATGGCGAAAGAGGACCGGTTATTATTCACTTAATACCACATATTTTCCGAAAGGCGAGGGATAAGGAAGATATCTGCAACACCCATTCGTTTGATATAGGGTTCGAAGGTTTGGAGAAGAAAGAGAGCGCTGACTATAAGGAAAGAGTTGCCTCAATTGAAAAGGCCCTAAAAATTAAAAGGGTCCAGAAAACAATTAGTGGCGCTATGGATCGAATATCCCCCATTCTGGGATTTGAAAGTCTAGAGATTTACAATGTTATAGCAACTTGGGGCTGTATTCCTGCCTTCATCGATTTACAGGAAGGTGAAGTTATGACTGAGGAGGAGATAGAGAAAAATCTCTATAATTACCATAAAGCAGCCTTCGGCATTAGATCCGCCGAAGAATGGAGGCAAGAAAAGGAACTGAAAAGAGCGGGCCGTAAAAACCCATTCTATCTTTTGCCATCAGCTTTGACATCAGATCCCATTATTGCTAGACGAAGGAAGGAGAGATTGCCTAGTGGAAAAAGACAAGACCATCTATTTGATTTTTAATTTATTTTTGATTAATTGACATTTGGACACTACGTAAAAACATAGTGTAGGCGTAGGCATGGAAAGATGTGGAATACTAAAGACGTAAAGGACAAACGAGAACGGGGAAAGTCAAATGGATCCTATATGTGTGCTATAGTTTACTGTGTAATTAGTATTTATTGATGTATCTATGCATCATAATTCGAAAAATATTTCATGTTAATCAATAAATTATTAACATAATGGGTAATATGAACACAAGATATTTAAGCTCAAAGATTTGACATTCATTGGTGATATGCATGTTCGGAAAAACGCACGCAGTCTACTTTCCTCATGAGGAAGCATTGCTCATGAAAACGCTAACTGAGACACTCGGAGAACGCCCAAGTTGGATTTTCCGAGCGGCAATAAAGCATCTCGATATAGCATTGGAAAGTGGCGCGATAACGAAGGAGGACCTAATGCGAATAAACAGTGGTCGGAGAAGCTATCAGCATATCAAAGCCTCTGGCTAGGGAATAAAATCTAGAGAGCAGCCAAAAACGCCTCACGCTTGCGGCTGCTCCATAGGAGTTAGTTATGTTAAAGAATAGTAGTTCATCTAAGGTAATAAAGCTATCTCAAGTATCAGATAAGCTGGATAGTCTCAGGACTATTCTGGACCGCATGGAGCCGGTCCAAATACCAGAAAGACTTTTGAGCATTCCCGGAGCGAGGTTCGCAAGGGCTGGAATTACCAAGAGAGAGCTTAGCTCAAGAATCGCCAATATACAGCTGGCTATCGAGGAATCGGAGACTGAAAATCCCCCTGAGGGTGTCATACTCCGAGGCATAAACAGAATAAAGAACTCCTGGAAAGTCAAGATCCCTGAAGAGCTTAAGGAACTCACTAGGAAGGCTTTTGATGCCCAGGGAAAAGGGCCTGAAGCGTTGGCTTTCTGGGCGTCCTATAAGGTACTGTTGCCTGAAATGCTGATGGCCGAGTTGGGTGAAATAGATCTCAAGAAGCCCAAAGATAATGATTGGCCAGATATAAGCAACTACCCGGCGGATCATAAGATCCTACAAAGCTGGATTGCAGCCGGAGGGAACTATGGACCGGTTTCAGGCTATGGCGGAGTTCTCATTCTGGATGAGGACGATCTGAATGCCCTTGAAAATACGGGTTGCTTTGACCTTGTTCCCCTGGCCACCTTGATTGTTCGGACCGGGAAGGGCAGACATTTTTCGTACCTTGTTGAGGAGAATGAGGCCAAAGATCTAGGCGCGAAATATGGAGACCACGGACCTCTAGAAAAAGATGGAAAACATATAGGGGATTTCAAGCTCTACCGCTCATTTGTAGTTGGCCCCGGCTCTTTGCATCCTTCCGGCAAGAGATATGAGATAATCAAGGACATGAGCCCGGCTAAGGTCTCGGTAGAAATGATCAGAAAGGTGCTGGGGATCTTTAGTGTCAAGCAAAAGCAAAAGGAAAAATCAGCTACATGCAATCCAATTCCCGCCAGAAAACACGATACTAGGGTAGATTGCAATATCTCATCCGGCGAGATCAGCCAGCCTGATTGGATGAAGGCCATACCAATCTCGGAGCTTATGCCGGACGATTGGCAATATGTAGATAGGGGAGATCGGCTTGAGGGGCCCCATCCCGTTCATGGCAGCGAAGGCGGGCATAATCTGGTGATCTACAAAGAGACAAACACCTTTAGATGCTATCGGTGTCAGGTTTCCGGCGGGCCGGTTGAACTCGCGGCCATTTTAAATGGCATAATCGAATGTGAGCGCGGATCTCTGAAAGGCTGGAAGCGAAGATATCCGGATAAGTATGCTCTTGCTCTTGATGCACTGGCAGCACGCGGTTATGTCGTTCCTAAGGGTTGCTCTGAAGAAGGTGCTACAGATGAACGTCCACTGGTGCAGTTTGACGCTAAGGCTCTTTTTGTGGAAAAGACAAGAGCCATCCTTCAAGGTATCCATGAGCTTCATCAAGAGGAGCCAACTGCGCCGACCTTACTGGTTCGGGATGGGGAGCTCCTGCGAATCCAGCGTGTGAAAACTAAAATCGATAAGGATATCGTAGAGGTTGCCAGGCCGCAAGCTCTGAATGTAGATAGCCTGCGAGGCATATTAAACCGGCTTCTGAAGATCGAAGAGATAATCACCTGCGACAAAGGCGGCCAGATTTTTTTAGAAATCAAGGTGCCTACAGATGTCCTCAAGGATATTCTGGCGCTTGGTGGTGGCGCAGCTATGGCCGGAGTTCCTCTTCTTTCAGGATTGATCGAGCATCCCACATTCCGGCCTGACGGGAGTTTGCTGGAAGAGCCAGGGTATGACAGCGGAACCGGTCTATTCTACCAGCCTCCTCCTGGATTTTGCCTGGCTGATCGGCCAAAGATGCCTACTAAAGAAGATGCGCAGAATGCGGCAGCCTGGATCTTTGCTGAGGTACTGGAAGGCTTTCGGTTCGAGGATGCGGCTGATAAGGTGAACGCCATGGCCTTTATCCTCCGGCCACTCATTCGCCGAATGGTTAATGGCCCCATGCCGGTTGCATTCATCAATAAGCGGCAGCATCAAACCGGTGGATCGAAGCTCTCGCGGGTTCCCAGCTACATCTACACCGGACATCGACCTGATGAATGGCCACCTATCAGGGACGAGGATGAGATCAGAAAGAAGATCCTGACTTCTCTTCTACAGATGCCGGAAGAGATCATGATCGACAACGTGGATAGGAACTTTTCCAGCCATACCCTCTGCAGCCTGTTCACTTCGACTGTCTGGAGTGACCGGGTGTTGGGCAGTAATGAGCGAAGGCACCTGGAACATAATACCTGCTGGGTCATCAACGGCACTCAATTTACTTCAACCAGGGACTTGATGTTGCGAGGTTTCATCATTGAGCTGAATGCCCGGACTGCCCATCCGGAGCTTCGGACAGATTTTCGACATCCTGGACCGGCCTTCGAAACGTGGTTGCAGGAGAATCGAGGGAAGATTCTGGCTAAGCTCATCACCATCATTGAGGCCTGGGTACTGGCAGGCAGACCGGGTCCTACCAAGAAATGGTCCAATCTCTCGGAGTTCACTGAAGCCATGAAGATGTTAGCGGCAATATGCGATTTTTGTCTGCCTTCGGATTGGCCTGGGTTCAATAGTCTGGCTGCAGAGAGAGCTTTGATGACTGAGGGCATAGAGGAGAGAGCATGGGAGGATTTTCTTACCTCATGGGCTGAGCTGTGGGGATCTGAGAGGGTCTACGTGATGAGGTTTTACAATGCTGGGGTATATGAACACTTTGCAGCAAGGGAAATTCCCGAAGCATTGCAAATATCAAACATGTACGGTGATAGCGTTTTTGTTGGTCGCAAAACTCTCCTGAACCGGCTGAAGGAAATCCATGAAAAACGATTTGGTGAGGAGGACATCTACCTTCGGGCTGAGTACGACTACCACCGGAAAACCTTCGAATTCTATATGCCGGAAGGTGAAAAGATGAGGACGGAGAAGAAGGCGGAGGAAGAGAGGAAAAAAGAGGAGCAGCAGAACGAGCAGGAAAAGAAGGGATGGCAGCAGAGGCACGACGTTCCTGTTGAACCTTCCGGCACAGCACTTAGTGCAGCTCATTGCTCGCAGCCTGTCAAGGAGACGATCCTATGATGAACGACTCTCTTACCGATGAGATCCTGGCAACCTACGTTGGTCTGCCGGGCATAAAGTCTTTCAGGCCTGGCCAGGCCGAGGCAACTCGAAAGCTCATATCTCTAATAGACGAGTCAGGGAGCGAGTTTGTTGCTGAGCTGGAGGTTCCAACCTCAGGCGGCAAAACGCTGATTCTCTCTACCGTGGGGAATTATGAAGGATATGCCAAGGGCTGCCCAGTCACATATTGTACCACACAGAGGACTCTAGTAGCTCAGATACACGAATCAGGGCTGTTAGATCCTGGAGGGGATGCGGTGCCTTCTCTTCTGGGTAGAGCCAACTATGATTGTGCTTATGTGGAGGGCGTCAACTGTTCTGAGTGTGCATACTCCAAGAGGGAAAAGGATTGCCCTGAAAGGAGTCAGTGTCCCTATCTGATGGCCAGGCGCGCGTTCTTCAGCTCAAGATTTGGGGTAACCACTGTTGCTTATGCCCTGGCCAACCCAAGAGTGAAGGAGAGGCCTGTCCTACTTGTAGATGAAGCCGATCAGCTGGAAAGAGAGCTCTTGAATCTGGCGACTGTCCCGCTTCCTTCTTCGATTATCGCTAATGAACGCATTAATCTTGATGGATTTATCAGGTGGAAGAAAGATCTTGAAAAGGATCGAGCACGGGAGATGTCCCGGTTAGAAGCGATAAGGGATCTGCTAGAGGATATGAGTTCGCAAGAGAATCCCTCACAGAGAGAAGAGAATAACGCCCGGATGCTGCTTAAGTCCGCAACTGGCAACATAAGAGGTCTTGATAGAAAGCTGCAGCAGGCAGATATCATAGGGCTGTACTTGAAGAAGAATGAGCCTTATCTTATTGAAAGCAATATCTTCAAGCCTATCATGGCAAAGGTCTTCTTTGGTAGCTGGTCCAAAGGTATGAAGCTGATCATGGCATCAGCTACACCGACCTCTTCGCTCCTGTGCTCTGACTTCAGTAAGGTGAATATGCCTCATCCCATACCTGTAGACCGGAGAAAAATCATATATGCGCCGGTTTGCGGCATGGGTAGAAACTCCAGGACTGACGGCAGCGTTAAGGCAATGGCGGAGAGGATCATAGAGCTGCACCAGGCCGAGGCTACTGGAAGGCATACCCTGGTCCATTGCCACAGCAAAGCCCTGACCAGTGAGTTCTATCAGGTCATGCAGCACGATCCACGGGTAATGATGAAGGAGTCCGGTCCTGCAGGAGATATGACACTGGATGAGTGGAAGCGCAACCAGGATAAGATTCTTCTCAGCTACGGTATGACAAGAGGTCTTGATCTGAAAGGGCCTCAGTTTCCGCTAAATATCCAGTGTAAGGTTCCCTATCCTGATTTGGGGAGTAAAGCAATCAGGATAAGGAATGAGCTGGATGGGTGGCACTGGTACAATCTGCAAACTGCCATAAGCATCATGCAGGCTGCCGGCAGGACTACCAGAGACGCTTCGGACTATAGCCGGACCTATATCCTGGATAGTAACTTCGGCTCATTCCTGGGAAACAATAGAGATCTTTTTAGTGTGTGGTTCCTGGAGGCACTGGAAAGAGCCAATGGTCAGAGCATGAAAGAGCCGAGTATACCTCTGTTTGTGAGGAGAGCTCGCATGGACAATCGTGGACAATCCTCCCTGGATTTGGGCCAGACAGTGGCCTAAACCCATTTTTGCGGGTAATCTGCGGGTAATCTGATAGCATCTTCTGAGAGTAAAATGAACTTATGCATAGCGAAAATGGCATAAGCTTTGCGGGCTTGCGGGTAATGCGGGTCATTTTTCCTCCCTGCCAGATTTTCCAGGCAGGGGGTACATTTAGTCCTTTGTCCGATTTTTTCAGTGAGGATAGTAGAAAATAACCCGCACACCCGCAAAACCATCGGAGCATATTTATATTGACCTGCGGGTATCCGAAAAGATTACCCGCAGTTACCCGCAAACGATAGCAAGAGATCAAAATAATAACCCGCAAGCAACAGTTGTAAATAAAAATCATAAGTTAATGCCATCCCAGTACAATACATGATGAGCTGCTCGTGGAAGCGCCCGAGGATTAAAGCTGAAGAGGCGGGTAATATCTTGCGTGACATGATGAGGCGATTTGGATCTACGCTACTTGATCCTGCTACTGTGAACGCCGAGATCTCCGTCGCATCCTCCTGGGGAAGTGATTGATGAAATCCTGAAATAAGGATTATGGGCACAAAGTGGGAAGTAAGTGAGGATA
>JBATEC010000028.1:0-5067 GCA_049663825.1 Methanothrix sp. | reverse complement strand
CAATATATTATACGTCAATTGCCGACGTATAAGGCTTTCGCTTCAAGTTGAGAAAAGGCCATATCCACCCCCAAGGAAATCATCAAGAAAATGCGATATCAAGTTCCAAGCAGGCCAGCGCCGATCCACAGCGCCCTTTTAGGGGGGAGCCAATACACCGCGAAGTGACGGCCTGACCCTGCCCGAAGCTCTACATTAAACAGGGCTCGAAGGCGGGACAGCGCTGGAATCTCACACAGCGTCCGAATTACCGGAACCCTTTCTAACAGGCCTTGTGCCCGCCCTCTTGCCAACGACCTGTGCTGGCTCAAGCAGTAATCTTGGTCTTGGCGATGTACTTGATCAGCTCCAAGCCAATCCTGGCCTTCCTCTGAATCTGATTGGCCACTTCGTCAGCTGATGCGCCGCTGGCGGCCATGGCGCGAATCTCTTCCAGGGTGGAGTCGTCCACGGTGAAGTACTCATCCAGGTCCTTTCTGTGGCCCCACACGTCGCCTTCCAGCATCTCAACGCCCTGCATCTCCAGGAATACCTGGATGGCACTGGACATGGTCTTGCGGTAGGATGGCGGGACCTGAATCATTCTCAGCCTGGGGCATCTCTGCATCAGGTTAAGGAAATCTACATTGCTGGCCCGGAAGGCCAGGTGAACTGTCTTCTCATTTGGGTTCAAATTTGGGATTTCATTTCTGGCGCTGATTACTCTAAGTCTCATTTTAGCACTCCAGACCCTAAGATGCAATCCCTAATATTAATAGACACTTCCGTGTAATATCATCATTAAAATTCTGGATTTAGCACCGAGCAGGAGCGAGGAGATTTTTATCCAATTCAACAATCTCAGAAAGGATATTGGGCAGAATTGGCCAGGAAGGCGAAGCATAGCGATGCCGTCATGAGCGGCATCTTGGCTGCCTGGTTCAAGCACAATTTTCCCATTCTTTTCTTCCGGCCAGGCCATGGTGAGGGTTTCGGGACTTATGGATAAGCTAGAAGAAGAAGGGCCAGGGGGAAGATGGAGATTACAAGTGATCCTGAGGTTAAATGAGCGATAATACAGTGATGTTTCAGGCGAGTCAAGCACCGATCCACAATGCCCTTCTCGAAGGGACCCACCACCGTAGTGGCGGCCTTGATCCCGCCCTGCGCCATCACACAGGCAACGGCGAGGCAGCACTGGATTTTGGCACAGCGCCCGTCTTACAGGGACTCGTCATCATAGATGAAGAGCCTGTTCCCGCTTCGCCTGCACACATTTCGATTCTTGCCGCGTTCATACAAGACAAAACGAGGTACGACAGATTCTCGCATTTACCGAAGACTTCGCAATTAAGCGAGGTGCCCAATTCTCAAAGCTTAATCGGCTATAGCCTTATCTCGCAGCAAGATATCTATCTAATCGTTATAGATAATACACTTTTCGGCCGAAATGAGATTAAAGGACTTGGTTCCGGTTGTGCGTTTGGTCACAGGCACATGGTTTCTGGAAACTAGTGTTTAGCTTCTAAAATAACATAGCAATATTTTAATACTTGGTACCCAGTATAATATTATGCCATTTGTGAGTGAGCGTCCTGCTTTGCAGTTAACTGGGGAAGATCTTGAGTACCTTATAGTCAGGAACCTAAATTTTTAAACCAATCTGCCCCTCCAAGAAAACGATCGATCCAATACCCTGCAAAGCTTAGTTTTAAAGCGTTTGCGAGAAATGAATCCTGAATCAGTGACCTCATGTGTTCTATATCACGGACAACGTTCCTGGATATTACTCGCTTAATGCTTTTCCATATGAATTCGATTGGATTCAGATCATGTGAATATTTTGGAAGAAAAATTAAAATTATATCATGCTCTTTTGCACATTGAATTGTGTAATGTGCCCTATGGGATGTAAAATTATCACAACGGATCGCGATTTTAAATTGTTTTTAGAAATTTGCCAACATCTTCCTTCGTTGAATGCTCTTTAAAATCAATGACTGATGTCCCATTGAGCATCTAGCATCCAAATGCATTCGCTTTTATTTTATCTGTATTTTTTATAGATTGTTGGTTTGCCAAAAGACCAATTACGAGAGACTTAGACACCAATATACCCATACTTCAAAAAACTGAATATGAGAATCTCGATCTTGTATATCGCGTTTGATAACCTCATAAGGGATCTTTCTGAAAGACAAAGGGGGGATTAAGTCTGATGTAATAAGAAAATAGTCGGCAGGGTTTATATTCTCCAGCCATGGAGGGACGGACTGGATTGCACCTGCCTGATCAACGCCTTGTCCGACTACAGGCAGTACAAACATCCAAAAAAGGATGCGGCAGAATTGCTTGATCTCCATACCTTATACCTTCCCTTGTTTTCTGGCACGATTTTAGGTTATGCTGATTTTTGGATATAAAATAAATAAATATTTACAATTATATGAATACTTAAAACTTTTTCGCTGCGGATTAGAGCGGGAGGATTTAGGTGGGTGAAGGTCTTCATGTAAGATAGGCAATGCAGATCGGTCTCCAGACAGGCGACAATCCGGCCATACTCGCTCGCGCGAGACCATAACCTGCAGAAAATTACGAAGGTGGCCGACTGGATGTTCTACTTCTACAAAATGCCAAAAGTGAAAAGCCGAGAAAAAGGTTAATACGTAAAAGGGATATGTAGTGTGAGATAAATCCCAGTCGCGGACTGGAACAGGAGGACATACGGGGGATGCTGGCAGAACTGGAAGATAAGAGAGGCAAACTCAGGCAGGAGTCCCTTGCCTTCAAGGATGGATGCAGTCAATTAAATGCTGAGGCGAGCAAATGGGCCGCCAAGCGAAATGAGCTCAACAGGGCCACTGAAGAGCTGATTGACAAGGCCCAAGAATTCAAGAAGCTGCGGGACGAGAGTAACAAGAACGTGGCACAGTCCAAGAAGAAGAGAGATGAGTCCAACGAGAAGACCAGCCAGCTCTATGCAAGAATAGACGATATCCGGAAGAAGTACAATCTCACTGATAAGCGCTCCATTAGAGATCTGCAACGCGAGATGGATCACCTGGAGTTTCGGCAACAGACTGAGGTTTTAAGCCCGGATAAAGAGAAGCAACTGGTAGATAAGATCGCTGCTCTGCATGCAGAGTTCAAAGGAAGAAGAGAGCAGCTTGAGAAGAACGAAGAGTTGAGGAAGCTTCTCGATGAAGCGCAAGCCTTGAGAGATCTGGCATCTAGTTACCACGATCAAGTAACCAAGTTCGCGGAAATGGCTCAAGAATACCACGATCAGATGATTTGTACCTTCAAAGAAGCCGATCAGACTCGGGCCGAAGCCGATGCAGCTCAAAAGGAGTTCTTGAAGGCTCAGTAACATTTCCTTGATATTTTTTATGCAACAGGGCGCGAGCTAGCAATCGCCTACGAAACTGAGCCTGCCTACGTTGGATGCCGAAAGTTCTCCTGCTTCCGAACCCAAGAGCCGTTGCTAAGAGATAATGCTGCTGCCCTTGGTTCTATTATCATCTCTCCAATATATGGTGCCCCTGCGAGGAATTCTATCCTTCAAAGATAACTCTATTCAGGGAGGGATAATTATCAATGGCTTTCTAGCTTAATCGCTGTACCGCTGGCAATAACCATCAGCATGCTACCACCTTGCTCGAATGTGATGGTTTCGTAGTCCAGATCGACCCCGATAACGGCGTCTGCACCCAGCCGTGCTGCCTCTTGCTCCATCTCCTTGACAGCGATCTCCTTGGCCTTGCGCAGCTCCTTCTCATAAGCGCCAGATCGTCCACCGATCACATTGCGAATACCAGCAAACATATCCGCGAAGATGTTGGCACCCATGACTGCCTCACCATTCACCAACCCGAGATATTCCACTATCCGGCTGCCTTCAATATTTGGGGTTGTAGTAATTATCATAGTATGCACCTCGATTAAACTCTAATGAATGAATTTGGCTTGGAACCCTTAAAGGTTGTCCTGAAGATCTTCAGGCTTCACTGGCACAGGGAGACCTCACTTGCAGAAGATGAAAGAGCTGGCCGACCGGATTTTCTGCATCTACAGCAAGTATGTTAGGAGCAGCTCAAAGCCTGAGGCGAAAATGCCGGAAGCACAGAGAACACAGAGAAGGCTGTGGGCATACAGCAATTCTGTCTTGCAGCCAATGCTCATGGCATCTGCTCAGGAAGGGTTTATAAATTGGCACAACTTATGAAAACGTTAAGAATTTGGGCAAAATTGAGGCAAATCAAGATCAAATGTGGCGAATGGCAAGGTTAACAGCAATGACTTTAGGTTTAGCTGAACATATCTGGACGATAATGGGGCTCTGGACAACTGTTGTGGCTCCAGACGGCAACCACCCACATGAAAAAAGTAAGACCGCCTGGGAAGATGAAGTGAATAATGCCATTAATTGATATTCAACTTGCCTTAACAGGCTTGGATTCCAGCACTTTAGAGCAAGCGGGGATCATCGCAAACTTTTTGGCAGGAGTCCTTCTAGCCTCTGAGTATTTCCTTGTAAATGATAAGATTGATCAGATAAATAATTATTTAGGGCTTCATATATCAAAAGTATATGATAATATTTCTAAAAAAATTAATGTATATGCAAAATGGAATAGACGGTTGATACTTATCATACTTTTGGTGGTCATTTCGCTGTCTGTTTATCAAGCCATATTTTACTCCACTTCCAGCTTGTGGGATTACATCACATACTACTATGGCTTAACAAAACTCATTCTCATACCCATGCGCAGGGTACTCCTGGCTTCTCTTTCTATTCTAGCGGTTATGTTCATCATCCTGTTCATAGCTCGATCCACGCCGAAAAAAATGATTGGAGCATTCGCTATTCTGCTCTTTACGGTTGGCAATTTGCTGCTCTTTCTCAGTACGCTCTTTGAGTAGAATATAGGCAATGGTGGCTGAGTTGCTGAAGCTCGACCACCGTTCATTTCTATCCTGATTGCGTCCGGCAAATGAGCTTCAACAACTCTTCGAGACTCTTTCAATATGTCTTAATCATTCGCTAGTGTTACAGTTCCAAATTAACATACCAATACCCCA
>JBATEC010000027.1:0-2283 GCA_049663825.1 Methanothrix sp. | reverse complement strand
TCGCAAAAGTCGAGTAATTGATATCCTATTGAGCATGTACTGTGGAATGATCTCCACCTCACCCAGATACAGCGAGAAGACCATCATGACAAAGCTCATGCTGGCGACCTGCCCGACCAGACGCATGGTTCCAAGGGTAGCCGACCCAACGCCGTAGTGGCATGGCTCAACGGAGGACATGATGGCATTGGTATTGGGCGAGGTGAATAATGCCAGCCCCAGGCCCAGAGTGATGAGGCAGGCGACGATGAAAATGAGGCTTGTCTCTGCGCTCAAAAACACGAATGCCAAGACGGCCACAAATGTTAGTGCCATTCCGGCGGTGGCCACCAGGCGCGGCTCCATCCTGTCGGAGAGCCTTCCCGTAAATGGTGAAAAAATCGCCATCATGGCCGGCTGGGCCAGCATGATCAGCCCGGCCTGATCAGGCGCAAGCCCCTTGATGTACTGCAGATAGAGGCTCAAGAGGAAGGTTATGGCAAAAGTGGCGCTGTAGCTGATGAGGGCCGCCAGATTGGAGTAAGCATAGACCCGATTATTTTTGAAGAGACGCACGTCCAGCACAGGACAGGCCACCCCCGACTCCCAGCGGATGAACAGGAGAAAGGTAGCTGCACCCACCAGTACCAGCGCTGCCCCCTGCCACGCCGGAAGTAGAGAAAAGCCGAACATAACCGCCACAAGCATCAGACTGTAGATTGCCGATCCAGTGAGATCGAACCGGTCCTCTCTGGCTCCGGCCCACTCGCCTTTCAGCTTCCACATCCCCAGAGCCAGCGGAATGAATCCCAGTGGGACGTTGATCAGAAAGAGGCTTCTCCAGCCAAAATACTCAGTGAGCAGGCCCCCCAGAAAAGGTCCCAACGATAGGCCCAGGTAGACGGAGGCGGCATTGATTCCTAAAATCTTGCCCCTCTCCGCCGCAGGGAATACGCTGACCAAAATGGCAGTTCCCGTACCGAAGATCATGGCACTGCCGATGCCCTGCAGAATCCTTGAGCCGATAAGAATCGTAGAATTAGGAGCAAAGAAGGCGACCAGGGAAGATGCCGTGAATATGAAAAGGCCCAGGAAAAAGACCTTCTTCATGCCGTAGATATCAGCGATTTTTCCGAAGGGCACCATGAAGACTGCGGCAGAGAGCAGGTAGCTCGTGGCAATCCAGCCTAAAAGGATGGCATCCATGGAGAACTCGGCCCCGATGGCGGGGAGAGCAATGTTAATGGAGGAGGCCATGAAGGGCGGCAGGAATGAGGTGAGGGTGGCGATGACCAGAGCGCATTTTCTGATATCCGAACTGGAGCAGGTCTGCATCCTGGGCATTGATGGCAGCTTGATAAATTAAGATTTGCTTCACCAATAATTCAAGAGCATCCTTCTCACCAGGAGACTTCTTTCTCGGACTTCTTCACTTAAAAGCAGTACCGGAATAAACCAGACCATTGTATCAAGATATGCAGCCTTCAGCTCCATGAGCCGCTTTGCTCCGGCGGAAGGAAGATCCTCTTGCAGTCGCATGGCCACGTCACGGGTGGCCTTTATGGTTAAATTGAGATGCATCCGGGCATCGTGGGGTGAGCAGCAAAGCTCGCCAGTATCCAGGTAGACGCTTCTGCCCAACTCCTGGAATGCTTCGATGAAGAGGCTGAAGGCGGAATCGTCGGCATCACAGCGCCCGTGCGTGGCCGCGTAGCCGCAGCCGGTGCAAGCTTGGTCCCGGTCGTACTGTATGCAAAATGGGCAGGTTTCGGGCCTGGTGGGAAGGTGGCCCAGCAATGTGAGGCTCAGAGCGCGGGCGAACTTGTGCAGCTCCACGGCCTCCACGGCCTCCAGGCGGCGGGAGAAGAGGTCAGCCCAGCGCAGGTATTCCCGGCAGTTCACAACGATTGCAGCTTTGGCCGCCTGCAAGGATTCGAGGTCAATGTCCTTTGCAGCCGCCTCAAGCTCTTTAGCGCGGTTGGTCATACTATTCGGCATTAGCCATTCATTTTTTATTGCTCTCTAGAAGCTCAATCAATTCTTTCAGAGTGTACTGGTCCATGAGGTTCAAAATTCTGTCCATCTCCTCATAAAATTGTCTTGTCTTGGACATTATTGCGCTCATTTTTTCTGCTTCCGCCTGGTGGCCTTCAAGATTTTTCTCGATTTGATTAAGGGCCTGTAATACCGAATGGACTTCCTCCTTCGCAGCAGACAGTACCACCGGCCTCCTGGCTTCCGTATCAGTCTCCAGAGCATAGCGATGCTGCTTATAGCGATGCTGCTTGCCCACCGGACCTACCA
>JBATEC010000026.1:0-15274 GCA_049663825.1 Methanothrix sp. | reverse complement strand
CCAATATAGAACTTTAGCGGTTTGAACCAAGGATTATGGAAATCATTTCCACTATTTGTCCATTCCGATAATCTACAATCGTTTTCTGTTCCGAAAAGATAATTCTTAACAATATCTCGGACATCATTACTAAAGGTCTTGAGCTTGCCGTCCTCGAACATCATACAAGATTCGCATAATTGTTCGATAGCATTCATGTTGTGGCTGACAAATAACACCGTTCGCCCTTCCCCTGAGACATCTTTCATTTTTCCGAGACACTTCTTCTGGAAAACTGCGTCGCCTACCGCCAGTACTTCATCTATGAGCAATATCTCGGGATCGAGATGGGCTGCCACAGCGAACGCCAAGCGGACGTACATACCGCTTGAATAGCGCTTAACTGGTGTCTCCAGAAACTTTTCGATCTCTGAAAATTTAATGATCTCCTCAAACTTTTCGTCGATCTCCCTTTTTCGCATTCCCAGAATTGAGCCGCTCAAATAGATATTTTCGCGACCTGTAAGTTCAGGGTGAAAGCCAGTCCCCACTTCCAAAAGGGAGCCTACCCGGCCGTAAAGTTCGACTTTGCCTTCTGTAGGCGTAGTGATGCGTGAGAGTATTTTCAGCAGAGTGCTTTTGCCTGCACCGTTTCTTCCTATGATGCCTACTACTTCCCCCTGCGAAACATCAAACGAGACATCCTTAAGGGCCCAAAAATATTCTTTGCCTTTGTTAGAGCTTTTATCTCGCTTCAGGCACCTGAATGGTTTATACGCCGCATTGGTGATTGCATCTCGAAACGTTTTATATTGTTCCCGCTGGCCGATTCGATAGCGTTTCCCTAAGTTTTCAACATGAATCGCTATTTCATCCATTACCTACACCACATCCGCAAAGGTCTTCTCCATGCGTTTGAAGTAGAACGCTCCAGAGACTAAAAGTGCTACCACCATCAAAGCAGAAACCGCTATTAAGTAGCTAGGTGGTGCTGTTCCAAGAAGCGCCCACCTGAAGCCTTCTATAACACCTGCCATGGGATTCAGACCGAAGAGCGTTCTGTAGGGTTCTGGCAACAGCGAGCTTGGATAGACCACGGGTGAAGCAAACAGCCACATCTGAATCAGAAAGGGAACTGTGTATTGAAAATCACGATATTGAACATTGAGCGCCGATAGCCATAATCCAACACCCAGGGATGTTGCCAGGCCCAGCAAAATAAATGCAGGCAAAAATAAAACGTTAATTGTCGGTGTAAACCCATAGTACAGCATCATGCCAAGAAGTATCACGAAAGCGATTGTAAAGTCAACCAAAGGAGATAAAATCCCTGAGATGGGCATGATTAAACGCGGAAAATATACTTTTGTCATGATGTTCGAATTTGAGATCATGCTATTTGTCGAACGGGTTATGCCCTCCGCAAAGAGCGTCCAGGGAAGCAATGCTGCATAGCTGAATAGCGGATAAGGCAATCCCTCGGAAGGGATCTTTGCTAGCTTGCCAAAGGCCAGGGTAAACACAATCATCATAAAGAGCGGCTGGATGACGGCCCAGGCTGCGCCAAGAGCTGTCTGTTTGTAGCGGACCTTGATATCGCGGGAGATGAAGGAGTACAGCAGTTCCCGATATTCCCATAGCTCGCGCAGGTCTATGGGTACCCAGCCCTTCATGGGGCGTATTACTATTACCGGAGGCTTGTTTATGATATAGTCCTTATCTTTTAATTGGGAATCCAAAACCGTTTCACCCTTTAGTTGCGTCGATTTGGTCCTTGTACCGTTCAATTGTCCTTCTCAGTCCTTCCCTGAAGTCCACCTCGGCTTCAAACCCGAACTGCTCCCTGGCCCTGCTCACAATCAGGCATCTCCAGTGCTGGCCGTCTGGCTTGGAAGCGTCCCACCGAACCTCGCCAAGAAAGCCGCTCAGATCCGCAATCAACTCCACAAGCTCTCGAATCTTGATCTCCCGGCCGGCACCGATGTTCGCCGGGTCGGGCTTGTTATACAGCTCTGCTGCCGGAACAATCCCTCTGGCCGCATCTTCGACGTACAGGAACTCCCGGGAGGCTTCGCCAGTGCCCCAGACATCCACCACGCCGCTGTTATTTTGTATCCTATCCAGAGCTTCCGCTGCATCATGCCAGCCCTCCGATCACTGCCATGGGCTCAATTCAGTAACTGGCACTAAGGGCGTTTTCGATTGTTCTTTCCGGTATCTTGGTGTACTTTAGTAAGATCTCTTTGAAGACCTCTTTCTGCTTGTGTCTGTCAAATCCATAGGGATCTTCGAGGCAATTCAACTCGATGGATATCAGCCTTATCTGAACCTTGCTCACGTAATAAGCCGTTGCAAGACTTCCTAGTATGTTTAAATAGTGGCCGAGTGGCTTGGGTCTGTCGCTGGATACGCTCTTGACCAAGCCGCATTTCGAGCAGCATGGATGAGCTTTAAGTCCCTTGTCCCATCCGTTATATCGAAAGGGAAGCCAGACAACTTCTCCATAGCTCTTATGCTCACATACCATTCGTCAGACACCTTGCGCTCTCAAGAACAACCATTGGCGAATCCGCTCGAAGTCTCCGACCCGATCACAATCCTCGCCCCATCTAGCCGCCTGATAATTGGCCAATCTTAGAAGGCCATGCAAACACCTAGCACGTTTCTTATTTGATAAAGGTTGTGCTTATGTGGTTCCTTGGTAGGCTTCTTTCTCCCCCGTTTCTTGGTCGAATTCGTATTATTGGGTTGATCAGGCGGAGGATTTTCGAGCATCCTCAGGCGTTCTTGATGGCGTTATTATTAGTGGCAGATGAGCATTGGTAATCATCTTTCGGCTCTTAGGGGTTGACGTGATATAATTTACGCAATTTCCAAAGACAATGTCTGGATTTGGCCTGCGTTTGATGACGAATTTAAGGTGACGCGGGCGAAAAGTTGGGTACTTTACATCCCGTCAACGACTTAGCTCCTTATAAATCCTATCCGCCCTCTCCTTCCAGGTATGCTTTTCCCGGATGGCGAGCAATTTGATTGACATCTCTTCCCTCAGCTTTGGGCTGCAGATCAATCTCTCCATCTTGCGCTCGAAATCCACAATTTCGTAGTCCACATACATTATGCTTCCATCTGAGCCTATGTCCCGGATGGATTCGCATTTGGTGGATATGATCGGCTTTCCTGTTCCGATGTATTCAAAAAACTTTGTTGGAGTTATGCTGTTCATATATATCTCCAGGGGGTTGTAAGGCATTACGAAGAGATCGATGTCTGCAAAGGATCGAGGAATATCCCTTCGGGGAATCTCCTTCAGGGTTATGAAATCGCTCTCGGAGATGAGATGACTCGTCTGCTCGGAAATGCCCTCTCCATAAGTGCCAAGCAATAAGAGCCTCAGCCAGGGATAGCGTCTGTGAAGATCAGAGCAGGCCTGAACAAGAAGCTCTATGCCTCGATTTTTGGTGATTGCACCAATATAGCAGACATTAAATCTATTGCATTGGCTTTTATATGGCTCGGGATAATATTGGATAAACTCATCTTCAAAAGCATTGGGTACATACACAATATGTTTATCTTCAGGTATTTCGTAAGCTTCGAGAAGTCTCCTCCAGAGAGGACCGTCCATCGATGGCAGCAATAATGTCGATTCTCTGAAGCAATACCCTTCATAGACTTCGTTTAGCTTAGACCTTCCTGTGCCCACTGCATTGGCTTGCTCAACAGTGTCGTGAATATCCAGGATTATTATTAAATCAATCATTCTGCAAAGCCAGAAGATGGCTCGATTTTGTACTGTAGTTAGTGAGTGCGGATAGGCAAAATATACGAACGGCCGGAAAAGAACCAGCGTCAAAGCGGATCGCAGGGCCACCGCAGCCTTTAGCATGTTGTTACACAGGATGCTCACCAATCCTTTTTTGGGGCGCAAATGAAAGCTAATCGAGATCACTTCCATGTCCTCAAAATTTTCCAGTTCATTTAGCAAGTAGTGTATACGCGTATAAGTGGGCGTTGTGTTCTCTTCAAGGTCCTCTATTACCTCGCCATTTATAACTGCAAAGAGCTTTATCATCCGATAAGCTCTCCAATTACCTTAGTCAATGCCACTTCTCTTTTCTCATCAGAGAAGCAGGCTTCCACTCGTTTCCTGGCCATTGCACCTTTATCCGATTTTAGCGCCGCCCTTATCCCTTCCGCCACAGCTTTTTCATCATCGTATGGGACATAAAATCCCGTATCTCCCACTACTTCTGGAAGAGCACTTCTATTCGTGACCACTGGAACGCATCCACACAGCATGGCCTCTGCCACAGACATGCCAAAGCTCTCATAGGCCGAAACCTGAACGTAAACTCGAGCCTTCTGATACCATTCGAGCAGTTCTTCATCATTAACATAGCCCGTAAAGCTCACATTCGAAGATGCTATGGATCGTAGGTGGTTGATGGAATCATCCTGATCTTTTCCGATGATGACAAATCTGGCCTCAGGAACCAGTCTAGCAGATTTGACGAAAGTCTCCAGCCCTTTTCTTCTCAGATTGGACCAGTTCACTGCACCGACTGTAATTACTAGATCCTCTTTTTTGGCACCTGCCTTGAAACGTTCTAAATCAATGCCATTATAAATAACCAGGTTTTTTTTGGGATAGGCCCATCTCAGAACCTCTTTTTTTGTGAATTCTGAGACGGGCAGCACTAAGTCTGCATATTTCAAAGAAAATACGGTCATAAATCTCTTTGTCCGTGAGTGGGTGAATTGGCCGTAATTGATCTCAGGAACGCAGGCAACATCATAGCCGCCCGCGATAACAATAGATCTTTTTCCGAGCAATTTTGAGAATAGAACCGCTATAAAAGAATGCCCGGAAGCAAACCAAGAAAAGGAGGCATCGGATTCCCATAATGATGTGATTATCTTGAATATGTCGAGAGGTTTCCTGTAATTAGTTTTTACAACTTCAAAATGCCGGGAAAGAATCTCGCAGTCCTGTCTTACGAATGACGAAAAATCGTAATATATAAATGCTATCTTCATTTTGATTCGTCCAGATTCGAAGCCATTTGCAGAACCTTTTCGTAGCTATGGGCAATCTCTCTCCAGTCGTACTTCTTGGCCAGGGACCTGTATCTTCTCTCGTCGCACCCAGCTTTCAGAATGCTCTTTATCTGCATGATAACGCTCTCCGCATCATCGTAGTAGTATATCTCGTCGCCGAGCAGCTTCTCCAGAGAGATCATGCGGCTGGAGAGCACCGGCCTGCCGCAGGCCAGATAATTGAAGACCTTTCCCCCGGCGGCGTACTCGTTCTTCTTCATCATCTTCAGGGGATTAAGACCTATGTCCATGGCAGAAATATAGCGGGAGAGCTCGGCATACTTCACTGCGCCCGTGAAGACAATCTTATCTCTAACACCCAGGTCTTCTGCCATCTTCTTTATCTTGTCCCCATAATCGGTAAAAAGCCCGGGCCCCACAACAAGTAACGTTGCATCGATGTGCGGCAGAGCCAAAACAACGGTCTCCAGATCTACCCAGTGCTCGAGCGACCCCACATAGCCCAGAACCACTCCAGTCAGGCCCAGGGATTTCTTGGCATCCTGCATGGAATGTGGCAAAAGAAGCTTTGTATCCACGCCATTTGGAACCACAGTTATGTTTTTTACACCAATGTCCCGCAAAAATTCCGAAAGCTCACGGGTAACTGTAATGACCCAGCGTGCAGTGCGGAGATTGTATCTGGTGATGAGACCTACCACCTGTTTTACGATCTCACCCAGGGCAGATTCGGGATAGTAAATCGATGCAGATTCCTCTAGATGATCCAGATAGTCGAATACGACCGGCGAGTGCGCGAAGTTTGCGGCAAATGATGGCAAAATATTGGTGGAGAGGACGACATCTATGTCCTGGTCATTCACAATGCGTCTGATTTTCCATAAGTGGTATGGGAAGTTCAAGAGGTAATAAAGGGACGGGTCCTCTACATTAATCCAGTTCGCTTTTATTAGTCGGCACTTCGTTTCCCTTGCCTCAAGATTCGAAAATCTCTTCAGGCCGAAATGCAGCACATACACATCGTGCTCCTCGGCCAGAGAATCGAAGATGAAATTGAGCCGATTGGGAACGGGATGCCTGATCCAGTCGGTGGTGGGTATTACTAATATCTTCATTTATTTTGTCGTCCTCGTGTGCATCTTCTGATCTATGCAGATATAAAAGATTGGGCCTTTAATTTTTTCCCAACCACGTTTCATATTTTTTATGAGTTGTTGACCGAAAAGATCTAAAGCAAGCTGGGCTTCATTTATCAGTTTGATATATCCAGGCTGTGATAGATTTGAAGGGAGTCATATTGGCGGCTGGAGAGGGCCGCAGATGCAGGCCACTTACCCAGACCAGATCCAAGGTCATGCTTCCCGTGGGAAACCGCCCTTTCATGGAGCATGTCATTTCGGCTCTGGCTGCAAACGGCATTCGAGATCTCTACATTGTAGTGGGCTATCAGAAAGAAAGGGTCATGGACTATTTCGAGGATGGTATTGATTTTGGCGTAAAGATCACTTACCTGGAACAAAATGAGCTTTTGGGGACGGCTCATGCCCTGCGCAAGGCTGAAACTCATGTGAATGAGGAATTTCTCGTGGTAAACGGAGACAATCTCATAGATGCAAGGGCGGTCAAGGAGCTGATCTCGGCCAAAGGAGAGAACGTGATATTGGCTGCTCTTCGCCGGCATTCCGGCGACTATGGGGTCTTAATGGTAGAACAGGAACGGGTGAAGGCAATAATCGAGAAGCCAGGAAGGCCCTGTTCCGGAATTCTCAATACGGGTGCCTACAAATTCAGTCCTGCTATCTTTGAAGATCTTCGCCATACTCCCATATCGGAGAGGGGATCTTACGAATTGACCCAGACAATATCTCAGATGATCGCGGACGGAAAAGAGGTCGTACCCCAGATATGCAAAGGCATATGGTCAGATGCCATATTCGCCTGGGATCTTCTCAATGCCAACAACCTGGCTCTAGGCATGAAGGATACAAAAATAGCAGGGGAAGTGGAAGAAGGTGCCAGGATCAAGGGTCCGGTGGAGGTTGGTGAGGGCAGCATTATCCGCTCCGGATCTTATCTGGTGGGCCCGATTTCCATCGGTGAGGACTGCGATATAGGTCCTGGTGCCACCATCCTGCCGTCCACCTCCGTAGGTGATTCGACGAGGATCGGATCGCATTCCGAGATCAGAAACAGCATAATCATGAATGATACCAGGATCGGCTCAGGGACTATTATTTCCGACTCCGTTATTGGAGCAAGCTGCACATTAGGGGACCAACTGGTCATCGAGACGGGACCATGTGTAGTAGAGGTGGAGGAAGCCTTTCAAAGGGCAGAGTTCGGAGCGATATTTGCCGATGATGTGACCGCAGGAAGCAGAGTTCTGGCCAGTCCGGGAACGGTTGTGGGCACGGGCGCGCGCATAGGCTCGGGCTCGTTCGTTCGCGGCTGGATTGAGAGGGAGAGCAGGGTGGTTAGCTGATGTGCGGAATTGTGGCTTATGTCGGCGACCAGTTGGCAGGGCCGATTCTCTTTGATACTCTGAAACGGCTGGAGTATAGAGGTTATGACTCGGCTGGTGTGGCCATCAAGTCTGAGGGATCGATTGTGGTCTTAAAGTCTGCCGGGCGAATAGCAGATCTGGAAAAGGTCTACCAATCCAGAGGCTGTCCGGGAGAGGGCATGGGCATCGGCCATACCCGCTGGGCAACGCATGGCAAGCCGAGCGATCGAAATGCGCATCCGCACACCTCCGGGGAGATAGCCATCGTGCATAACGGCATCATCGAAAACTACCTGGATCTAAGAGAGCGGCTGACTGAGATGGGCTATGAGTTTACTTCCGAGACGGACAGCGAGGCTCTGGCGCATCTCATTCACTTTTATTTTAAAGGCGATCTTTACGCAGCTGTTTGCAGGGCTTTGGAGCATGTGGAAGGCTCCTATGCAGTGGCCGTGCTCGCTGCCAGTTCACCCTATTTGGTCTGCGCCAGAAAGGACAGTCCTTTGGTGCTGGGCAAAGGCAAAGCTGCAATCTATGTGGCATCCGATGTTTCCGCGCTTCTTCCCTATACCAAAGATGTCATCCGCATGAAGGATGGCGAGATTGCCCGTGTCTTTTCGGACAGGATTGAGATAACGGATAAGGTGGGCCAGCCCCGTCAAGTACAGGTCGAGCGGATCACCTGGGATGCAGATGCAGCAGAGAAGGGCGGCTATACGCATTTCATGCTCAAAGAGATTCATGAGCAGCCGCGGGCCATTCGTGAGACCATCGCCGGACGCATCTCTGAGATAGATGGGGATGTGCGGCTTAAATTGGGCATGAGCGATGAAGAGATAAAAGGTCTGGAAAGGGTGACCATCATCGCCTGCGGCACCTCCTACCATGCCGGAATGCTGGCCAAGAACCTGTTTGCTCGTGCCGCCGGTCTGTCTGTGGATGTAGAGGTGGCATCCGAATTTTTGAATCTTCAGGTGCGGCCCAGCACGCTCCTCTTGGGCATCACCCAGTCCGGGGAGACAGCCGATACTCTAATGGCGCTGAAGAAGGCCAAGACCTGTGGCGGACGAAGCCTGGCCATAACCAATGTCGTGGGCTCAACTGTGACCGAGCTTGTGGACGGCACGATCTACACCCGCTGCGGCCCGGAGATCGGCGTGGCTGCCACCAAGACATTCACCGCTCAGCTTGTGGCCATCATTCTGCTGGCCGTACGCCTCGGCCGGGCGCGAAACCATCTGACGCCCGATCAGGCCAAAAAGATTCTCATCGAGCTTACCAAACTCCCCGGCCTGGTGCAGAGGGTTTTGGAGAAGAGAGAAGATATCAGAAAGATCGCCGAGCTTTTTGCAGGCGCAAGCTGCTATTTCTTCATCGGCAGGGACTATCTCTATCCCATCTCCTTAGAAGGCGCTTTGAAGATGAAGGAGATTGCCTACATCCCATCCGAGGGCTACGCAGGAGGCGAGCTCAAGCACGGGCCGCTGGCATTGATTACGGAAAAGACGCCGGTGGTGGCGCTGGCCACCTGCGGCAAAAAGATTCAGTCCAACATAAAAGAGGTCAGAGCACGCGGGGCTGAAGTGATCGCCCTGGCTGCTGAAGGAGATCCGGATATCGCCAAGGTGGCGAGCTATGTGATTGAGCTGCCGCAGACGCAGCCCATCTACTCCGCAGTGCTGTGCACCGTGGCCGTGCAGCTTCTCTCTTATTATACGGCAAACAAGCTCGGCCTGCCCATCGACAAGCCCCGTAACCTGGCCAAGTGCGTGACTGTGGAGTGAGCCCACCTTTTTTCGCAGAGCCGCTCACAATTCGCAGGCATTTTTCCAATAGAACTAGAGGCTATCGTAAACCTCTCTGATAATCGGGTCGTTCCTCTCCCAGAACCTGTAATCCTCTGCAGAGAGCTTTTCCGGTTCTCGCATGAGATTCTCCCGCACTGCCTCCACCAGCTCTTCTGCCTTCACGATCACCAGGTTCTTTCTCTTTTCCTCGTCGGTCACGCCGGAGGCCACTACCGTTTTTCCCAGCAGAAGATACTCATTTAGCTTCCAGACGCTCTTGTCTGTGGAGTAGGGGGTGAGCGCGTCCTCTTCACGTGGAATCAGGCAGAGCCTGGCATGGCTGAGCAGGGCTGCAACCTTCTCATGCGGCTGCCAGCCCAGGTTCTTGACATTGCCGGGCTTTCTCCAGAGATACCAATCAGCAAAAGGCCCGCTGCCCACAATCCAAAACTCCCGTTCGGGAATTGCCCGCGCAACCTCCAGAAGCTTACCAATTCCCTCCTGGGTGCAGATGCGTCCTATGAATACTATTGGCTCTCTTCCCGGCTCGACCGCAAATTCCCGGTTATCGATCTTGGCCCCTTTGGTGCAGAAGGAACGAAGAGGATAGTTGGGGATCACATGAACCGCTTTTTGGGAGGCATACCCCTGCACTTTTCTTCCGAGAGGTTCATTGACTGTAGTAATGACATCTGCAGAATTTGCCAGTTCTCGCTCAAAGTGCTCTCCGAATATCCGCCCTGGCGCGCCGAAGGTCTGAGCAAGCTCAATACCCCAGGGAGACCTGTAGTCGTAGATTAGCTTTCTGAAGCCTTGGCCCCGCAGCTTTGCAAAGTCGTGATAAATTACATCGGGAACGTTAAAGATGTGGACCACATCAGGTTTTCTCTCTTTTGCGATCTTCTTCGCCATTCCGGCAATCGTGATCCAATTTCGTGTGCAGAAACTGGGAATGATCACCTCATGTCCCTGGGATTTGAGAGTGCCTGCGAACATATTCAGCCGCGTGGTCCTCTCCGGCTGATTGGCTAAAAGAAGTATTTTCAAGATCCACCTGATTCTTCCTGCAAAATATTTTCCACCAAATCAATTATCTTGACGCTGGCATCGCCATTTCCGAATACATCCTGGCGCTTATGGCCGGGCTCAAAGCATCTGGCTAATGAAATGATCTTCTCTTTGTTCGGGCCGACAAGGACATTCCACCCATCCTCTACTGTTTCCACCCATTCGGTTTCGTCTCTCAGAGTTATGCAGGCAATACCCAGCAGATATGCTTCCTTCTGCACGCCGCCTGAGTCGGTGATTATCTTTTTGGCGTTCTTCTCCAGGAGGAGCATGTCCAGATAACCTACCGGCTTGATCACCTTGATCTTCCTGATCAGATCATCCCACAGGCCAAATTCTCGGAGATATTTCTCGGCTCGGGGATGACAGGGAAAGACCACATTTTCCAGATCTTGGAAAGCCTCTGTGATCGCCCTGAGATTGTCCGGGTTATCCGTATTCGATGCCCTGTGAACAGTGGCCAGGTAATAGTCTTTGGGCTTTTGCATCAGGTCTTCCAGAATATGTGATTTATTCTCGGCAATCCTTTCGCAATCTTTCTGCGCATCCACCATCACATCTCCCGTCAGATAAACATTCTCAGTTATGCCCTCTCTTCTCAAGTTGTCCACGGCAGTCTTGGTCGGACAGAGCAGCAAATCGGAGCAATGGTCCACAAGCACTCGGTTGATCTCCTCAGGCATGCTTTTGTCAAAGGATCTGAGGCCCGCCTCGACATGAGCACTCTTGATATGCAGCTTTGCAGCCGCCAGGCTTCCTGCCAGGGTGGAGTTGGTGTCGCCGAAGACTATAATCGCATCAGGTTTCTCAGCTACGAGAGCCTCTTCCACCTTCTTGAGCATCTCTCCCGTCTGAAAGCCATGGCTGCCCGAACCTATACCCATGTGATAATCAGGGGCTGGTATGCCCATGTCATCGAAGAATATCTTGTCCATCTCATAGTTATAATGCTGACCGGTGTGAATTATTACTTCCTCAAGCCCCCGTCTTCTTAGCTCCCTGGATACCGGAGCCAATTTGATGAAATTCGGCCTGGCGCCAACTATCGATGCTATCTTCATTGAACTTCTCCTTAATTTATTCCCGACACATGGAATTTCAGTTCAAAGGGGTCGAAGATCAAATCAGACTCTTCTGGTTTGATATATCGAAGGCCTTTACCTATCACTTCATCCCGGGTGAGAAGAGGATCCGCGATATAGACATCCAGCCCTTTTTCTGCCAGCAATCTCGCCAGGCCCAGGTTGCGGCTATGATAGAACTCTTTGACTCCTGCCCGGAAAGTTATGCCCTTGATGCAGATCTTAATGCTGAAAAGCGGCTTGTTGATTTTCATGCACTCCCGCAATATTCTTTCCGCCCAGTAGCGGATCATCTCGTCATTTACCTGTCGCGAGACGCATAGCAAGCGGCAATTGGAAAAGTGCTCTCTCTTTTCCATCTCCTTTATTAGAAACCAAGGGTATACAGGAATGCAGTGGCCGCCTACACCGGTGGAGGGCAGATGAATGTGGCAAAACTGGTGGTTGGCGTTGTCTCTTGCCTCGAAAAAGTCAATTCCCAACTCCTCGCAAATCTTGAAGAGTTCGTTGGCTAAAGCTATATTTACATCTCGATAGCAGCCTTCCATAACCTTGATCATCTCTGCTACTTTGGCAGAGGAGACCAGATGAAGGTTGCAGATGAATTTTTTATAGACCTGATAGGCTATTATCCCGCTCTCTTCGTCCCTGCCGCCGATCACCTTGGGAAATTCCCGAAGTCGCGAGAGGCTATAGCCAGTCATTATCCTCTCCGGAGAATAGGCCAGGAAAAAGTCGCTCTGCAATAGGCCGCTCGACTCACATAGCAGTTTTTGGACCAGGCCCTCAGTAGTTCCCGGTGGAAAGGTCGTCTCTAAAACGACCAGATCTTCCTTCTTCAGGATCTTGCCCAGAGAATGAAGTGCTTTCTGCATAATTGAGAAGTCTGGATTATTGCCGATGTCCACAAAGACGGGCACAATCACTATGAAGGTTTGGCAGCTTCTCGCGTCCTCGAATCGCGGCGTAGCCACGAGCCTTTTTCCGCCGTGCTGTTTAATTAGCTCTTCTAAGCCAGTTTCCTCAGGTATGGGATTTTCCCCTCGGTTAATCTGTCTGCAACGCTCTTCATTGATATCCACGCCCATGACCATAATGCCGCTGTCCGCCACAATCGCAGCTAAAGGCAGCCCGGCATTGCCTAGGCCAATAACTGCGATCTTTGCACGTTCTTCAGACATCGCTATTATCCTTCCTCATCTGTGCCCTTCATTGGTCTTTCATTTCGCTATCTCTACACTCTTTCCACAATTCGTGCATTTGTAAACAGACGTTTTGGCATCCGTATTCAGCCGATGGCCGCAATAGCAGACATAACCCTTCTGATGGGCAGGATTGCCGAGTACGAGAGCAAATGGCGGCACGTCCTTCGCCACCACGCATCCAGCGCCAATCATGGCATACTCGCCTACGGTTATGCCGCAGACTAATGTGGCATTGGCCCCGATGCTCGCGCCCCGGCAGATGCGCGTGGCGGAAACGTGGCTTTCATCCCAGATAAATGCACGTGGATACAAATCGTTGGTGAAGGTGGCAGAAGGGCCTACGAAGACATCGTCCTCGATGATCACGCCTTTATAAACGGAGACGAAGTTCTGGATCTTCACATTGCTGCCGATCTCGGCATCAATGTCGATGTAAACGCTCTTTCCTATGTTGCAGTTCTTGCCGATTTTCGAGCCTTTGCGCACGTGGGCAAAGTGCCAGATCTTTGTGCCCTCACCAATCGCCCGGCTTTCGACTATGGCCGTGGGATGGACATAGTAGCTATTGCTTTCCCCCTGTAATTTCGCCATTCTTCCGTCCTAAGGCTTCTTGATATGCAATCCCTGCTTGATTTGCTCGCATATTTGCAGGTTCTTCAGGCCCTCTTCCGGTGTGACCGGGAAGCTCTTCATGTTCTTGACGCAGTCTAAAAATGTCTTCAGCTCTACCTTCAGGGGCTCGACCTTGTTTACGAGGACCTTTTCGATGATATTCTCCTGCATATACCGCTCATTTTCCACGCCGTACTTGCCGGGCTTTCGGTAGATGTAAACCTCCTGGGTCATGAAGTCGCCCTCTGCCGTAAAGTCTTCGGACTCGACATAAAATGTGCGGAACTTCTTGGAGGATAGGCGGCTCGCTGAGATGGAGACCACACAGCCCGGAAAGACAGCGAGTGCCTCGCAGACGTTTGCGCTCCCGGCACTGAAGATCTTGTAATCGCATTCGCCCTTGAAAAGCACATTAAAGGCTATGTCGATGTCGTGAATCATGAGGTCCTCAACCACAGAAGCATCGGTGATGCGGCTCGATGTGGGATTATGTCTCTTGATGGCCACATAATCCGGTCGCTGTGCGATCTTTGTCATCTCCGCCACGATGGGGTTGAACCTCTCTATGTGGCCTACACCTACGACCAGCTCTTTGCTCTTGATGAGTTTTAGTAGCTGCACTCCTTCCTCAACAGTCAAGGTGATGGGCTTTTCAATCAGGCAGTTTATGCCGGCATCGATTACTTTTTTGGCCGTCTCGAAGTGGTACCTGGTCGGCACACAGATGCTGACTGCATCCACCTGGCCCAGTAGCTCCTGCAAGGATTTGCAGATTGTAGCAAACTCTCGTGAGCGTTCTGCGTTCTCTGTGGCTGGATCGTAGACATAAACGGTGTCCACTCCTTTCATTTCCGAGTAGACACGCACATGATTTCTGCCCATGGCTCCTACGCCGATGACTCCAACGTCCATGCTCAGGCCTCGAAGGAATTTATGGTCTCGCAGATGTACGCCAGGTCCTCCTCGGTGAGTGAGGGATGCACAGGCAGGCTCAACACCTTGCGAGAGACGTCTTCGGACACGGGGCAATTCTCATTCGTATAGCCCAGCTCCCGGTAGAGGGGCTGTTCGTAAACCGCCTTGGGATAGTGAACGGCGCAGCCGATTCTCTTCTCCTGAAGGTACTCCATCAGCCTCTCCCGGGAAGAGGCAAAGCTGTCTTCCACCCGCAACACATACTGATGATAAACGTGCCTGACATTATTCGATTGATAAGGTGTGCTGATGCCTTTGATCTTGATGTTTTCATTTAAAAACTTGGCATTGCGAATCCTCTTGGCCGTGAACTCCTCCAGTCGCCCGAGCTGCACCAGGCCGAGAGCTCCTTGCAGATTCATCATCCTGTAGTTGTAGCCCAATGTGGCGTGATTGTACTTGCCTGTGTCCCCGTGGCTTCTCAGCATGCGCAGACGGGCGGCCAGAGCATCATCATTGGTGGTGACCATGCCTCCTTCGCCAGTTGTCATGTTCTTGGTGGGGTAGAAGGAGAAGCAGCCCGTGCCAAATGAGCCCACCTTCTTGCCCCGGTATTCGGCTCCGTGGGCCTGAGCACAGTCTTCTACCAGAGCAATTGACCTGTCCTGGCAGATCTCCGATACAGCCGACAGGTCGAAGGGCTGGCCGTAGAGGTGGACGCCGATCACGGCCCTGGTGCGGGGAGTTATTTTCTTTTGCAGATCATCGGGATCGATATTGAATGTCCTCGGATCCACGTCTGCGAAGACAGGGGAGAGGCCCTGATAGAGGGCGCAGTTTGCGGTGGCAATAAAGGTGAAGGCGGGCGTTATGACTTCGCCTCCGGGCTCTAGCCTCAGGGCCTTGACGGCCAGGTCCAGAGCGACGGTGCCATTGTTTACTGCTATGGCATTCCTCACGCCCAGATAGCCTGAGAATTCATCTTCAAAGCGCTTGACGCTCTCGCCCTGGGCGAGCATGCCGCTTTTTAGCACATCTCCAACAGCTTTTATCTCTTCGCTG
>JBATEC010000025.1:0-19621 GCA_049663825.1 Methanothrix sp. | reverse complement strand
GAGTTTGACTGGCTCAACCTTTGCTTCCTTCTCTTCCTTCTTCTCTTTCTTTTCTTCGTGGTGTGTCATTTTGCATCCTCCAATTATTTTTGTATCTAATATTCTTGCAGTGGATCTTAATTATACCTTTCGGTGAACAATACAAACAATTTTATTGGTTTGCGAACTGCCGCCAAATAGCTTAAAAAATTGGTCAGAGGCTCTTCTGCTCCAGAATGCAGGTGGGGTCCTCTGCCAATATGTCTCCATGATAGTGGTAGGCCTTCTGGCGGCATCCCCCGCACAGATCCAGGTACTCGCACCTTCCGCAGGCACCCTTGAGGTTGGACTTGATATCCCGCAGCGCCAGCAGCTCTGCAGAAGGGTGATCTATCCAGATATCCCGGAAGGAGCGCTCTCTCACATTGCCCACAATCACCTGAGGCATGAAGTGGCAGGGGTGCACATCTCCTCGCTGATTGATATTGGCCACCTTCACTCCCGTGGAGCATCCGCCTGCATTGGTCAGCAGCTTTCGCACGCTCTCGCGCCGGGGGTCGTCCTTTAAGAGTTCCAGCAAATAGGCTCCATCCATGGGCGAGTCGGTGGTCAGAATCTCGATGTTCTCGCCTTTCAGCTCCTCTGCCGCCTCGGCCAGCAAACGGATAACGCTGCGCCGTTGCTCAGGCGTGACATCCCTGTCGGCCATGTCAGCTCCCCTGCCAGTAGGGACAAGGTGGTATAGACAGAATCTGGGAATGTTCTCTTGCACTGCCAGGCTGAGCAGAGCTGGGACATCCTGCCAGTTGTCGCGAGTAAGCGTGATGCGTAGCCCCGTCTTCAGGCCGGCATCGCGGGCGTTCTTGAGGCCCAGCAAAGCCCTGGCATGCGCACCGGCCACGCCCCGGAAGGCGTCGTGCTGCTCCGGCTTCGCCGCGTCCAGGCTTACCCCCACATATCTGATCCGGGCCTCTGCCAGGAGCCTGGCCACCTCCGGGGTAATCAGAGTTCCATTGGTGGAGATGACCGTCCTCAGGCCCACCTCGCGGGCATGGAAGGCCAGGGCATAGAAATTGCGGCTGAGGAGGGGCTCTCCGCCTGTGAAGATGAGTATGGGCACTTTCATCTCAGCCAGTTCATCTACCAGATGCATGCTCTCTTCCAGAGACATCTCCTCTCGCGCCTCATGGCCGGCATCCATGTAGCAGTGCTGGCAGGCCAGGTTGCAGTGCGCTGTCAAATTCCACATCACCACAGGTTTGGACTGGGCCGAGAACCTGAGTAAATCAGGCGGCAGATTCTGGCATGACTCGGAAGCGCGCAGGGCTTCCCAAACAGTGGCCTGATCTGCCAGGGCTTTGGAAAATATAATCATCTTACTTCTTCTTCTCCTGTAAAACTGCAAGCATAGCCTCAAAGGTAAATTTGTCCGGCATCACGTCCACCTTTATGCCCAGCCGGGCCAGCTCTTCTGCAGTGGGCTTGCCGATGACAGCCACAGTCCCGGCGGCAAGCGCCTCCCGCAGCTGTTTTTCCAGGCCCATTGCTTTGGCTCTTTCCATCAGATAGCGAGCGGTAGAGGAGCTGGTGAAGGCAAAGATGTCCACGCTTCTCGCCCTCTTTATCAGTTCATCCAGACGGGCATCCCCTGAGTGTATAACCTCATAAAGGGCAATGTCATCCACAAAGAGCCCAGCCGCCTTCAACCCCTCTGAGAGGTATTGGCTTCCCTGAGCGCTGCGCAGGAAGAGAATGCTCCGGCATTTTCCCCGCAGCATCTTTTCCATTCCCTCAGAGCTGTACTCCTCCGGCACCGCTGCCGTCAAGCCCAGCTCAGCCAGAGCCTGGGCGGTCTTCGGCCCTATGGCCACGATCATCTTTTCCGTCAGAGCCTTGCGAATGGCGGGGCTATGCAGTGCCATATTTACCCCGTTGGCGCTGGTAAACGCCACGCATTCCGCTTTAATTAGCCTCTCCAGCAAATCTTCGGGCAGAGGCTTTTCCGCCAGAGCGATGGCAGGAGCCTGGATTGGTGAAAAGCCGTAGCTTTCAGCCAGGGCCGCCGACTCCTTCTGCTGGGCAGCGGGCCGAAGAATGGCGATCTTCTTTCGTGCCAATTTATCTGCCAGCAAGACCACATCGCCTACTACCAGTATAGCAGGCGACTCGATCATTGCCTCTTTGGCCTTTTCGGCTATGTCGGCCAAGGTTGCTGAGATCATCCTCTGCTCCGGCCAACCTCCCTTTTCAACCATGGCCGCCGGAGTCTGGGGCGATTTTCCTGCTTTGATCAGGGCCTCTACATTGTGCTCCAGGCGGGAGACACCCATCAGGACCACTAAAGTTCCGCCCAACGTTGCTATCGCTGCCCAGTCCAATGGTGTCTCTTTTCCTGGTTCCTCGTGGCCGGTAACGATGATCAGCGAAGAGGCCACACCCCGGTGTGTCACGGGAATTCCGGCCAGCTCGGGAGCGGCAATAGAAGAGGTCACACCGGGCACAACCTCAAAGGGTATGCCTTTTTCCTGCAAAGCCAGCGCCTCCTCTCCGCCCCGGCCAAAGAGGTAAGGATCTCCTCCCTTCAGCCGCACCACATTGTTTCCTGCTTTCGCTTTCTCGATGAGGAGCTGGTTGATGCCCTCCTGTGTCAGCTTGTGCCTGCCCGCGTTCTTGCCTACATCGATCAGTTCCGCTTTAACCCCTTCCAGCATCCTGGGGTCAAGCAGCCGATCGAATAAGACCACGTCTGCTGCGCCTAGCAGCCTTTTCGCCTTCAGGGTCATAAGCTCGGGGTCACCAGGGCCGGCTCCCACCAGATAAACCTTACCGCGCGCCAAATTCCTTCACCGCCTCATCTACCAGTTCTCTTCCGCCCATCTTCATGAGCCTTCGCCCCATATCCTCTGCCCGGCCAAAGGGATCGTCATGTATTGAGATATTTTCATCCAATCGCACAAACCTCTTGCCGTCTAAGGAGAGAACCTCGGTCAGGACACGCGCCTGGCCGTTGGAAACAGTTGCGTGCACTGCCATAGGCACCACGCAGCCGCCACCTACTGTTTCCAGGATCTTGCGCTCGATCAGGGTCTCGGTCCTGGTGGGTACATCATCCAGCGATCTGGAATAAAATTCTGCCTTTGATCCCTTCTTGGCTACGACTATTATCGTTCCCTGGTTGGCGGAGGGAACGAACCTCTCTCCATCCAGTCGCACATAATCCCTCGCCAGGTCCATCCTCTCCAGGCCGGCCTTCGCCAGGACTATGGCATCGTAGTCACCCTGATCCAATTTGCGCAGTCGCGTCTGCAGATTTCCCCGCAAGTTTGCTATCAACAGATCCGGCCTGGCCCGGCGAAGTTGCGCCGTGCGCCGCATGCTGGATGTGCCTACGGTTGCGCCCTCTTTTAGCTCTTCTAAGCATTTCGTCGAGCCATCCCTGCAGAGCATTATATCGTAGGGCGAATCGCGTTTTAAGATCGCTGAGATAGTCAGCTCTTCAGGCCTTTTTGTGGGCAGGTCCTTCATGCTGTGCACGGCTAAATCAATCTCGCCGCTGAGCATTCGTTCGTCTATCTCCGCCACGAAGACGCCAAAGCCGGTGAGCTGGTGCAAAGGCTTGTCCAAGAAAACATCTCCGCTGGTCTTGACCAGGATCCGCTCCGTCTCTATGCCCTGGGAGAGAAGCCTATCCTGCACAATCTGGGTCTGGCGAATTGCCAGAGGGCTGCCCCGGCTGCCCACGATCAGCTTTTCAGACAGGACTTAAACGCCTCCAGAGTGGTTTCTATAACTTCTGGGCTGTGGGCTGCCGATATGAAATCAGTTTCATACTGGCTGGGGGTAAGGAAAATGCCGGCATCGAGCATGCGACGGAAAAAGGCCAGATAGCCTGTCTTGTCGCATTTCAGGGCCTGGGCATAATTATGAGGCTCCTCTCCAAAGAATATCTTGAACATGGAGGCCATGCCCACCACGCTGTAAGAGAGTCGCAGATCGTCTACAATCTCTTGCAGCCCTTTTCTCATCATATTTCCTGTGGCATTGAGCTTCTCTAAAACCAAATCTCTTTCCATGACGTCCAGGGTGGCCATGCCGGCAGCCAAAGAGACGGGACTGCCGTTGAAGGTTCCTGCCTGGTAGATGCCGCCGCCGGGTGCCACCTGCTCCATCAGATCGCGCCGGCCACCAAAGACACCCACGGGAAAGCCCCCACCTATGATCTTGCCTAAAGTGGTAAGGTCGGGCTTTATGCCGAAGAGCTCTTGTGCTCCGCCCATGGATAGACGAAATCCGGTTATGACCTCATCGAAGATGAGAAGCACATCATGCTCCATTGTTAGCCGCCGCACGCCCTCCAGGTAGCCCTTCTCAGGCAGCACCGGACCGATGTTGCCCAGGACTGGCTCCATGATCAGGCAGGCTATCTGGCAGGGATTGCTCTTCAGTACGCTCTCCAGAGCATCTAGATCGTTGTAGGGCACCTGCAGAGTGTTCTTGGCCGTGTCCGCAGGCACGCCCAGTGAATCGGGAATGCCTAACGTCGTAGCCCCCGAGCCGGCCTTCACCAGGACGCTGTCATGCGCCCCGTGAAAGCCACCCTCTATCTTGACGATTTTATCCCGGCCTGTAGCGCCGCGTGCCACGCGAATGGCTGCCATGGTGGCCTCTGTGCCGGAGCTGACGAACCTGGCCATTTCCATACTGGGGTAAAGCCGGGAGATTCTTTGTGCAGCGGCAACCTCTAGCTGGGAAGGCGTTCCATAAAGCCAGCCGCGGCCCATCTGATCCGTCACTGCCTGTATGATGGCCGGATGGCGGTGGCCCAAGATCATTGGCCCGTATGCTAAGCAGTAGTCAATAAACCTGTTTCCGTCCGCATCCCATAGATAGGGGCCATCTGCTCTGGCCGTGTAAAAGGGGCAGGGTGAGATGGCGCGCACGGGGCTGGATACGCCGCCGGGCATCAGCTTTTTGGCGCAATCAAAGAGCCGTATGGATGAGTTAAGATGCATGAGAAGAGCTACCCTGCGGGGCAGATTAATCAAACTTTCGTCTCGTTCATGCTGCTACTATTATTATTTACGAAAAGTATATATAATATCAACTACAACTCTAATTATATTAGTATTATAAGTGTGTGATAAGAATTAATGCGGCTTAAGGGGCGAGTTGGTCCGGTGGTATTGTAATAAAATAAGATATATGTTTGAAGGGATGGCACGAATTAGGGGGCTACCGCCCGCCACCCCGCCTCTTCCACTTTTTTGATGACCGTGCGCAGGGGTTGATCAGTCTCGTCAGCTATTCTCTTGCAGTCTTCATACTCGGGCTTGACGCTTAAAAGCTCGCCATCCATGCGGCTCACCTTCACCTGAGACTGGTAGATACGGCCGCTTATCTCCACCTGCACATTTCTTTGCTCCCGCTCCGCTACCAGGCGGTGAATGCTGGGAAAGACGCGCACGCCCAAAGAGCCAGTCTCTCGCATCATCACTTTCGCCAGCAATTCCATCTCCTCAGCCCCGGCAATGGCCCGTATCACAAATCCTGCGCGCCCTTTCTTCATCAGGGCAGGCAGGACGGATACATCCAGGGCCCCGGCCTGCATGAGCTTCTCTATAAGATGGCCCATCACCTCGCCTGTCACATCATCCACATTGGTCTCCAGCTGCACAATGCGGTTCCCGTGCTGCCCGTGCTTTGTCGCCTCAGAAGCTGGGACGGTGTCTGCTGCTATTGTCCGCAGCACATTGGGCAGGGTCAGATCTCTTTTGCCTGCGCCGTAGCCCACCCTCTTCGCCCGGATGAGGGGAAACTCAGGCATAAATTCGTCGACGAGAGTTGCCAGCAGGGCTGCGCCCGTGGGGGTGAGCAGCTCCTCTTCTACCGGCCCTCCTTTCCAGGGTATTTCTTGAGATCTCAAGATCTCAATGGTTGCCGGCCCGGGCACGGCAAGCAGGCCGTGCGCCGACGGCACGTAGCCGCCGCCTACAGATACCGGCAGAGAGAGCACGCGCTCTGCGGCGATGCAATGCCTCGCTGCGCAGGATCCGGCGATGTCGGCCAGAGCATCCAGGGCGCCTATCTCATGAAACCGGACACGCTGCGCGGCCACGCCGTGCACCCGGCCCTCGGCATCAGCCAGGATGTCCAGGGCAGTCATGGCATCTTCCAGGGCTTTCCCACTCAAGCTGGAGCCCTGCAAAATGGATTTTGCTTCGTCCAGGGATTGGTATCTTTTGTCCGAGATCACTTGAGCCCGGCAGGCCATGATGTGGCTCTTTTCCTGTCTGGAGACCTCCAGTCGGCAGCCTACCGACTCGACCGCTTTGCGGACGGAGTCGACATCAGCCCCCAGGTCGAGGAGAGAGGCCATGATCATGTCTCCGGAGGCTCCCGCGCTTGGGTCGAAGAGGAAGACTTTCATAGCTTGCATTATCTTGTTATGCAGTTAAAAACAAATTGGTCAGCGTTCCTTTTTTTAAATGCATGCTTTTGTTATCGAAAATTAGTCCTGTTTTTTTCACATGTCTCAAAAGCATTAAATAACTGGATGTCAATTGTCAACTTATGTCGACTCTATGGGTTTACGCCCGTTGATGGTGAACCTCTCCACTATCTGTCCGACGATAAAGAGCCGGCATTCTTATGCTGGCTCTCTTATCTTCCGTATCTTATTTAGAATGCATCTTCTATGGTTGCCGGAAAATCACTTTTTCCAAAACTCCGGCACCAACAGCATTAGGGCTGTTACTATCTCCAGCCGACCGATCCACATGCAAAAGAAGAGCAGCATCTTTCCGGCAGGATGAATCTCGGCGAAGCTTAACATCGGTCCCACACTGCCAAATCCCGGGCCAGCATTGCCTAGTGTGGTCGCCACTGCGGAAAGGATGGACTCGATGTTCATCTGCGGATCGTCGTAGCAGATGATGGCCAAGAGCAGCGAGGCCACGGCAAATATGAATATGTACGTGGCCACGAAGATGTTGCTGGGCCGCAGCACCTCATCTTTGACCGAGACTCCCCCCAGCTTCAGAGGAATTACTGCCTTGGGGTGCAGGGAATGAAGCAGCTCTCGGTAAACGCTTTTTAGAACTAATAGTATTCTTACCACCTTAATAGCTCCGCCCGTGGACCCGGCACACGCGCCTATGAGCATGAGCAGCATCAGAGTGAATTTGGCCGCTGCCGTCCACTGGTCGAAGTCCGCCGTCGCAAAGCCGGTAGTGGTCATGATGGAGACCACCTGGAATACTGCCAGCTGAATCTTGCGAATTATGTCGCCTTGAAGGCCGCCCCAGAGAACGATGATGGCCGTGGCCGTCACTACGATCAGGCTATAAAATCGAAACTCTGCATCCTTGAAAAGGGCCATTCGATCGGAGTCTATCATTCTGTAATGCAGGGCGAAGTTGGCTCCTGCTAAAAACATGAACATTGCGATGATACCGTCTATAATCCCACTTCGATACGTGGCTATGCTGAGGGCCTGGGGAGAGAAGCCGCCCGTGGCCATAGAGGCAAATGTATTGCAAAACGAGTCGAAGAGGGGCATTCCCGCCACATAGAGGAGCACGATCTCAGCTACGGTCATGAGGATATAAACCACCCAGAGCACGCGGGCGGTCTGCTTAATTCGAGGCGTCAGTGCATCCTTGTCCGGGCCGGGCACTTCTGCCCGGTAAAGCTGGCGTCCCGCCACGCCCAGGCGAGGCAGTATGGCCACGAATAATAATATTATCCCCATTCCGCCCAGCCACTGGGCAAATGACCTCCAGAAGAGCAGTCCCATATAGGTCCTGTCAGGGTTGCTGCTGATCTGCAACCATGTGCTGTTGGCCGTCAGGCTCCTTATGGATAGCTCCAGTTGGTGTGCCAGGCTGCTGTTGGCCAGAGCTCGGTTGATGATCCAGTATCCTTGGGCATTTGACTCCGTAAGTATGGAAGAACCCGTGGTAGTAAACGCGGACATGGACTCGAAAAGGCCGTCGATGAGGCCGGTTCCAAGGAAGACGTAAGGCAGAGCCCCGAAGAAGGCTGCACCAAGCCATCCCAAGGAGACGAGGGCAAAACCCTCTTTTAGGCCCGGCTCCTCGCTCGAAGAGAGCCGCGCCAGGGCTATTCCTGAGGCCAGGGTGAGAAGAGATGTTATGGCGAAGGCGATCACGCCCCCCGTCTCTCCATAATAGGCAGCTACAGCCCCTGGAATCAGCAGCAAGACCGCCAAAATCTTAAGAAGCGACGCAAATAGCCGAAGAAATACCCTGATCCTCATCGAATAATATCACTCCAATCAGGATACGAATAACCTCTTTACCTTGGAGACGACCTCCGGCATGGACATCACAAATACGCGGTCTCCTTCCTTGACCTTGAAGCCGTCATCGGGCATCATCGGCCTTCCGTCTCTTAAGATCATGCCCACCAGAGAGTCCTTGGGCAGCTCTTTGGAGACGCTCTTTCCTATGATTTTGGATCCTGCCTTGGCTATGAAATCCACCAGCTCCATCCTCTCGTCGCTCAGGGTTATCACCTCTTCTCCTCCGCTCACCCTCTGCAGCACGGCATCAGCAGTTACTTGACCAGGGCTTACTGCTCTGTCAACTCCTACCAGCTCGAAGAGCTTTATGTAATCATACCTGTTTACCCGGGAGAGTATTTTCTTTGCACCCAGCTGCTTGGCAAGCAGTGAGCAGAGCAGGTTCTTTTCATCCAGGCCGGTGACAGCGAAGACCACATCCATGCATTAAGCACCCTCTTCTCTCAAGAGCGAGATATCCGTTCCGTCTCCATTGAGGATCATAGTACCGGAGAGCTTGTCTGCAATCACCATGCAACGTTCCGTATCCACTTCGATTAGTTTCACGTCCAGTCTCATCTTCTCCAGCTGGCTCGCCAGGTAAAATCCGACCATTCCACCTCCGACGATCAGGGCCTTATGCGGTGAGGACTCTTCGTGAAGCATTCTTCTCAGTTCGGGAAGGGATTTCGGGTCGCAAAGGAGGAAAAGGTGATCATCGGACATGATCAGATCTTCTTCTATTGGTATGCTGATATCTCCTTTTCTGTTTATGGCCATGATTTTGCAGCCGTCCGGAAGGTTGACCTTGACCTCACCCACCGGCCCTTGCAGAGGCATTTCTTCGGTGACCTTGAACTCGATCAGTTCGACCTTGCCTCCTGCCAGTTCCCTATCCAGAAGCATGGACGGGAAATACAGAGATCTCGCCAGATCCTCGGCCATGGCCAGCTCCGGACAGATCATGTAGCTTATGCCGATCTCTTTTCGATCCTGGACTGGCTGATCGATATACTCCGGATTGCTGACTCTGGCAATGGTCTGGCGCACGCCCAGATGGCTGGCTATGATGCAGGTGATCACATTCACCTCATCGTTGCCGGTCACGGCCGCTACTATGTCCGCTTTATTGATACCTGCTGAAATGAGCAGACGGGCATTGGCGGAATTGCCCTGCAGGACCTTCACATCCATGTCCTGCAGTCTGGCACAGGCAGCCGGATCCTTGTCTATGACGGTTACGTCATGATCCGCGTAAAGCTCGCTGGCAATGAGAAAACCTACCTCGCCAGCTCCGGTAATCAAGATACGCATGTTATTTCCTCCACAGTTCTGGAATAAATAATAAGAATATGGGCATCAGTTCCAGCCGTCCGATGTACATGGCAAAAAAGCCGATCATCTTGGCAGCATTCGACATTTGCGACCAATCAAAGGCGATAATGCCAAAGCCCGGCCCCACGCCGCCCATGCAGGAGGCAATTGCCGAGGTCACTACCGTGAGGTCCACCCGCGAATCGTCGGACGAGACCATGGCCAGGATTAGAGATAGGGCCAGCCAGGTTGCGAGGTAGAAGAACGAGTAGAAGAGCATGGGCCGGAGAACCTCTTCCTGAACTCGAGCCTCACCCAGGCGGACCGACATCACTGCATGGGGATGAATCATATGGCGAAGTTCGTTGTAAGCATACTTGCAGCCCACCAGAAGCCTTCCCACTTTGATGCCTCCGGCGGTCGAGCCGACGCATCCTCCGATGAGCATGACCATCATCAAAGCCAGCTTTGCCGCTGTAGACCATTTATCGTAATCCAGGGAATTGACAAAGCCGCATGTTCCCATGAATGAAATGACCTGGAATGATGCAAATCTAAAGCGATCCGTCAGCCCTCCATCAATCCCGCCAAAGAAGAGCAGGACTGCGGTGGCAATGGCCAGGATGGCGATCATGAACCTGAATTCTTCGTCTTTGAACCAGGCCAGCCGATCCGATGTTAGGGCTTTGTAGTGCAGCGTGAAGCTGGACATGCCAAGGACGATAAAAACTGCGACAATTGCTTCGATGATTGGGCTATTGTAGGCCACGAGGCTTGATGCCTGGGGAGAGAAGCCGCCTGTGGCCAGGGTTGAAAAAGCTGTGCATACGGCATCGTAAAAAGGCATGCCTGCTGCGTGAAGTAGTATTATCTGCAGGCCATTGAAGAGCAGATAAACCTTCCAGAGAATTCTGGCAGTGGCTGTGGCCCGCGGCGTGATGGTATCCTTGCTTGGCCCCACTGTCTCCGCCCGGTAGAGCTGGCGGCCGGCCACACGAAGCTGGGGGAAGATGGCCACCACCATCAAAATTATGCCCAGACCCCCGATGAGCTGCTGGAAAGAGCGCCAGAAGAGCAGGCCGTAAAATGTTTGGCTATTCATGGCCTGGAAGGCGATATTGTAGCCCGCCAAGTCGCCGGTCATCACATTCATAAGTGCGGTGCAGACACTATTATCGGCCAGTGTGGAATTGACAATGTAGTACCCTTGGGCGTTTGACTCTACAAGAATCGTAGCTCCGGTTGCCGAGAAACCCGATACGGATTCAAAGAGAGCATCCACTAGCCCCAGGCCCTGAAATACAAAGGGCAAAGAGCCGAAGAACGTGGCAGCGAGCCATCCCAAAGAGACGGCTGCGAAGGCTTCTTTACCTCCAACATCCCCTTTTGTACCCAGCCGACTGAGGATGATGCCCGTGCTTATGGAGAGCAGAGAGGTCAGGGCAAAGGCGGCAATTCCGCTGGTTTCATGGTAGTAAGCCGAGACCAATCCCGGCACCAAGAGCAACAAACCCATGATCTTCAGCACGGTGCCGATAATATCAAAGACGATTGTGAGCTTCATGTCTTCCCTTCCTTTAATTCAAGCCCGGGGTTTTGGCTTGAAGAGTGGAGAACAAGGTTCGAGCGTCTCGGATTTCATTCGAAAAGGTCCTTCTTCTCTCAAGCTAAAATGGTCGTTAATTTTTTTCAAGGTTTTAAACCTCGTCAACTGCCCATTGAAGACGCGTCTTGCTGTGGATAAGCAGGCATCCCGGCAAGAGCTGAGATAGACATCCCTCCAAAGTGCAGTTGGTTGCATCTGAAGCTCGCCATAGTGGCGATCTTCGGATATAAAAGTTTCCGTTAAATTTATATTATATCTTTTTACATAACGAATTCGCCTCTCCTGTCTAAAGCCAGGGCCAGGACGTTCGTGAATGCTTCCAGTAACCTCTTCTGCTCAGGCAGCAAGAGCTGTTCAGCTTTGCCCAGTCCCACACCCAGCACTCCAATGGTGACTTCCTTGGTCTTGAGCGGCAGGTAAGAGAGCGTAGCGGAGGAAAGAGTCTCCGTGCCGTGTCCAGCTTCCTGGCCGTGTCTGAGGACCCAGGTGGCCACACCCAGCTTGCGCTCATCAAATATCAGGTGTTCTCCCATCTTGGCCCGTTCCTTGAGCCGTCCGGTTTCATCGGGCAGCAGGATCATCACTTCACACTCGAAGGCCTGCGCAATCTCTCTGGCGGCGCAGCTTAAAAGTTCCTCCCCGTTTCCTGCAGCAATGAGGTTGCGGCTGAAGGAATAAAGGGCAGAGACAAAACGCTCCCTTTGGCGAGCGCTCTCGCCCTGCCATCTCACCAGATCCGCCAGAAAGCTGGTTATTATTCCAACTATTACGAAGACGATGAACACGGGCAGATAGCGCAAATCTTCAATTGCCAGTGTCATTTTAGGAGCTACGAAGAAGAAATCCAGGGCGGCTACTGCCAGGAGCGATGTGATCAGACCGGATCGCCTGCCCCAGGTCATTGCACTGTAGATCACAGGCAAAAGCAGGACCATTGCGATGTTGATGAGGCCTAGCTGGCTTTGCAGCTGCCAGCAAAAGGCGACCGTTGCCGCTACGATTAAGAGGCTGCCGGAGAACTGCCGCCAGTTAATGTCGCCTGCAAGCGACGGTGCTTCATGTTTAGCCGGATCGGCTTGTTCGCCGCCGATAACGAGCACATGGATCTGTCCGCTCCGTTTTATGATCTCGTTTACCACCGACCCTCTCCACCATTTGCTCCACAAACGGCGACGCGGCAGTCCGACGACGATTACCGTGATATTATGCTCTCTGGAGAAGGAGATGACTTCCTCTGCGATATTCTGTGCGCTCAGAACCTGAACCTTTGCCCCCATCTCCCTCGCCAGCGTCAGGTTATGCGCCAGTTGATCCCGAGCGATCTCGGTGGATGAGGTCTCTTGAGGAGATTCTGCATAAACCGCAAACCACTCGGCATCCTGGTCTGTAGCCATGCGCTGCCCTATGCGTATCAGGCGCTCCGAGAAGGTGCTGGCGTTTATGCAGACCAATAATCTCGATCCGGCTGGCCAGGGGCCCAGGATGCCATGCCTCTCCATGTAGGTGCGCATGTCCTCATCCACCATGCGGGCAGCATATCTCAGAGCTATCTCTCGCAGTCCCAGCAGGTTGCCTTTGCGGAAAAAGCGCTGCACGGCTTGCTCTGCCTGGGCTGGCACGTACACCTTGCCATCCTTAAACCGCTGCAGCAGATCCTCCGGAGTCAGGTCTACAACTTCGATCTCATCGGCCAGCTCTAATATTCTGTCCGGCAGAGTCTCTCGAACCCTCACGCCCGTGATCTGAAATATGATATCGTTGAGGCTCTCAATGTGCTGGACGTTCAGGGTTGTGTAGACGCTGATGCCCGCATCCAGCAGCTCTTCTACATCCTGGTAGCGCTTGGCATGGCGAAGGTCAGGAGCATTGGCATGAGCCAGCTCATCCACCAGGGCGATGGCCGGATGGCGGGCTAGGACGCCGTCCAGATCCATCTCTTCTATAACCAGGCCGCCTCGATCGAGACGGCAGCGCGAAATAGCCTCCAGTCCCTCCAGCAGAACCTCGGTCTCATGCCGTCCATGTGCCTCCACCAGGGCGATAGCGACATCCACACCGCTCTTTTTTAGTTGCTGCGCCTCTTCCAGCATTTGATAGGTCTTGCCGACGCCCGCCGCCGCGCCCAGGATGATCTTGAGATGGCCGCGGCTGCTGCTGGCCACGCTTTCCTCGTGCGTTAGTCGCTCTAGTAATTGATCCGGATCCGGTCGGCAATCCTTCTCCATTGTCTAACTCACCCTCGTCGCCTCATCCAGGGCCAGGTTAAGCCTGAGCACGTTCACTCTCTCCTGCCCCAGTATGCCTATCATGGCAGGCTCAACATTCCCATCGACCAGTGTCTGCACCGCAGAATGCGTGAGCCCTCTCGCTTTGGCCACGCGCGCTACCTGCTCTATTGCTCCCTGCCGGCTTATGTGCGGGTCCAGGCCGCTGCCTGAGTTCAGTACCAGATCGGCGGGCACGCTCTGATCAGCAGACAGACTATTCTCGCGCCGGACTTGATCTATCCTTCGGCTCACCTCTTCCATGAGCCTGGCACTGGTTGGCCCGAGGTTGCTGGCACCTGAGCCGTTGGCGCTGTAATTGACATAAGATGGCCGTCCATGGAAATAGCCGGGGCTTTGGAAAGTCTGGCCGATGAGCTCCGAGCCCACGATTCTGCCGTCAACTACAATCAGGCTTCCCTCGGCCTTGGCCGGCATGGTCGTCTGGACTATGCCGGTTATGAACAGAGGATAAGCAAGACCGGTGAGCAGAGTGAAGGCCACAAACAGAATCACTGCGGGCCTTATTTCTTTTACAAATTCGAACATTTTCCTCACTCCAAATGCAGGAAAATAACCAGCATGTCGATCAGCTTGATGCCGATGAAAGGCACGGCCAGTCCGCCCAGGCCGTAGATCAGCAAATTGCGTCGCAGCAGCTGTGAGGCCGTCGTGGGTGTGTAGCGCACGCCCCGCAGCGATAGCGGTATCAATAGAGGGATGATGATGGCATTGAAGATGATCGCGGAAAGCACCGCACTGCTCGGCGTAGCCAGATGCATGACGTTCAGCACACTTAGCATGGGATACTCGGCCGCAAATATGGCTGGGATGATGGCAAAGTACTTGGAGACATCATTGGCCACGCTAAACGTGGTCAGCGCTCCTCTGGTGATCAATATCTGTTTGCCAATCTCCACTATGTCCAGCAGTTTGGCCGGATTGGAGTCCAGATCCACCATGTTGGCCGCTTCCCTGGCGGCCTGAGTTCCTGCATTCATGGCCACGGCCACATCGGCCTGGGCCAGAGCCGGAGCATCGTTTGTGCCGTCTCCAATCATCGCCACCAGGTGACCTTCCCTCTGATATTTTCGAATGGCCTCCAGCTTGACCTCGGGACGGGCCTGGCCGATGAAGTCATCGATTCCAGCCTCTGCAGCGATAGCTGCTGCCGTCATGGGATTGTCTCCCGTGATCATGACGGAGCGAATGCCGACTTTTCGCAAATTCGACAATCGATCTTTGATACCGGTTTTGAGCACATCCTTCAGCCGAATGGCCCCCAAAATCCTGGCTCCCTCCGCCACAACCAATGGAGTCCCTCCTTCCAGGGCGATGCTCTCCACCGCAGTTCTGATGCCTTCCGGCATACTGCCGCCTCTATGCTCTACAAATTCCCTTATGGCATCATGTGCACCTTTTCTGATCTCCCGTTTGTCCCAGTCTATGCCGCTCATGCGGGTCTCGGCACTGAAGGGGATGAATGAGGAGCCCTCCGGTGCCCGGATATCCCTGCCGCGTATGCCCAGAGTCTCCTTGCACAGATCCACTATGCTGCGGCCTTCAGGCGTCTCGTCCGCCAGCGAGGAGTACATAGCGGCCGTTGCAAGTTCCTCTTTCGTTACTCCCTCTGCGGGCAGGAACTGTGTGGCCATCCTGTTTCCGAGAGTGATGGTGCCGGTCTTGTCCATGAGCACCACATCCACGTCGCCTGAGGCCTCCACTGCCCTGCCGCTCATGGCGATGACGTTATGAGAAAGCAGCCTGTCCATGCCGGCGATGCCGATGGCGGGCAGCAGGCCGCCGATGGTGGTGGGCATCAGGCAGACCAGTAGCGCCACCAGCACGCTCACGGGAACGATGATACCCATGTACCCGGCAAAGACATCCAGGGTGATTACCACCACCATGAACAGCCCGGTAAGACCTATGAGCAGTATCTCTAAAGCCTGCTCATTGGGAGTCTTCTGGCGCTTGGCGCTCTCCACCATGCCTATCATCTGGTCCAGGAAGGTCTTGCCAGGGTCCGCAGTGATAAGGATCTTGATATTCCCTGAGAGAACTTTGGTTCCGCCTGTGACGCCGCATAGTTCTCCTCCAGCCTCGCGAACTACTGGTGCCGATTCGCCTGTGATGGCTGATTCGTCCACCAGTGCGACTCCTTCTACGATCTCGCCGTCGCTGGGGATGGTCTCGCCATCCTTTGCCAGGACAAGATCGCCTTTGACAAGCTGCAGGGCCGATACCTGCTCAATCTTGCCATTGGCCAACAATCTTTGGGCTATGGCCTCGCTCTTCGCCTTGCGAAGGGTCTCAGCCTGAGCCCGGCCCCGTCCTTCCGCTAAAGCCTCGGCGAAGTTGGCAAAGAGTATGGTGAACCAGAGCCAGAGGCTGATCTGGCCGTCGAATCCCGCGTTTCCGCCCGAGATCAAATCGCGCGCCGTGATCAGTGTGGTCAGGATGGCGCCTATCTCCACAGCAAGCATCACCGGGCTGCGCCAGAGGCGGCGCGGGTCCAGCTTGGGTATGGAATCTATTATGGCCTGCTTTATCTGGGAAGTCTGCCATAAATCGGACTTATTGATGTGCATATCATCACTCCTTAAAATGTCCTGCCCGCCTGCATCAGCAGGTGCTCGAGTATGGGACCAAGCACAAAGGCGGGAAAGAAGGTCAGAGCCCCTACTATGATGACCGTGCCTACCAGCATGATAACGAAGAGCGGACTGGCGACTGGGAAGGTGGCCGTGCTGGCGGGCACTATCCTCTTTGCCGCCAGGGAGCCGGCTATGGCCAGCGCCGGCAATATCGTGGCAAATCTGCCCACCAGCATCGCCAGAGCCAGGGCCAGGTTGTAGAAGGCCGTGTTGGCGTTCAGGCCGGCAAAGGCGGACCCGTTATTGCCGCAGGCCGAGGCGAAAGCATAGAGGATCTCGGTGAGTCCGTGCGGCCCGCAGTTGTTCAGGCTGAAGAGGCCCTGGGGCAGTACTATGGCAAGACCTGCCAGCATGAGCAGAGCGATGGAAGGAGCCAGCAAACCGATGACTGCCATTCTCATCTCGAAGGGCTCCAGCTTTTTGCCGAAGAGCTCAGGGGTGCGGCCTATCATGAGGCCGGCTAAGAACATGGTCATAATGGCATAGAAGAAAATGCCTATCAGCCCCACCCCGACTCCGCCGAAGATCACCTCGCCTATGCACATGTTGAAGAGCAAAACCAGGCCCGCCAGAGGCATAAAGCTGTCGTGCATGCTGTTTACGCCTCCACAGGATGTAACTGTCGTGGACTGGGCAAAGAGCACCGATTCCGCGATGCCGAAGCGCACATCTTTGCCCTCCATATTGACTCCGCCGGCCACGCCCAGCTTCTCCAGCAAGGGGCTCCCCTGTTCTTCCGCCCAGAGGGCGAAGCCCAAACCCATCAGGTAGAGAATGAGCATGGCTGCAAATATGGCCCAGCCCTGTCTGGGGTTATTGACCAATGCGCCAAAGGCGAAGGGAAGCGATGCCGCTATGAGCAGCATGGCCAACACCTGCAGGAAATCCGTGAGGGGTGTGGGATTCTCAAAAGGATGGGCGGAGTTGGCATTGAAGAAGCCGCCTCCATTGGTTCCCAGGAACTTAATGGCCTCCTGGGAAGCCACGGGCCCTAAAGAGATGACCTGCTCTCCCCCTTCAAGGGTATGGGCAGTGACATAGGGGCCCAGGGTCTGAATTACGCCCTGGGAGGCAAATAAGAGTGCCCAGATGAGTGCCAGTGGCAGCAGCAGATAAAGCGCCGACCGGGTGAGGTCCACCCAGAAATTCCCCAGGGTGGCGGCATTTTTGCGGGTGAAGCCTCGAATGACGGCCATGGCTGCGGATAGCCCCACAGCTGCAGAGAGGAAATTTTGCACAGTCAAGCCCAGCATCTGGGTGAGGTAGCTCATTGTCTGTTCCCCGCTATAGGCCTGCCAGTTGGTGTTGGTGGTGAAGGAGACGGCGGTGTTGAGGGCCGTATCCCAGCGAACCGCTCCCAGGTTCTGAGGATTGAAAGGAAGAAAGCCTTGCAGTTCCTGCATCAAAAAGACGGCTGCCAGACCCAGGGCATTGAAGATCAGGATGGCGGCAATGTAGCTCTTCCAGGACATCTCTCTTGTCTCGTCCACACCTGCCATCCTGTAAAACGCCCGTTCGACTGGCCGGAAGAGAGGCATAAATCGAGTAGGCTCGCCATTGAAAACTTTCGCAATATATCTTCCAGTAGGCAACGCCAGAACTATCAGGGTGCCTAACAATAGAGCTATGTATACATATTCCATTGACATTTATGTCGCCTTCGAATGAAATAATCTTAAGGAGATAATCTGGTCAGACTTAATAGTTTCTAAATTTATCTGGCACGCTGGCCGGATACAAAATAGATTGACCTTGAAGAATGTCTGCAAACCTTCGCAAAGACACTTTTTTTGCCGATCTTGATCATCGCGGTCCTTTTCGCTACGGTCATCAGCCAGCCGGAGATCCTCAGACCACCCTGTGCCATGCCAGGAATTGATTCCATTATTTGATCCCTCTTAAAGGAGAAGAAACGACGAGATTTCTTACTTGCTCGCATTGTTCTCCATGAGAGGAATGCACATTCCGGCATTGGTATATAAAGATATCTAAAAATGTTGGACCCCACAACAACATTCCAAAAAAATACAACCAGAACAGTATTTAATGTAGGAGGCTTACGGTTATGCCCGATGACCGAGATCCGAGATCCAGTGCACGGCTACGTATTGCTGGAGGGCCTGGCCCTGGAACTGGCGGATACGCCCCAGATGCAGCGGCTGCGCTGGATCAAGCAGCTCGGCCTGGCGAGCCTGGTCTATCCCGGTGCCAATCATACTCGCTTCGAGCACAGCCTGGGTGCCTATCATCTGGCCCATCTGCTCGCGAACCATCTTGGCCTGCAAAAAGAGGATAAGATGCTGGTCGGCGCCGCAGCGCTTCTGCACGACGTGGGCCACGGCCCGCTCTCCCATGCCACGGAGGCAGCCCTTGCCCCCTACATGCGCAAGGATCACGAGAGCATCATTGATCTGCTGAAGAAGGGCGAGCTTCGGGCAGTTTTAGACAATTACGATCTCCGAGCCTCCGATATTCAGTCCGCCATAAATGGAGTCGGTCTGGGGCAGATTGTGAGCGGCGAGATAGATGTGGATAGGATGGACTACCTGATCCGGGATGCTCACTACACCGGCGTGGCCTACGGAGTGATAGATCGATTGCGTCTACTGCAAAAGATGACCCTTCACGGCGGAGAGCTGGTGGTGGAGGCAGGAGGCGTGCAGGCGGCGACTTCCCTGCTCATCTCCCGGCTGCTCATGCATCCATCTGTTTATTATCATCATGTCTGCCGCATCTCTGAGTGCATGATCTCCGCCGGAATCCGGCGCATGATTGAGGAGGGAACCAGTGCTTCTGCCGTAAAAGACATGGACGACATCCAGCTCTTCAATTCCCTGCAGGGGGCAGGCGGCTATGCGGCTGAGATGGCTTTTCGCATCAGGTCGCGGCGAATCTTTAAGCGGGCGGTGTATGTCGGCCTGGAGTGCCTGGACCCCTCAATTCTAAAGGTGAGCGAGAAGATGCTGGCCCAGGAGATTGCCCATGAGGCGGGAATTGATGCCGATTATATTCTGGTTGACAATCCGACGCTTCCTGATACGCCGGAGGGCAACTTTCCGGCTCTTGTCGAGGGGGAGGTGAGACCCCTGCGGGAGGTGTCTCCTCTGGTCAGCATCCTGGAAAGAGCGCACCGGGCTACCTGGCGCTTCGGGATCTACTGTAGGGAGGAAGATCGAGAGAATGTGGCCCAGGCTGCCCGAAGGTGTCTGAATCTCAAGAAAAATAGATTGATATACAGATATATAAATACGTTTTAGTTGGGACCCTCGTTTGTTTCTATTCTAGGCCAGTGAAACGGAAGCGGTGCATTCGCACAGCAAGCAGAACTAGCCCAAAGAAAATATAGTAGTATTGAAATCTTGTCATTGAAGTGTAAGATAATGGTAAGAGGAAGGAGCAGCAACAAGTCCGGGTTCGCTGACTATGAGCCAGTGCGCGCGCGGACGGAGGGGCGGGCACCTTCGGACATACGTGATGAGTTATTGCCTAAGCTTCTATC
>JBATEC010000024.1:0-20238 GCA_049663825.1 Methanothrix sp. | reverse complement strand
CCCAAAAGCACGACCTCGTCGCAGCCGCTTTCAAATTCCGATATCTCTTGCATCAACAGGTCTACCTTTGCCGGGCTCTTGAGAGTCGATGAATCCAGGCCGAAATGCGTATCAGAGATAATCAGAGATGACAATTGCCTTTCCCCTTCCCATAACTGTTTATTACTGTTGTTATTTATAAATATTGTGCGCCGCGAACGCCTGGAAAACGGCAATTAAAGATCGAGCAAAAGACAAAAATATGTTCTAAAAAAACCAAAACATCAGAATGATCGACATCGCCATTCCCAAGGGCAGCCTGCAAAATCAGACACTGCAGCTCTTCGAGCAAGCCGGGCTGGAGGTTAAGAGAACTGAGCGGGAGTACAACGCCCGCATTGGAGACCCTCGCGTCGGCAAGGTGAAGATCCTCCGTCCCCAGGAGATACCGGGATATGTGGCCAAAGGCTACTTCGACCTGGGCATATCCGGAACGGACTGGATAATGGAGTCAGGTGCCGTAGTGGCCCGTGTGGCTGAGCTCAACTACGGCAAACAGGGGCCGGGCATTGTAAAGCTGGTCGTTGCCGTGCCCGAGAGCCTGGATATCCACTCCGCCCGTGAGATAAAACCTGGCAGCCGCGTATCCACGGAATATCCTAACCTCACCCAGGCCTTCTTCCTGAGTCTGGGGATACCGGTGGACATCCAGTTCTCCTTTGGAGCTACTGAAGCCAAGGTTCCGGAGCTGACCGATGTGGTCGTTGATCTCACTGAGACCGGTTCCACTCTTAAGAAGAACGGCCTGAAGATCATTGATGTCATGCAGAGGTCCACCTCGGAGCTCATTGCCAACAAAAAGAGCTGGGCAGACCCGGAGAAGCACGAGGAGATCGTAGCCGTAGAGACGCTTCTATCTGCGGTCATAAAGGCGAGAGGCAAGGTCCTGCTCAAGATGAACGTGCCCGAGGATTCGATGGCGGATTTGATATCCATGCTGCCCAGCATGAAGAACCCCACCATCTCCAAGCTCTACAACTCCGGCTACTACGCAGTGGAGACCGTGGTTGACAGATCCATTGTCAACCTGCTCATACCCAAACTGAAGAAATCAGGAGCTGAGGATATCCTGGAGCTGGCCATCTCCAAGATCGTACCCTAAATCCATTTATATTTTTTTAAAAAAGCAAGCGGGCGCGGGGGGATTCGAACCCCCGATCTACAGCTTAGGAGGCTGCCGCCTTATCCGGACTAGGCCACGCGCCCTTTTCAGGCTTTCTCCTATACCCAACACGTATATCAACCTTTCCGGATTGGCGCGCTCTGGCCCAATTCAGCGAATGAGCACCGCACTCAGCACTACCACGAAGAGGCCCAGGAAGAACCAGCCCAATATACCTTCCACCATGGCCAGATACCTGTAAAAGCCTACAGGATAGGTATTCACGGGCGCCTGGGATGTGGTGAACATGGCAATGCTGAAATAAAGGGCATCTGTGAAAGATACGCGCTTGCTGGGCTTAAGCCGCTGGTCTCCAGGAAGCTCCACGCCTTCGATCTCGAATTTGTCCATGCCTTTTCCCGCCCAAAATATCGCTCCAAAGACGATAATGGTAAAAAGGCACCAAAAGGCCGTATAGCTCACCCGAACTCCATAACCGCAGGAGAGCCAGGAGATTATGTCCGAGAATTTGTCCCAGCCCCAGGGCTCCAGCTCTTGGCCTATTCTGCGGTATTGATAGTAGCATTCATCGGCTTCGTCAAACCACTCCAGGCTCTTGTAGTTCTTCACAAGTGCCAGGTAGGCGGCCCCATTGTACACCATGCGATCCCGTATGGTGCTCCAGTGGACCACGAACTTGGAAAAATCCGTGCTGTTGAGGTTGATTTTAGAGTTCTCACTGAATGAGACATTATCCAGTTGCATGCTGTACAACCGTGCCCCCTCCAGGATCAAATCCCCGTCAAACCTGGCGCTGGCGAAATAGGCCAGGTCTGCGAACTTCACACCCCCAAAGAAGGCCGTCTTTTTGAAGGCAACATTGCCAAAGTCCGCGAGGCCCCCAAAGCTGGACAGGCCAAAAGTGCTTCCTCTCCAGAAGCGGGCCGCGCGAAAGAGCACATCGCTCTCGAAACGAGTGGCAGCAAATGTGGCATTGCCTCGAAACTGGGCTGATCGAAATGTGACCTGACCGGCAAACTGTGTCTCAAAGAAGCTCACATCTTCAAAGTTGGCATTCCAGAAAGATCCGGAACGCAGGAACTTGACATAATTAAAGTCGACATCACTGGGGAAGCGGGAATCGAGGAAGACCGCATCCTCATTGAACAGGGCATTGCTAAAGCTGCTATCGTTCTGAAAAAGCGCGCTGATGAAGGAGGCCTGTCCCTGAAAAGAGGTCTCGGCAAAGTCGGCCTGCTTTTGGAATCCGGCTCCGGAAAACTTGGCATCTTTCTGGAAAACGGACTTGACAAAGCTGACATTATCTTGAAATATGCATCCCCGCAGATCCAGGACATCAGCAAAGGTCACAGCCTCCATTCTTAAGGGTCCCAGGAAGCGAGAGTTGGTAATTCGTATCGATTGTTTGACCGGCTCTTCTCCCGCCCCAATAGCCAGCTGACCGGCTATGGTTACTTTATCATAGTTCAGCGGCTCGCCCGATCTTATTTGGGCCAGGATATCCTCGGCGACGATGACCGGAGTGGCCGGCGATTGGGCATCAAGCCCGGGCACTTCTGCCAAGGCCTCGCTAAACAGGAGGAGCAGCAGGGTCAAGAGCAGAATGTGCCGTCTGAGAAATCTAATCACTGACCAATTTGAAGATGGCCCAGGATTTATCACTTTTGTATTTGTATTACCGGATCATAACCCGGCCTAAGGTCACCAGGAAGAGCGCCAAGAGCAGCCAGCCTAAAATTCCTTCCAGGATAACATAATACCTGTTCTTGCCTAAGGGCAGAAAATCGATGGGCCCCTGGGAGAGAAAGACCATGGTGCTGAAGAAGAGGGCGTTTCGAATTGTGACGCACTCTGGCACGCGTTCCTCCTTGGCGGGCTCATAGAGGGGCTTGGCGGAGCGTCGGATGCCGTCCCCTCTCCAAAACACCAGAGCGAAGGCCAGGATGGTGAGAAGCGACCAGGCCACAGCATAACCTGGGCGAACGCCATAGCCGCAGGACAGCCAGGCCAGGATGTCAATGGCTTTCGACCAACTCCACTGCTTTTCGGCCTGATTGAGGCTGCGATATTGATAGTAGCAGTCGTCCTCGTCTGCCGACCAGCCCAGGCCGTGGTAATTGTTCACAAGCGCCAGAAAAGCGGCCGGCTCCCAGACCACATGCCCTTCGATCTCCTTCCAGTGGGCCTTGAAACGGGAGAAATCGGTATCGTTAAGGATGATGCGGGAATTCTTGCCGAATTTTGCTTTATCCAAAAGGATGGTGGAGATCGATCCGCTCTTGAAGTTGAGATCGCCGTCAAAACTGGCCCCCTGGAAGCTGACGATATCCTCAAACTTTGTCAGGCCGAATAGAGCCAGATCCTGGAAGCGAGCGCCTGAGAAGTATGCGGCATCGGAAAAGCGGGCCAGAATGAAGTTCGCCTCCCCGGCAAAGAGCACGCCGCCAAATGAGGAGAGTCCGGAGAAATCTGCCAGGCCGAACTGGACCGGGCCGGAAAATATGGCATCGGAAAAGCTGGCGGCGCCAAAGCGCGACTGGAAGAAGTTGGCCTTCGCTGCGAAGGAGGCGGCGGAAAAGTCTGATGCACCCGAGAAATCGACGTCCGAGAAGAGGGCGTCTTCGAGAAAATGCGCGGATGCGAAGTAAGAGTAAGATGCAAAATCAGAGTAATTGAAATCGGCGTTGCCCATGAACCTGGCCTCATTGAAGAAGGCATCCTTGGCGAACACGGAATCCTCAAAGCTCACGTTATCGGCAAAGAGCGCGCCATCGAAGACTGCTGGCTCGTCGAAGGAGGAGGCGGAAAAGCTCGCTTTGCCAAAGGTGGCGTTGGCAAAGTCGACCTGGCCCTGAAAGCTGGCTTTCTCAAAGCTGGCGTTCTCTAAGGTGGTGCCCCAGAAGACGGCATCCTTCGCGAAGGTGACGCCTTCGAAGCTGGCGTTGATGAGTGTCGAGTTAGTAAGGGCAAACGTGTTTGACACACGAGCACCGGGCTGTGTGCTGAGATCAAGGTCGCCCAAAACGCGAATATTATCATAATAAACTGGCTCATTGATCGCTAATTCGGCTAATATCTCCTGGGCGGGGACGACCTGCTCTGCGCCTGAAGTTGATACGACTGCCATCGCCAAAACAGCTATCAATGCAAGAGATCGCCAGGCCATTCACTAGCGTCTTTGCAGCTTCCGGGTCATATTCTTTGCGTAAGATACAGCATTGAAGTCCACACGGACGAAAATTGAGTCTCTTTCGTCCGTTCAAGGATATGTCCAGTTTTCGGAATTTATGGATGGAAAAAGGTAGAATTTTGTCGGCTTTTCAATGATAAAAATCTTAAGTATGTTTCTATTGATATAGATATTTAGATGCAGATGATGATATCCTCGCTCGTGGGCAATCTGAGTGGTTCATTCATTATCTTCGGATGATTATTGATAGATGAGGCAATGACCCGAAGTCGCTTTCCTCTCCAGGGTTGTTCGACTCATCATACAGCCCATTATGAACATAAAAGAAAATTCCGGAGTTGCGTGGGCGAATAGCATCCCATTGGAGCACTCATATGATGAACCTTAATGGCCCACTATATGCATTAACCAAGAAGTGCAACTAAGCCGAAACCTGCAATAATTGCTCCGGAAATTCTATTTATCCACTGCATTCTCGAAGGGCTGAGCTTTCCCCGAAATATGTCCACGCTGCTGCATAAGATGAGAAACCAAGACGATGATCCAATGAAAATACCAAATACCAAAGATGTTGCAGACATGAAGTTTCCGCCAGTGCTTGCCAAACCCAAACCAGCGAATAATGCCACAAAAGAAAGAATCGTCATCGGATTTGTAAGTGTTAGGAAAAATGTCGAGGTATAAGCGCCAACCAGGCCATTTCCTTTAGATGACGCAGCTCGCTTCGCGGGTTCTGCCAAAAAAGTTTTGGCACCCAAGTAACAGAGAAATAAGCCACCAATTAAACGGAGCCATGCTTGTTGGTTGATCAAGATGCTTGAAACGAAAGTCAACCCAAATCCTGCAACACACCCGTAGACTACGTCGGCTGTCGCTCCTCCCAGGCCAGAAACGATGCCAATCAGGCGGCCCTCGGCCAGTGTTCGACTGATGCATAACACATTGATTGGACCAATAGGTGCAGCAATTGAGAGGCCGATAACGAATCCTCGGAGCAAGAAAGTGATATCCATTCCAGATACAACTCCTTTCATTACCTAGCATGTGTAGATTGTGCTGAGCCTATAGATGATGAGATATATATAATACAGCTAATCCCAGCTCAAAGCAGTGTGTGTAACCTGTAATCTACACCATCTTTTTATATATGCTTTAAACTGCTGGATATTATTATTAGGATATTTTCCGGTCCAAATGCTAAGATGTTGCGCTCCAGCATATATAGCGATTTTCTATTCTCACTTACCGCGACAATTCGGTATGGTGCGATTGCAGATGGAGGTTTATCGAGAGTGTAGGAATCGGTAGTTAATATGAAGTAATTTTTTGCGGTAGTTGTAAATACCTGAGAGGGTAGTACGTGTAACTTGTAACGGTCATGGTGGATGGGATATCGATAACTAATAATAGAGATAGTACACAACTATTTGTTATGACCAGCGTCTAACGACGTTTTAACCATCCATTCACCTGAATTGGAAGGCATCACACGTAGCTATATATCTCCGTCTATTCTTTCAGCGTCCTAACATGCCACCACAAAATCAGGCCGCTGAGACCCTCACTCGCCAGGGCTACCACCTCGTGGGTGGCGGAGCAGTCAAGCCCTGCCTCTGGCTTAACCGCGCCATGCGGGGCGGCGACCAGTGCTACAAGCACCACTTCTACGGCATCTCCAGCCACCGTTGCGTGCAGATGACGCCCACCTTAGAGTGCAACCACCACTGCCTGCACTGCTGGAGGCCGATAGACGATCCTGTGCCGGGAATTGCACCATTGGAGCCGGCGGAGCTGTTGGACGGCATTCTGCTCGGCCAGCAGAAGTTTCTCTCAGGCTACGGCGGAGCCAAGACCACTGACCTGGGGAGGCTGGCAGAGGCGCGCGAGCCCAGGCACGTGGCCCTCTCCCTCATGGGCGAGCCCACCCTTTATCCATACTTAAAGGAGCTTATCGAGCTGATCCGCAAAAAAGGCATGACAACATTTGTGGTGAGCAACGCCACAAATCCAGAGGTACTGGCCGACCTTCTGCCCACCCAGCTCTACCTCAGCATCAATGCTCCGGACGAGGAGCTGTACCGCCGCGTCTGCCGGCCTGCGGCAGAGCACTGGCAAAGAATCCTGGAGAGCCTGGAGATCATCAAGCAGCACCGCTGTCGAAGCGTGATCCGCATGACGCTGGTGCGCGGCCTGAATATGGATCGGCCTGAGGACTACGCCCGCCTCATCGCGAGGGCTGAGCCAGACTTCGTGGAGGTCAAGGCTTACATGCATCTGGGCCGCTCCCGAGACCGCCTGACAAGAGAAGCCATGCCGCAGCACTACGAGATCCTGGAATTCGCGCGCTCCTTAGGCGAGGCCCTGGGCTACGAATTGGAGGCAGACGTGCCCCTGAGCCGGGTTGCTCTTCTCTCCAGCAGGCGAGTGGAGAGAAACCTATTGGATAAAAGATAGGGGCTAATAGGAATATGTGAAGGAGATGGTTCATTTCAATCAAAAAAAAGATACCGCATCGGGATATATAAATAATATAAGTCTTGCCATCAAATCGATAGGCATAACAACTATTACTGATTAGTCATACACCCCAAATTGAAAATCAGTACTACTGCAGACATTGAATATTCATAAATTCATGAACTATAAAAATTTTGGGCGAAGACCCTTGAACGTCCCGAATTAAGATACAGGGTTGGGCGGATGGAGTGTATTTAAGTGAAAATATATTCTGCTCAGTGGGAAAACTATTTTTGTGGGTAGTTGCAACAACTAATTTAGCCTTAATGAATTACGGGGAAAAGTGGGCGCAGTGCTTCAGGTGAATCTATGGACTGGGAAAAAAAGATCCTGCTGGTGGAAGACAATTTTGAGGACGCGGCCGTAACAAAGCGCGTGTTAACGCACAATAAGCTGAATAATGATCTGATTATTGCCGCCAGCGGCAAAGAGGCCCTTGCAGCTCTGCAAAATAAAACTGAGGCAGATTTGCCCAAGCTTATCCTGTTGGACATCAATCTGCCAGATATCAGCGGCATAGATCTTCTAACCTGCATAAAAAAAGATAATAATCTTCGAAGCATACCCGTGGTCATTCTTACCGGGTCCAATGAGGATCAGGATATCCAGAAGAGCTACGATCTTGGGGCGAGCAGCTACCTGGTCAAGCCTATCTCCAATGACGCCTTGAGACTGGTCATCGAGAAGCTATTTTATCCCTGAAGCAAGACGCCTCGCTACTTCCAGATTCCCTCTATCATCCCGACGAGCATCCACCGGCGTCTCCAGGATCATGGCCCGGTCGGCAAGAGCGGGATGGCAAAGGATTGCGCGAAAGCCCTCCTCGCCTATCTGCCCCAGGCCAATATGCTCATGCCGATCAAGATGCGATCCTATGGCCCCCTTGCAATCGTTAAGGTGGATGAGCATAAGCCTCTCCAGGCCGATGCAATCCTGAAACTGATCCAGCGTCGCCTGCAGAGCGAAAGAGGTGCATAGGTCGTATCCAGCAGCATGAAGATGGCATGTGTCCAGGCACACGCCTAACCGCCTGCGTTCGTCCGGCAGGGATTGTAAGACTGCAGCAATATCGGAAAAAGTGCTACCCATGCTGTTCTTTGTGCCGGCGCTGTTCTCCAGAAGCAAGACTGTATCGCCATCGCAATCAGAAAAGACTGTCTGCAAAGCAGCTACAATCCTCGCGAGCCCACTCTCCCGGCCCCCGCCCAGGTGACTTCCCAGATGAGTTACAAGATACGGTATGCCTAAAACCCGGCAGCGTTCCAGCTCCTTCGCGAGAGCCTGCAATGATCTGGCATAAACCACATCATTTGCCGAGGCAAGGTTGGGTAGATAGGGCATGTGGTCCACGACTGGAGTGAGGCAAAACTGCCTTTGCAGGGCGAGAAAGCGCTCCGCAGATTCTCTTGGAATGGGGATTGAGATCCATTTGCGAGGATTGGAAGAGAAGATCTGAAACGCATCGCAACCTTTTTCGCGAGCACGAGAAACTGCCCTGTCCACGCCGCCGGCAACTGAAACGTGCACGCCTAATCGCACCATACTCCGGTGCTTTAGAGTGCTTCCCGGATCAATCTTGCCCTGAGACCCAAGCCCACAGATAAATTTATTATGGCAGATACCGTTGTTGAGCACAGGGCTCCCTTTGCGACGCCTATGATGATACAGCATGCTCTGATGCAGTGATGAGCCCTATGAGTTCTGAGGCGCGCAAAAATATAATGATTTTGGAGTTCTTTCTGAGCCTCAGGTGGTCATGCGAGCTTTTGCCCATCGGCTAATATTGTCGATCAGATTAAGTTCTACGATCTTTCGAGTATCATAAAGCATCTCTGCCACCTCATGCATTGTGAAGCTCTTTTTCCCGCCCTTCTTATCGACAACCTCGAGAACCTCTTGGGGCATGGATTTACTAATCTTCCGCATCTGTTCTGCCAGAACAGAGCAGGCATTTTTTAGATATTTTATTGAGAAGTCGGATGTAGACTTCCTGTCGGTGAGGTTCTTATTGACCTCCTTGATGGACCAGCATATGGTGATGATATCTCGATACATCTCTGCACCCACCAGAGGGTCGCCCGGAGAATATTTAAACGCTGTGGAGAGCGTAATAATAGAGAATATTGAATACATAGAATAAAAAGGTGGGGCTGGTGAGATTCGAACTCACGATCGACGGGTATCTCCGATACTGAAGTGCATACAGCCGGAAATCGGTGGCTGATAACAGCTCATTTCAGTGCTCCAACGGATCATCAACGATCTCCCCGTCGAGAAATCTCAGTAGACCCGTTGCTCATCATTAAATTATACCGCTGGAGCCCATCGCCCTACCTGGCTAGGCCACAGCCCCGGTTGTTTTAAAGCGGGCCGAGAGGGATTTGAACCCCCGACCTAAAGGTTAAGAGCCTTTCGCTCTGCCTGACTAAGCTACCGGCCCGGACTCCACCAAGGTTGATGCCATATAAATACGTTTCGGATACGGTTTGCCTGAGAGCCCCGGCGCATGCATCTAACAATAAATGCAAAAGAAAGAAACGCAAAAAATCCCGGAAAAAAGAGATGATATGAGCAGCAAATGCCCCTCAAAACGCATTGATATACCGCTCAATCTCCCAGGGATGGACGTAGGTGTTGTAAGCCTCCCACTCCAGGAGTCCCAGGCGCATGATATTCTCAAAAACATGCTCGCCCAAAGCTCCGCGTACGACACTGTCCGCTTCCAGATAGTCCAGGGCCTCCTTGAGATTGGCAGGCAGGGTTTTGATGCCCAACGCTTTGCGCTCGGCCGGGCTGAGGTGATAGACATTCAGATCAACAGGCTCCCCAGGATCGATGCACCTCTTGATCCCGTCCATGCCAGCTGCCAGTATTACGGCAAAGGTCAGGTAGGGATTGCAGGTCGGATCAGGTGAACGGAACTCCAAGCGCGTGGAGAGGCCCCGACCGGCAGGAATACGAATGAGGGAAGAGCGGTTCGGCCCGGACCAGGTGATATAGACGGGTGCCTCAAAACCCGACACCAATCGCTTATACGAGTTAATAAGTGGATTGGCAATAGCGGTTATGGCGCAGGCGTGCTCGATCAAGCCACCTACGAAGAACCTGGCCAGATCACTGATGCCTGTATTTGTCTCGGGATCGAAGAACGCATTCTCCCCGCCCCTGAATAGCGAGATATTGGCATGCATTCCCGTACCGGCTGCACCGTAAATGGGCTTGGGCATGAAAGTGGCGCGCAGGCCCTCACACATGGCGATGGTCTTGGTGACATACTTGAAGGTCACTACCTTGTCGGCGTTCTTCAGAGCATCGTCATAAACAAAGTCTATCTCGTGCTGACCCTTGGCAACCTCATGATGAGAGGCCTCGATGGTAAAGCCCATCTGCGTCAGCGCCCGGACGATCTCGCGGCGCACATCCTCGGCCAGGTCCACGGGACCTAGGTCAAAGTAGCCACCACTGTCGTGTGGTATGGTAGCTGAGCCACCATTCTGCTTTTCGAAGAGGAAGAACTCCAGCTCCGGGCCCACATTCATATTAAAGCCCATCTCCTGGGCTTTTTCGAGCTGCCTGCGTAGGACACGACGAGGATCGCCCTCGAAGGGCTGTCCATTGGGCAGATGCACATCGCAGATCAGACGGGCCTCGTTGGAGCCGTCCTTGGAGCGCCAGGGCAAAAGGCTGAAGGTGGAAAGGTCCGGATGCAGGACCATATCCGACTCCTGGATTCTGGCAAACCCCTCAATAGAAGAGCCGTCAAAAGATATGCCGCTCTTCAAGGCTTTTCCTATCTGGATGGCGGGAATGGCCACGTTCTTCACAATTCCCGATATATCTGTGAACTGTAGCCGGAGGAACTCTACGTTCTTCTCCTGAACGATTTTAAGCACCTGCTCTTGAGAGTACATTGTATTATCATCTCCTGCGTGACCCGCGGAGTCACCATATACAAAAATCCGCGAGATGGAAATCAAAAGCCCATATGCCAGGGCGTGATTACGTTTACGAGTCTGGCTCAACCTGGTGTTTTAAATAACTATCCATGGGAAAGGATATTCCGGCTGCATTACCTTCAGGCGTCGCAATTCTTGCGGCAGCAATTATGCTTATCTAGGGTTATACTATTCATAAGGGATTTGATGTCCGGCAAAAGAGTTTTCGTGGTGGATGCAGGAGGCAGAGGAAATGCCATAGCCCATGCCTTTGCCAAAAGCAGCAGCGTGGAGACGGTATTCGTGGCTCCAGGCAATGCAGGCAGCGAGATGATAGAGAAGTGCCGCCTGGCAACAGTGCACGGCAAGCCTCCCAAGACCATTTCGGAAATGCTCGCTTTTGCAAAACAAGAAATGATCGATCTGACCTTTGTTGGACCGGAGGGCTACCTATCCGATGGGATTGTCAATGTCTTCCAGGAGGAAGGCCAGAGAATCCTGGGCCCTAAGAAAGAGGCGGCCATCCTGGAGAACAGCAAGTGCAGGACTAAAGACCTTCTTAAGGGCCTGAATGTCCCAGTTCCGCCCTGCAAAAACTTCGATGACCCGGCTCTTGCCAGGGAGTACGCTCATCAGTTCTGCTCGGACAATCCCGGTCAGGGCCTGGTGATCAAGGCAGACGGTCTCGCCGCGGGAAAGGGCTCCGTGATCTGCTCCACGGAAGAGGAGGCCATGTCCACCATTGACCGCATCATGGTCAGCCCCAAGCTCTTCGGCCAGGCAGGAGAGAGAATCGAGATTGAAACGCGGCTGGAAGGGCGCGAGCTGATGTTCTTTGCCCTTAGCGACGGCAGGACTGTCCAGCCGCTGGAGTCGGCGTTAGACTACAAACAGGCTTTTTCCGCAGAAGAGGCGGTAGCCGTCCGGCTCTTCAATAAGCTCTCCAATAATCCCAATTTAGAGAACAATCCCAACACAGGCGGCATGGGCGGCTTCTCGCCCCATCCATGGCTGGACGAGGAGCTGACGCAGAAGATAATGAATAAAATTGCCGTACCCACGGTGCGCGGCTTTCATGAGGCCACCGGGCACGAATACGTGGGCGTGATCTACTTCGGGCTCATGATCTCAGAGGAGAAGGCGCCATCCGTGCTGGAGATTAATGTGCGCCTGGGTGATCCGGAGACACAGGTAATTCTGCCCCGCCTGGAGACGGACTTCTTCCAGCTATCAGAGGCCTTGCTGGACAGAAAGCTCGACTCGGTACCGCTGCAATGGTCGCGTGACTATTGCGTAGGGATTTGCGCCACATCCGGCCGGGCCATCAAGCCCCACTCTTCAGGCGGAGGCGGGGAGCGGCCCGGCTATCCGGGAGAGCACTATACCAACATGCCCATCTCCGGATTGGAGAAGGTGGACCCCGAGGTTCTGGTCTACCACAACGGCACGGCCTTTGGCCAGGATGCCGCGGGCAAGAGAAGGCTGTTCACCACGGGCGGCCGGGTGCTGACTCTGGTCGCACGCGGCCGCAGCCTGGCCGGGGCCAGGATAAAGGCCTATGATAACATCAAGAGGATCCGTTTCAATGGAATGCGCTACAGAAAGGACATAGGTCAGGGCTATCTATGATAATATTCGGTCTGGAAGGAACGGCCTGGAACCTGAGTGCCGCTCTGGTGGACGAAAAGGGTGTGATCTTCGAGAAGAACGCCACCTACACCCCGGCCAAAGGCGGCATCCATCCTCGCGAGGCGGCGCAGCATCATGCGGAATACATGGCCAAGGTGGTTGGTGGAGTGCTGGCTCACTCTCGTGAGCAGGGCTTGAAGATCGATGCAGTCGCCTTCTCCCAGGGTCCGGGACTGGGGCCGTGCCTGCGCACCGTGGCTACCGCGGCGCGCACGCTCTCCCTTCGATTTGAGATTCCGCTCATCGGAGTCAACCACTGCGTGGCGCATATCGAAGTGGGCAAATGGCAGTCCGGGGCGCGCGATCCGGCTGTGATCTACGTAAGCGGGGGCAACTCGCAGGTGCTGGCACTGCGCCAGGGACGCTACCGCATCTTTGGTGAGACCCTGGACATCAGCGTGGGAAATGCCATAGACAAGTTCGCCCGCTCCGTGGGGCTTGCACATCCGGGCGGGCCCAAGGTAGAGGAGCTGGCCCGCGAAGCGAAGCAGTACATCCCCCTGCCCTACACAGTGAAGGGCATGGACCTCTCTTTCTCCGGCCTGTCCACAGCAGCCACAGAGGCGGCCAAGAAGCATGATCTGGCCGACGTCTGCTACAGCTTGCAGGAGACGGCCTTCGCCATGCTGGTCGAGGTCACGGAGAGAGCTATTGCCCACGCCGAAAAAAATGAAGCCATGCTCGTGGGGGGCGTAGGAGCCAACAAGCGCCTGGGCGAAATGCTCAACATCATGTGCGAGGAGAGAGGCGCGAAGTTCTTTTTGCCGCCGCGAAATTTCATGGGAGACAACGGCAGCATGATTGCTTACACTGGCCTGATCATGCTGAAAAGCGGGGCGACAACGCCTATGGCGGAGTCCAAGGTGCGGCCGGGCTACAGGACGGACGACGTGGCGGTGACGTGGGCCTGAGCGTAGGAAGGCGGCGTGAAAATGCGTTTGGATATTTCATCGAGATACAACCATCAAGATAAATGCACCTGGGAGGTACCAAATAGAGGCCTCATTCGAGGTCTTTGAGAAGAACGTAGAAAGGTGCAAGCTCCCACCAGTTCCAGAGAAACCGAAGCCTAAGCCCATAATATTTATCGGACATGGCGGAAGCGAACAATGGAGGAACTTAAAAGATCATCTTCATGAAAAGCATGATTATGACGTTGAGGCTTACGAAATCGGTGCACGTGCAGGTCATGCAATACGGGATATATTGGAAGAAATGCTGGGCAAAACCTCATTCGCGATTCTTGTTATGACTGGTGAAGATAAGACAGATGACGGTGAGATGCGAGCGAGGCAAAATGTAGTTCATGAGCTTGGCTTGTTTCAAGGTAAACTGGGCTTCACTAAAGCAATCATATTACTCGAAGATGGCACTGAAGAGTTTTCCAATATCCACGGAATTAATCAAATTAGATATGGAAAAGCAAACATCAAGGAGACCTTTGGAGAGGTGCTAGCCACCCTAAAGCGGGAATTCGGCGGTAAATAGGTCATAGGCGTTGCCCATTCTTATTCTCATGTATGATGCGGAAAGGGAGGTGGTCACACATCCTCGCAAAAGTTCGTGCCATTCTCGACCTGGTAAGAATAGATCTCGTATTCGGCGCCGGGATATTTGTAGTAGCCGGAGAGATCTTTGGGCTTGGTGGACTGCCCACTTTGAACCAGGCGCTTTTAGGATTTCTGACGGGATTTTTCATCTCCGGTTCAGCAAATATCTCCAATGATTATTTTGACTGTGACGTGGACAGGGTAAATCAGCCAGAACGACCCCTTCCCTCCGGCCGGATTTCTGTTGCACAGCTGTGGACCCTGTTTTTAATTTTCACTGCAGCGGGTCTGGCAACCGCAATCCTCCTCGGAACGTTCGTGCTGATTTTGGCAGCAGCCGTCTGGGGGATCGCTCTTCTCTACAATATGAAATTCAAGGAGATGGGTCTCTTCGGGAACCTGACCGTGGCCTTCTGCGTTGCCATGACGGTTATCATCGGTGGAGCGACCATCAGGACGATAAACGGTATTGTGCTGACGTTTGCTGCCTTGGCATTCCTTTTTGATCTAGGCGAAGAGATCGCAGCAGATGCGATGGACGTCATTGGTGATGAGCTGCGATCATCAAAAAGCATCGCCAAGAGAAAGAACAAAACTTATGCACTCAGGCTTTCTGGTGCGATATTCATCATTTTCATCATACTATCCTTCCTTCCCTTCCTGATGGGGTGGCTTGGATACGTCTATCTGCTCCTTATTGTAGTAACTGATATTTGCATATCGTATTTTTCCTCCCGGCTTCTTCTGAGCAAAACGATAGAAGAAGGGAGGATTCAGATTCGCCGGCTGTACCTGACCTGGGGCATGTTTGTTGCTATATTCATATTTGCCAACCTCATTTGACTGCAAACCGGATCGGTCCCGTCCATTTTCTCTGGTGCACTGAGATTCATGACGCTGCGTAGCTGAAATTGACCACGGGATCGGTCAGCCCATATCCCTGTACATCCAGAACTATTGAGTCGTTGTGGGCGGTGGAGAGGATCTCCAGTCCCTCTGTGCAGTTGATCTCCTGGAAGGCAAAGCCTCCCGAGACGAAGAAAACGGCATGATACTCATCAAAATCACCGCTGACGGGAAACGACAGCTTCCAGCCATCGCCGTCTTTCTCGACCAGAGAATCGCAAACCGCGTAAAGCTGACCGTTATCCTCGTAGATCTTATCGGAGGTGTTCAGGAAGGCAAGGCCGGAGATATCGTCCACATTGCCCACGACCAGCGCTTTCCCAGGGGTGCCGTCCACATAGACATTAAGGAAAAGCTGCGTGTCCTGGCCCATGACCACTGGCGAAAAGAGGAGAAGCACTGCCATAGCAACGCTCGCCAGCCCTGAGAAGGCCATTAAGGTCTTCGAAAGACCAAGATGTAGAAAGGCGATTGGATCATCTCCTCATCATCATCTTATCTTGGCCATGTCGGGTTGGCTCCATGTCGATTTGAAGAGAGTACAAGGCCGCAAGCGAGCCTCGCACGATACTCAGTTCCCCCTTTCCGGTCATGCCCTCGTCGGTGGGAGAGATGATCATGGAGATGCTGCCCAAGATCACCGTATCATTGGCGGTTGATCGCGGGCTTGAATCTGCCAGATCGGCCTTCAGGACAGTCGAATTATTGCCGGAGGCAGATATGGCTATGTTGATGAGTGGATAGATGCTGCGATCCAGAATTATGCTGCCGCGATTAGTCTTCGCGCCCTCTTTTGCCCGGATATCATCCCTGATCTCCTCCAGGCTCTTGTTGGAGGCGAGGAGACCTCTGATCTGGCTTGGCTCCAAAGGCATGATGGCCTCAACCTTCAGCCGGAGGAGATGAGACTCATTGTCCATCAGCGCAAAACCATGACCGCTATACAAGACATCCACGGGAACGCCCATGGGAAAGCCCGCATTTTGAGGCGGCATCATCTCCGCATCATGAGGACACATTCCCACACAGGGCTCATCCATCTTCCGGTTCTCATCGGGCTCGGCTAAAGACATGCCGGCCAGACCGATAAAGAGCAAACTCGCCAGCCCTATGCATAAAAATCTTTCCATCATCAAAATTCGCCTGCCAAAACGCCCAACAGCTTTTCATAAATTCATAATTCATTAGTTATAAGATTAATCAATTTCGCAAATGGAGAAGGGCAAAAAGCCCATCCGCCATCAACGCCGGATTAAATCAAGCCATGCTAATGGCGTTTGGAGACCAAGACCTCCAAAATCTCAGCTATTTGCCTCATATTCTTATTCTCTTCCTTGAGTTGGTTTAGGGTCTGGTTGTCTCTCTGTGCAGCCTTCTTGTCCTGAAGCTGCTTGATCTGGTTGAGGGTCATATTTTCCATTTCCTGCATCTTCTTCTCGGAGAGATCTTTGATCTGATTGACCGTCATGTTGCCCAGATCATCTACAGTCAGATCATCTACAAGCAGCATAATTGGAGAGGCTCCTCTCATGCCCTGGGTGGCTATGTCGCGCCCACCGCACTTGTCATCCTGGCCGCACATTGCGCCGCCCATGTGCCCGGACATACCATCCTTCGGGCCGTCTCTCATCTGATTTCGTCCTGGCTCTTTAGCCTGGCAAGCGGTCGTATTATTCCAGGCCTGATGCTGCATCTCCTTCAGCTCGCCAAGTGTCATATTGCCCATCTCTTCTGCAGTCAGATTATTCATAGGGGCAAACATTCCATCATGTCCCTGCCGGCCAGGGCCGTTATCCATTGGCATTGACAGAGCCGGTACAGCCAAAAGGCAGACCGCTGCCAGAGCGATCAGAGCGATCTTTCCAGATATTTCCGTAAATTTCATCTGTTATCAAACCTCGAATTCGTTATAATCCACAATCATTCTCACTCATCATACCCGTTCGTCAAACAGAGTACAGCCCTTCGGCAAAACAAACATACTCCGGAACGATACAAAAAGTAAGAGCCGAACGAACGGTCTAAAAATGTGGATGGCCCGTCCACCGGCTGGATGAAAAGGGTTCATGAATGTTCCTTTTTAGACAAGAACCAATCAGAAAGTTCAATTATATTGGTTCTGCCCCATTCCTTCTTGCTTACGAGCTTTCTGCGCTCTAAAGATATCAAAATCCCGGTTAAAGACGATTTAGGCGTTCCGGTATCATATCGGATATCCGCCTGAGTCATTCTTCCACCATGATCGATTAATGTGCTCATTACGGCTCGCTCTCGGGCGGTGAGGGTTTGCATGACCGCTTCCATCTCAGAGCTGACCACGATGACGTTTTTCGTGGACTGCTCCACTGGCGATGTAGCCTCCGCCGGCATCTCCTGGGTTTTTGCAGATTCTGCCGAAAGGGAGCCCTGTGCCTGGATCTCTGCGGTACCGGCGGCTGGAGAGGACGATGGCTCTACCCGGCCAGGCCCATTCGCGAAGGGTGTTTGTGATGCCTCGACGGAAGATGAGGCCTCTGCGGCGGCGGACGGCAAATCCAGCGGCACAGCCTTATCTGGGAGGGGAGATGCCGTGGTCTCTTTTGCCGGCTCAACCGCAATTTCTCCAGCCACAGTATTCTCAACTGGGCTCGTATTTGGACTTCCCATTGAGCCGCGCTTCTTTCTCTGCAAGAAGACTGCAAAGCCAAAGCCTGCCACCATGAGAGCGACGGCAATGATAAGCATGATCATAGCCGCACCATTACCTGGATAACCCGGTGTAAGTGGCAGCAGGCTGCTGCTATTGACCGCCAGAGGCTGCTGATACAAGATGGAGATACGGGGGTTGGAAACCTCATATCCCTGCACATCCGCCACCAGGGACTCATTGGACGCGGAGAGCAGATATCCCAGACCCTGCGAGGCGTTGATCTCCACCAGGTTTGTCTCGCTAGGCAGGTAGAATGTGACACGATAATCATCAAAACTGCCTTGGGAATCGAAGCTCAAGGTCCAGAGATCTCCCACCTTTGCCGTCAGAGCGTCTGTGAGAGCATAGAGTTGATGGGAATCGTTCTCGAACCGGAACTGAGAGTTATTGAGAAAGACCAGACCGTTAACGTCATCGGCATAGCCGGTGACCAGAGCTTTGCCGGCGTTATCCAGGTAGACATTGAGAATCAGGCTCTGCCCAATGGAGGAGTCGGATTCCTGGGCATGAACCGACATAACGAGAAGAGCGGCTACAAAAACCAATAAAACGGCTGTTTTCCAGTGAGCTACATCGCTCCACTTGCCCTCGCCCTTCATAACAAAGATCATCTTTGGCCTGAATCTATTTAAAAGACACTCAAAATTATCTGCCGCGACGTCCCCCTGTTACCAGGCCCGGCTGGCCACCGGCATCCTCCAGCCGCTGCCGAAGGCTCGATCCGTCACCTTCAATCCAGGCGCTGCCTGCCGCCTCTTGAATTCGGCACCCTTCACCAGACTGAGCACTCTTTCCACCATTGCTTTTTCGAATCCCTGAGCGAGCAGATCTTCTTTTGACTGGTGCATCTGTATATACCTCGCCAGAATATCATCCAGCACCTCGTAAGGAGGCAAACTGTCCTGGTCGGTCTGGCCGAAGCGAAGCTCTGCGGTGGGCGCTTTGTGCAGGACTGCCGTTGGGATGATCTCTCTACCCCGGGCGTTCAGCCATTCAGCCAGGCGGTAAACGGTGGACTTGGGAACATCGGAGATGACGGCCAGGCCCCCGGACATGTCTCCGTAGATGGTGCAGTAACCCACGGCCAGCTCCGACTTGTTTCCAGTGGTGAGAAGCACCAGGCGAAACTTGTTGGAGAGGGCCATGAGAAGGTTGCCCCGGATGCGGGCCTGGATGTTCTCCTCAGTCACGTCCTTTTGCTGGCCCTGGAAGGGCTTTGCCAGCTCCTGGTCATAGGACTTCATGATATCTGTGATGCTCATAATAATCGTCTCTATCCCCAGGTTTTGCGCGAGAGCTGTTGCGTCATCGATGCTGGCCTGGCTGGTGTATGGAGAAGGCATGAGCACTCCCAGGACGTTGCTTGGGCCCAGGGCCTGTGCGGCTATGGCTGCTACCAGGCTGGAATCTATGCCGCCGGAAAGGCCCAGCAGAACCCCGGAAAAGCCGCACTTGTGCACGTAGTCACGTGTACCCAAAACAAGAGCCCGCCAGATCTCGGACTCAATAGCGAAATCGTCCTTGGCGATCGCTGCCTTTCCCGTGGTCAGACCCGTCATATTCAGATCCGCTACAATCAGATCCGCTTCGAAGCCCTGCGCCCTGGCCACCAGGCGGCCGTCGCCATCGAAGACACAGCTTCGGCCGTCGAAGACCAGGTCGTCGTTGCCGCCCACCTGATTGGCGTAGAAAAAGGGGACTTTGTGCTTTTTTGCCAGGTTGGCCAGCATAGCCTCGCGGTGTTTTTGCTTGCCCGCTGTAAAGGGAGAAGCTGAGAGGTTGATAATAGCCTGAGCTCCCGCCACCACAAGCTCCTGCACAGGGTCGGTGTGGTAGCGACGATGCCGCCATTGGTCGCGATCGTTCCATATATCCTCGCAGATGGAGATGCCGAGGATCGCATCCTGAAGCTTTAGGATCTGCGGCTCTGCCGCTGGCTCAAAGTAGCGGTCCTCGTCAAAGACATCGTACGTGGGAAGGAGCGTTTTTCTAAAGGTCCTCTCCACCCGGCCTTTGCGAAGCAGGGCGGCAGAGTTGAAGAGGGGACGGCCCGCTTCACCTAGATTGGGCTCGGCCAGGCCCACCAGCAGAGGCGAGAGATCGGACAGCTCTTGGGCCAGGTCGTGCAGGACTGCCCAACTGCGCTCTACAAAATCGGCATTGAGTAGCAGATCGCGGGGCGGGTAGCCGAGCAGAGCCAGCTCGGAGGTGACGGCCAGATCGGCACCAGCGGCGCAGCGGGCTGCGCAGGCGATGAGTGCGGCGTTGCCCCTGAGGTCTCCAACGGTGGGATTAAGCTGCAAGAGGGCTATTTTCATGAAAACCTCGGGGTGCAGGGGTAGCGGATACTCGCGACTTCAGTCGTGAGAGGAGCGTACCCCGCTGTGATTATGCACCAAAAGCTATTTATCCTTTGAACATTATCTTCAATGTAATGCTTCAGACCTTGATGGTAAAACTCGCCCCCTCCCCAGAGCAACATAAGATGCTCCTTGAAACAATGAAGAGGTTTAACGAGGCGTGCAACCACATAGCAGAGACTGTTTTTGCTCTGCATAGTGCCAACAAGGTTGAAATCCATAAGACGGTTTACTATCCTG
>JBATEC010000023.1:0-22109 GCA_049663825.1 Methanothrix sp. | reverse complement strand
TCATTATCCTTCGTCCCCGATCTAGACGAGATGAAGCACATCATCGTGGAATCTTATTGTAGCTTTGCAAAATTAAAAAGCTATGCGGGGTATTGGATAGAGAAATTTATATCAAATAACATTAATTATAAAGACTTATGCAAATAACTATAATGCTCTTTAGACTTAAATATTTGCAAATTTGTTTCAATTGAGCCACGACTTTTCAGCCATGGAGACGGGATTTAATGCTCTTTAGACTTAAATATTTGCAAATTTGTTTCAATTGAGCCACGACTTTTCAGCCATGGAGACTTGGGAAGAGACCATTGCCAAGGTGCAAATAAAGGGTGTTTCAATTGAGCCACGACTTTTCAGCCATGGAGACCTTTTTAAATTTCATCAGCTCAATTGCGTTTGAGCCGTTTCAATTGAGCCACGACTTTTCAGCCATGGAGACTGAAGTTCTAGAGGAAAATGTAGCGCAACTCGAAAAGTTTCAATTGAGCCACGACTTTTCAGCCATGGAGACTTTGGCTGGAACGCAAAACGAAGGAAGAAAAAAATAGTTTCAATTGAGCCACGACTTTTCAGCCATGGAGACATAGTAGCACTGATTATATATATGATAGGTTCACTGTTTCAATTGAGCCACGACTTTTCAGCCATGGAGACGGCGGCCATTTTTCGGCCTTCACTGATATCGGAAAAAATACGATTTTGGCGCATAATGTTAACTTATAGCAATACTTTCAGAAAGTTAACAGTCACTGAGGGCCATTTTCGATATGCACAGACCTTCCGCGCATCTCCTGGGAAAATTGACACCACCTCGATGCGCGGAAAAACGGGACGTTCTCCGTCCCATTAAGTCCATCCGTCTGGCCCGGACGGCCCTGAATCAACAGGGGCTTGCTCGCCAAATCTTGTGCATCAGCATGGTGGCATTTCTACTATCTAAACTTTCCCCAGCAATATGGTCTTCCAGATCTTTGATTCGTTTGATTTTTGGTGTTGTTTAAACTCTGGCGGGTTGCCGCGCGCGAAAAAACGCGCGGTAGAGCCCGGGCGCCCTCAACGCCGGGCAGGCTTGGATACAACGTGCTGCAATCGCCTCAAATTTAGATGATGACTGCCCTTCGTGGCGAGTCCGGATCTTTGGCATGAATGCCGAGAAATTCAATCCTCTCATCCACTCTGCCGTCAGTAGGTCCAAGATCTATTATCATAATCCTGTCCTGGTCGTGCTTGATGAGGTCACTGAGCGCAGCCACCATCTCCACGCGACCTTTGCCGGTCAGATCGCAACGGAAAACAGAATAGTGGATAGCTTCTCCGAAACCCTTCATAGTCTTGTGCACTTTCTGCAACCGCCTCTGGTCCATGATGTCGTAGCTTACAACATAGCAATTCCTTCCGCTCAACCGAAATCACTTCCTATAAAAGGCTGGGTATTCCTTGATCTCGCCGGAAATAGTCCTGGACAATAGCCGCGCCTGCACTTCCAATATCATCCTGTAGCTGACGCTGTAGCCGAAGAGAGGATGAGTGATCTCTGCCTCCATGCGTCTCTCGTAGCCTGCGATGACCTTTTTCTTTCCCTTGGTGGTTAGAGACACGCCAATTCCGATATTGATAAAGTCTTTATCGGAAAGCTCACCTTTGTTGAATAAGGTAATGGCTGTGGCGTCAGCAATCACCGGCCGAAACTCCTCCATCATGTCCAGCGCCAGAGCAGGCCGTCCATACCTGGGCTGGTGGTAGAAACCGAGATACGGATCGAAGCCTACCGCCAGGAGGGACACAAACATATCTTTGGCAAGCACTGCGTAAAGGTAAGAGAGAACCGCGTTCACAGGGTCTTTGGGCGGTCTTCTATTCCGGTTCTGAAAGGAAAATCCATGATCGCTTTTGAGCATATCACCCAGACGACCAAAGTAAACCTCGGCTGCCGCACCTTCGATTCCCAGGAGCTTATCGATGCCTGACGCATTCCTGGCATCCTTGGACAGCTTTTCCAGCCTGTCCAGCGCATTTTCGGGAGGCTTGGCATTGGCGTCGTTCCTGCGTATCTGAGTCCGGCAGTTTCTGATCTTGCCGTAGACTAGAGCGCGAGCGATTGACAGAGATTTCTTGCGGTCCTCAGCCCAGGCAAACTGCCGCATGCGTAGCTGCACATTTTTGTGGGTGTGCCCGGTGCTCAGTCCCTGAAACCAGCCGCCGCGTGTGAAGTGCAGAACTGGAATGCCACGCTGCATAAGTTCGACTAGCGCAGGCATCGAAACATCAACTCCCCCAAAGAGGTTGAGCTGCGAGATCTCTCTCAGCCTCACTTCCCTTACTCTGCTTTCTTTGCCTGCGGTAGCGTCGTCTCGGGACCATATCTCCAGGAGGTCGCCCTTTTTGCGGACAGTATTGCCGTGCCCCACAACATAGACCGGCACAGTGTCGTCTCTGGCCGGGAGAAGCTTTCTGATCTTGCCCAAGAACCCGCGCTCACCGGCTTCTTTTGCACCCGATTCAATGAGAAAGTTAACTTCATCGGGAAGGCAAATGCCAGCCAGAGAACAGCGATTGCACTTGGGACTATCCTCCAATGGCGGAGGAATCTCTCGCTTTTCTGCAATTTTTCGCAGATCGGATAGAAGGTCGTTTGTCCTCCGAATCAAGGCTTTGTCAAAATCAACAGGAATCCGCTTTTTGGAGCGGACAAAGTAGACGACGCCGCCGTCGCATTTAAAGTCGTTCTCTCTCAGGACGAGGCCCTGAGCGCAGAGCTGGACGCGATCCGGCTCGTATGCCCCTTCTGGAATATTGGGTGCCCTGCCCCTCTTGTAATCTACTGGCGTCACCCTTTCGCCATCGCCTTCCAGCAGGTCAATGCGGCAGGTAATGCCAACCTTCGGGCCGGTGAGAAACAGAGATCGAGCGTGAACTGTCTCAGTCTCGATCTCGTCTTCGGGAATGGTATCTTCCTTTGCATCCACACGGCGGTGCGTAAACCTGCCATCGACCGTATCCTCATTATCTGCGAACTCGCCGTCTATCCACTCGATATAATACTCCGAGCCCAGTGGCGATTTTTCCAGATTCTACAAGTTTGCGGATAAAAGCGAGACGGATTTCGGACAGGATATCGCCCAAGTCCTCTCGAATAATCTCAATGCCTGCAAGAAGAGGTCCGGAAAGCCAGAAAGGACCTGAATGGCTATCTGGAACAGAGGTTCGAGAAGCTGTAAAAGAGAAGCCAGAACGATTGATTTGGACCTGCCCGCAAAAGCCAACTTGTGTGCCGAGCAACACAAGTTTAATTAAATTAAGTCCACTGGCGTTGGTTTCATATAGGTGAAGATCCGGGCTAAAGTCATGCCAAACTGGATCTACCCCGATTTCGGGCCGCTGCCCAAGCGACCTCTATTTCTCTGCATCATCTCCAACACAGACACAGGCAAGATTCCCGGCCTCTCCGCCGCCGGAACCACTCCGGAGCTTACCGACTATACGCCAGGCGCCGATGCCGAGCTGGTGGAGACCAACCGCATCATCACCATGCCTGAGCTACCGGAAGCGCCGGGCGGCTCGCCCACTCCCGCCATCGTCACCAAGGCCGCTTTGAACCTGACCGGCATACCTTCATTATTCGTGGCCTCAGGCCTGCGAAAGAAACCGGCCGTTCCCTACGTGGAGCTGGGCGGATCTGCGGGCAGCGACATCCGAAAAGAGCCCGCTGTGCCAGCGGCTCGCGCCCTGTACGAAAATGCCGCAATGCTTGGAAAAAAGCTCGCAAAACTCTCCGACTGCGTCTTCATTGGTGAGTCCATCGCCGGTGGCACAACCACGGCTATGGCCGTTCTCTGGGCCCTGGGCTATGATGTCAATGTGAGCAGCAGTTTCCAGTCCAATCCCACCAGCCTGAAGCAAAGCGTGGTGTCCAAAGCATTTCAGCGGGCCGGCATCAATATTGGCAGCCTGAAGAGCGAACCCCTGCGGGCGGTCGAGCAGGTGGGCGACCCCATGATGGCGGCGGCTATGGGCCTCATGAAGGGGCTGCAGGGATGCAAGGTCGTACTGGCGGGCGGCACACAGATGGCCGCGGTGCTGGCACTGGGAAAAGCCCTGAAAATCGAGGGCGACATATCCATCGCCACCACCAAATATATCGTGGAAGACAAGACGGCCAATTTTAAGGATATAATAGAGTCGACCGGTCGGCCCTACTATTACTCAGATCCGGGGCTTGAGAACTCCAGGATCCCGGGCGTCCAGATCTATGCTCAGGGCTACGTCAAAGAGGGCGTGGGCATGGGCGGTGCCGGCCTTCTGGCCGGGCTTTACGGATTTAGCCAAATGCAGCTCGTCGAGGAGACCGACCGCGTGCTCATGACCGTGGAGCTTCCCAAGAAATGAAAGCTGCGGTTCTAAAGACTCCGGGAGTTTTAGAGCTGGACTATATCCCAGATCCGGTGACCCCCCAAGGGGGAGCCCTGCTGGAGATCAAAGCCTGCGCCGTCTGCGGCACGGATGTCAAAATGAGAGCTCAGGGCCACAGGGACCTGCGCTATCCCCGCGTGCTGGGGCACGAGATGGTGGGCAGGATCGTCGAGACAGATGCAAACTGCCACCTGGCCGAAGGCGACCTGGTTCAGGTCTGGCCGGGCATCGCCTGCGGAAAATGCAGGCCGTGCCTGAGCGGGGCAGACAACCGCTGCCACGACATCAAGATCATGGGATTCAACTGCGACGGTGGCTTTGCCGAGCTATTGGCCGTGCCAAAAGAGAGCTTCCCCGAAGGCGTAAACCTGCTGCCCCCCAGAACAGATCCGGCTCTTGCCGCCCTGGCTGAGCCTTTAGCCTGCTGCATCAACGGCCAGGAGCAGGCACGCGTCGGTAGGGGCGAATGCGTTCTCATCTACGGCGGCGGGCCCATCGGAGCTCTGCATGCTCTTTTAGCCGAGCTCCATGGAGCCGATAAGATAATAGTAGCAGAGATACTGCAAAACCGCATCAGCCTGCTGGAAAGGCATACTCACGAAGTGATGGTCGTCGATCCGGCTGAGATGTCTTTGAAAAGCTGGCTGGCGGCAGAGGCAGGAGGCACTGTGGACGTCATCCTTACCGCTACGCCACAGGTGCGGGTGAACGGCGATCTTCTCAAGATGCTCTCGCCCGGGGGAAGGGTCTGCATCTTCTCCGGGCCAGCTTCAGGAAACTACCAGGAACAGATCGACCTATGCTCTATTCACTACCATGAGCTTACCATCACCGGATCCTATGGCTGCTCCAGCCGGCATAACCGGCAGGCTGTTGAGCTTTTGACCTCTGGCCTGATCAAGGCCGACTGGATTGTCACCAGCAGGACTTCTCTTGACAAAATTGAGGACGCATTTTCCCACTCGTCCCAGAGACTCGGGATGAAATCTGTTGTTTGCGGGAACTAATGGATTTGATTTGAGAATAGCGGAGACAGGATAATGGAAGAGAGTTTGAGATACTTTGGCAGCCGGGTGGACGCGCTGATAAAGGGCAGCAACCTGACAAGAGAGGATGCGTCCTTTCTTTTCAAGCAGATTTTGAACAACGAGCAGCCAGATTTGCAGCAGGGAGCATTCCTGGCAGCCATAACTGCCAAGGGCGCAACGCCTTCCGAGATCGCCGGCATATGGGAAGCCATTTACGAAATTGACACGGTGAAGGTTCATCCCGATGTCAATAGCCCGATGGTGGAGAATTGCGGCACGGGCATGGACGACATCAAGACATTCAACATCAGCACCTCAGCCTCGCTGGTGGCAGCAGCCGACGGCATAACCATGGCCAAACATGGAGCGCGGGCCATAACCTCACGCTGCGGAGCAGTGGACATCCTGGAGACGCTGGGAGTGGATGTGGAATGCGACGCTGATCTGGTGAAAAGAAGCATCGAGCGCGCCGGCATCGGCATCTTCAACGGCATGAGCGCCAAAGTGCACCCCTCCGCCCTCTACAGGATTTTATCTCAGATCAGATTCGGCACAGTTCTCAATGTGGCCGGGTCTCTGGCCAATCCGGCGAAGCCGGCCTATGCCGTGAGGGGCGTTTACTCCGAGAAGATGGTGCAACCTATCGCAGAGGCGATGAGAGAGATCGGCTACCAGAGAGCCTTTGTCGTACATGGCAGGAGCCGCGATAACGAGCGGGGCATGGATGAGCTCTCCACGTTGGGCCGCTCTTGCGTAGCAGAGCTTGCAGAGGACGGAACCATCAGAGAATATTGCGTAAGAGCGCAGGAGCTGGGACTGAGAGAGGCAGATGAATCATCTATCCTTTACGGCAGCGACAAAGAGGCAGAAGCCATAAAGATGCTGCGGGTTTTGTCCGGAGAGGAAAGAGGCTTTCGGAGAGATATCGTATGCCTGAATGCCGCGCCCATACTTTGCATCGCCGATCATGCCTGTGACCTCCTGGAGGGCATGGAAAAGGCCGCCGACATCATCGATTGCGGCAAGCCCATAAAAAAGTTGAAAGCCTGGGTGGAGCAGCAAAATCTGGATGCAAGGCAGCCCCTGGAAAAATTGGATGAAATGCTTGCCAAGGCATGCTCTTGATTTTAAAGGCATAAATCATATCTATCAGGGAAACAATGGAGTTTTCTGTACTAATGCATGAACTTTGATCCAGGCAAATGGTGCTCAGAACATAAAGGAATGCTGATCATAGCCTTGGCCTCAATGCTCTTGATCTTCTATTTCTTCTTCCCATTTATGGACGGCATAATCCTGGGAACCGTCTTCGCCTACGTGGGCAAGCCCATCCGGGATACTTTCGGCAAGAGAAAACGTCTGGGATCACTGGTTGCCGCCATATGCATAGTTGTCCCAATATTTTTCGTCCTGGGCCTGGGAATGATTGAGATAGCCAACCAGATCTTATTCCTGGCCAAGAATCAAGATGCGATCAGAACAATGCTCGGCATTCTGACGGAGCAGACCTCTCAAGATCTGACACCCTGGATGAAGGACCTATTGACCAGCGGCCTGGAGAATGCCGCGAGCATCATCGCCCCCATTGCAGCCTCTATCCCCGTCTTTCACATTGGAAGAGTGGCCTCTTTGGGAATCATCAACTTCATAGTATCCATCCCCGTATGCTATTTCGTATTGGTGGACGGAGAGAGCTTTGTGGAGTCGATAATATCCCTGCTGCCGCAAAGGGAGAAAGAGGCGTACAGAAAATACATGAGACGCATCGATTATATCTTGAGCGGCATCTTCATCGGCACGATTTATACCTCAATTTTAGGCAGCATCATAGCAGCGTTCATTTTCTATGCCTTTGGTCTGCCCAGACCCTTTGCCCTGGCGAGCTTTGTCTTCCTGGCCGGAATGGTCCCTTTCCTTACCTCCTGGGTGGTCATCATCCCGGTGACCGTTTACCGATATTTCTCGGTGGGGATGCAAGGCGCGGCCGTTTTCTTCCTTATCTCTTCCGCCCTCATTTACCTGCCTTCGGAGCTCTTAATACGGCCATACCTGGTGGCGGCTAAATCCTCCCTGCATCCCTTACTGGTTATGCTCTCCTTTTTAGGTGGCGCGCTGGTGGCAGGCATAGGAGGTTTTTTTCTGGCCCCGGCCATAATGGGCATAATAGTAGGAATATATCAGGTAAGAAGGGAAGAGATGAGAAGCCCGGAAGCGGAAGAAGCATGAAATTTTATATAGAGACTTACGGCTGCACCTCCAACCTTGGAAACTCGCAGGACCTGGCAAGGGCCTTGCAAGAGATGGGCCATATTCCCTCCACTCTACAGGAAGCGGATGCGGTAATAGTGAATACCTGCGCTGTCACGGAAAAGACGGAGCGGAAGGTTGTACGAAGGTTTAGCCTGCTGCAAGGCGAACGGCTGATAGTGGCCGGGTGTCTTCCCGTCGCAATGCCGGAATCGGTCAGCGGCATAAGCTGCCGGGGGCGGCTGGGACTGCTGAATCGATCCTCTGCCGCAGGTATCTCGGCCCTCTTTAATGAATCGTTCATCCCAACTATGGATGAATCGCTGCATGGCTCTACCCGTGATGCCTTGCCCACCGGGCCATTTCCTTGCGGCGACCTGTGCGCTGTCGTCAATGTGGCGGAAGGATGCAACGGTTCCTGCAGCTACTGCATAGTTGCAAAGGCCAGGGGCAGGCTGAAAAGCCGCAGGGTGGAATCTGTGGTAGCTGAAGTGGAAAAGCTGGCGGCTTTGGAAGCCGCGGAGGTGCAGATCTCTGCCCAGGACACGGCCGCATACGGATTGGATATCGGAACAAATCTGGGGCAATTGCTGGATAGGCTGGTGAAGATCCCAGGCGATTTTCGGCTCCGCGTGGGCATGATGAATCCCAACAGCGCTCTTTTAATCAAAGATCAGCTTCTCAGAGCATATCAAAGCCCCAAAATATACAGCTTCTTGCATATCCCGGTCCAATCAGGCTCAGATGAGATTCTCAGGAGCATGGGCCGCAGATACTCGGCGGCCAGCTTTCTGAAGCTTGTGAACGCATTCCGATCCGCTCATGCAAAGATCACCATTATCACGGATGTCATCGTGGGTTTTCCAGGTGAGGCCGATGGAGACTTCATAGAGACCCTGGATCTCGTGAAGCGCCTGCAACCGGATAAGGTCAATATCACCAGATTCTCGGCGCGACCGGGCACGCCGGCGGCCAGGCTCTACGACATGCCCGACCGCATCAAAAAGGACAGATCAAGGGAGATGACCCGGCTATGGCTGGAGATCGCCGCAGAAAGAAATCAACGGTACGTAGGCGAAATAATAGCTGCCAGAATCACAGAATGCGGGCGATGCGGCACCATGAAGGCCAGGGCGGATAACTATCTGGGCATAGTAGTTGAAGGCCGCCCCAAGCTCGGCTCCACCGTCCAGGTTGCAGTTAAAAACAGCAATCCCTTCTATGTATCCGGTCGGATGGTGACCGGCGAAATCGCGAAGAGTCACTCATGATTTAAATAGATATATCAAATTTTTTTATAAAATAAATATGAAATATTAAACAGCTTTTCGATTACAGCAAGAGGCATGCCGGAACAAACAGGCACTTGTAGCAGAGTATCCAGTTCGGTTTTTTAAGATGATTGTTTTGGAGCACCACCAGACTTATTAATCATTAAAATAATCGATCGTGATAATGAATCTAGGACCCCACTCAAGTATAGAGGGAGCCCCATCTTTGCCGGTTTATTAGCAGACAGGATTACGAAAAGCAAATTGAGTAGGTCCTGGAGACATAAATTGATAAAGGAGGTTTTAAATGGCTGAGCAAAAAGCAACCGCGAAAACATCAGTGCTATATGAAGAGACCAGGGTATTCGAGCCGAGCCGGGAGCTCGTAGAGAACTCCAACGTCATGAAATGGATGAAGGAGAAGGGGTTCAAGACGGAGAGGGAGCTGCGCCTCTGGTGCTCTGCTAACTACATCCAGTTCTGGGGCGAGATGGCCAAGACCTATGCAGATTGGTTTGAGCCCTGGTCCTCGACCCTGGAATGGATACCGCCCTATGCCAAGTGGTTCTTAGGCGGCAAGTGCAACGTGGCCTATAACTGTGTGGATAGGCATGCCAAAGGCGCGAAAAAGGACAAGGTAGCCTACATCTTCGTGCCTGAGCCCACCGACCAGCCCACCCAGAAGATCACTTACTTACAGCTCTACAAAGAGGTCAACAAGTTCGCCAACGGCCTGAAGAGCCTGGGCGTGCAGAAGGGAGACAGAGTCATGTTGTACATGCCCATGATCCCCCAACTGCCCATAGCCATGCTTGCCATCGCCAAGATAGGAGCCATTCACTGCATTGTGTTCTCCGGATTTTCTTCGGGCGGCCTTAACAGCAGAATCATGGATGCCGAGGCCAAAGCGGTTATAACCACCGATGGTTTATACAGGCGCGGCAAGCCCATACCCCTCAAGCCTAATGTAGACGAGGCCACAGCCAATACCCCAACGGTGAAAAATGTAATAGTGGTCAAGAGGACAGGACTTGAAGTGCCCATGAAGCAGGGCAGAGACATCTACTGGCACGATCTGGTGGCAGGAAAGTCCGAAGAATGCGAATGCGAGAAGATGGACTCTGAGGATCGGCTGTTCATCCTTTACACCTCCGGCACTACAGGCAAACCCAAGGGTATCGAGCACGTACATGGCGGATACTGCGTTGGACCTGCTCAGACTTTGCACTGGGTCTTCGACATTAAGGATAGCGATGTCTGGTGGTGCACAGCCGATATCGGATGGATCACAGGCCACTCCTACATAGTTTATGGGCCGCTTGTTTTGGGTGCAACAAGCATGATGTATGAGGGCGCTCCTGATTTCCCGGACTTTGGTCGGTTTTTCAAGATCATCCAGGACAACAAGGTCTCCGTCTTCTACACCGCACCGACAGCCATAAGGATGTTCATGAAGGCCGGCGAGAAATGGGCCAAGGATTATGATATCTCCAGCATAAGGCTGCTGGGAAGTGTGGGCGAGCCAATTAATCCTGAGGCCTGGATGTGGTATAGAGAGCACTTCGGTGCCGGCAAATGCCAGATCATGGATACCTGGTGGCAGACTGAGACAGGCACCTTCCTGGTATCACCTCTGCCCATCACCCCGCTCAAGCCCGGCTCTGCGACCTTCCCGCTGCCCGGGTTCAACATCGATATCCTGGACGAAGATGCCAACCCCGTGCCGGCCGGCTCCGGCGGCAATATAGTGAGCAATACGCCGTGGCCGTCCATGCTCAGGGCCTTCTACAAAGACACTGTCAGGTACCAGAAGGAGTATTGGTCCACCTACTGGGAGATCAGACCCGGCACATACCTGGCAGGTGATAAGGCCACCAAGGACAAGGATGGATACTTCACAATCCAGGGCAGAATCGATGATGTGCTGAAGGTAGCAGGCCACAGAATCTCCAACGCCGAGGTCGAGTCCGCTTTCGTCTCTCATCCCAAGGTTGGCGAGGCTGCTGTCATCGGCAAGCCCGACCAGGTCAAGGGCGAAGTCATCGTGGCCTTCGTTTCCCTCAGAGGGGGAATCGAGGGGAATGACGAGCTGAAGAAGGAACTGGTTAAGCATGTTAGATCGGCCCTGGGACCATTAGCCAGTCCAGAAGCGATTTACTTCGTCAAGGACGTTCCCAAGACCAGGTCTGGCAAGATCATGCGCCGCGTCATCAAGGCCAAAGCAATGGGACAACCCACAGGTGACGTCTCCGCCCTGGCTAACCCCGATGCAGTAGATGCTATTCCGCTCATCACATGAGCGGGCCCATTTTTTTTCTTTTTTTCTTATTGGAATACAATAATTATTTGCCCACAGTTGCCAAAATAGTTTTGGAATTTTGCTAATTGATAGATTAATAATGATAATAATTGAACATTAATTAAAGTTACCTCGACAACTTTATAAATGAAAAACCAAGATAATTATCGATCGCTACATAATTCCCAGAGACGCCCGTGTTTGGTCCTGGAATAAAAAGGAAAGATGCTGCTTGGCGTCTGCCCCCAGGCAATGGACAGGCGTTCAGACAGATTTGATGGGAGTCTGGGAAGACGTGGGGATTCAAACGGAGGTTACAAAATTGGCTGAGCAAAAAGCAACAACGTCTGTTCTTTATGAGGAGACGAGAGTATTCGAGCCGTCCAAGGAGCTCGTTGAGAAATCCAATGTCATGGCGTGGATGAAGAAAAAGGGCTTCAAGAGCGAGCGCGAGATGCGTGCTTGGACCGGCCAGAATTACCTGCAGTTCTGGGATGAGATGGCCAAGACCTATGCTGACTGGTTCGAGCCCTACGCTCAGGTCCTCAATTGGGTGCCACCCTATGCCAAGTGGTTCGTGGGCGGCAAGATCAATGTGGCCTTCAATGCCGTGGACAGGCATGCAACAGGCGCCAAAAAGGACAAGGTGGCCTACATATTCGTCCCCGAGCCCGTTGATCAGCCTACCCAGAAGATCACTTATGCAGATCTGGCTAAGAGGGTCAACAAGCTTGCAAACGGCCTCAAGAGCTTGGGTGTTGGCAAGGGCGATAGGGTCAGCATATACATGCCCATGATCCCCGAGACTCCAATAGCCATGCTTGCTTGCGCAAAGATTGGCGCCATACACAGCGTGGTATTCTCCGGATTCTCCTCAGGCGGCCTGAACAGCAGGGTTCTCGATGCCGAATCCAAGGTAGTAATTACCACGGACGGTTTCTTCAGGCGCGGCAAGCCGCTGCCACTCAAGCCCAATGTGGATGAAGCTACTGCCAACACACCAAGCGTCAAGAACGTAATAGTGGTGAAGAGGGCCGGCATAGATGTACCAATGAAAGCCGGCAAAGATATCTGGTACCATGACCTGGTTGCCAAGCAGTCCGATGTGTGCGAGAGCGAGAAGATGGACTCCGAGGATCGGCTTTTTATCCTTTACACCTCCGGCACAACCGGCAAGCCCAAGGGTATCGAGCATGTTCATGGCGGCTACTGCGTAACTCCCGCCCAGACGCTTTCCTGGGTCTTCGATATCAAAGACACCGATGTCTGGTGGTGCACGGCTGATGTCGGATGGATCACCGGCCACAGCTACGTTGTCTACGGACCGCTCTGCCTCGGTGCCACAAGCATGATCTATGAGGGTTCTCCGGACTACCCAGACTTCAGCAGGTGGTTCAAGATCATCAGCGAGAACAAGGTGTCGGTACTCTACACAGCACCAACAGCCGTGAGGATGTTCATGAAGGCAGGAGATCAGTGGCCTAAGTCGCACGACATCTCATGCCTGAGGCTGCTTGGATCTGTGGGCGAGCCCATCAATCCCGAAGCCTGGATCTGGTACAGAAACAACTTCGGCGCCGGCAAGCTGCAGATCATGGACACCTGGTGGCAGACTGAAACGGGATGCTTCCTGGTATCACCTCTGCCCATCACCCCGCTCAAGCCCGGCTCCCCGACATTCCCGCTGCCCGGCTTTAACGTGGATATCCTGGACGAGGATGCCAACCCCGTACCGCCAGGCTCCGGAGGCAACATCGTCAGCAATACACCCTGGCCGTCCATGCTCAGGGCCTTCTACAAAGACACGGTTAGGTACCAGAAGGAATACTGGGATATGTACTGGCAGATCAGGCCCGGCACATACCTGGCCGGCGATAAGGCCACCAAGGACAAAGATGGATACTTCACCATCCAGGGTAGAATCGATGATGTGCTCAAGGTAGCCGGACACAGAATATCCAATGCCGAGGTCGAGAGCGCCCTGGTATCTCATCCCAAGGTCGCCGAGGCAGCCGTCATCGGCAAGCCCGACGAGGTCAAGGGTGAGGTAATCGTGGCCTTCGTCATCCTCAAGACGGGCGTTGAAGCCACCGATGATCTCGGGCCCATCCTGGCCAAGCACGTGCGCACCGTCCTGGGACCCGTCGCCTATCCGGAGAAGGTCTACTTTGTGAATGATGTTCCCAAGACCAGGTCCGGCAAGATCATGCGCCGCGTCATCAAGGCCAAGGCCCTGGGTAATCCCACAGGCGATATCTCCGCCCTGGCAAATCCAGAATCAGTCGATGCCATTCCGCTCATCAAGTGAGCGGAATAAACTTTTTTTTCTTTTTTCCGCGAGTTCCTGCTCAATCACTTCATCAATCATCAAGGAAAAAATAAATAAGTTGACACCAATTACACAATCAATTACCTTCGAATAGGGTTATTTTTGCGAAAAATCGTTATAATTAAAGATCATTAAGATTTATATCGCGATAACTTTATAAATGATCAAGTAGGTTTTGAGCCGATGTTTCCCAGAATCATTCCGCGCTTTGTCGGATGGTGGTCAGGGCATGGCAAAAGAGAGGTAAAAACAATGATTCTACACAAATAGGCCCGGACACAACCGATTGGGGAAACACTTGATCTTAAGGAGGTATGAAATTGGCTGACACAGCAAAAACATCTGCTCTGCAGGAAGAGACCAGGATTTTTAACACCCCGCAGTGGATAGTTGAGCACTCCAACGCATATCAGTGGATGAAGAAGAAGGGCTTCAAGACTGAGATGGAAATGCGCAAGTGGTGCTCCGATAATTACATTGACTTCTGGGATGAGATGGCTCAGACCTACGCTGATTGGTACCAGCCCTACACCCAGGTTCTCGACGACTCCGCCAAGCCCTACTTCAAGTGGTTTACTGGCGGCAAGATCAACGTAGCCTACAACGCCGTGGACAGGCATGCCAAGTCCGCAAACCGGAACAAGGTAGCCTACTACTTCATCGGCGAGCCCGTGGGCGATAACAGGACCATCACCTACTACGAGCTCTACCGAGAGGTCAACAAGATGGCCAATGCCCTCAAGAGCGTTGGTGTGACCAAGGGAGACAGAGTTGTTGCCTACCTGCCCATGATCCCCGAGCTGCCCATCACCATGCTCGCATGCGCCAAGATCGGAGCCATCCACACCATTGTGTTCTCCGGATTCTCCTCCGGCGGCCTGAACAGCAGGGTCAATGATGCCGAGGCCAAGGTTGTCGTCACCGCTGACGGCTTCTACAGGCGCGGAAAGCCCCTGCCCCTCAAGCCCAATGTAGATGAAGCCATGAAGACTGCTCCCTCCGTAAAGAAGGTAGTAGTTGTCAAGAGAACCGGCGTAGCTGTTCCCATGACAGAGGGACGCGATGTCTACTATGATGACTTCGTAGCCGGCCAGTCCGCTCAGTGCGAGACCGTTCAGCTTGATCCAGAGGACAGGCTGTTCATTCTGTACACCTCCGGAACCACCGGCAAGCCCAAGGGTATTGAGCACGCTCACGGCGGATATGCCGTCTGTCCCGCTCAGACAACCTCATGGGTACTGGATGTTCACGACGATGATGTCTTCTGGTGCACCGCAGACTGCGGATGGATCACCGGCCACAGCTACGTGGTCTACGGTCCACTGTGCCTGGGCGCCTCCAGCATCCTCTACGAGGGCTCTCCCGACTTCCCCGATCTGGGCCGCTGGTGGTCCATCATTGAGAAGTACGGCGTCTCCGTATTCTACACCGCACCAACCGCTATCAGAATGTTCATGAAGACCGGCGAGGCCTTTGTGAAGAAGTACGACCTGTCCACCGTCAGAATTCTGGCATCTGTGGGTGAGCCACTCAACCCAGAAGCCTACATGTGGTTCAGGAAGAACATCGGCGCCGACCAGGCACCCATCATCGATACCTGGTGGCAGACTGAGACCGGATGCCACGTCATCGCCCCGCTGGCCATGACACCCGAGAAGCCCGGATCAGTTACCTTCCCGCTGCCCGGCATGAACACCGATATCTACGACGAAGATGCCAACTCGGTCCCATTGGGCTACGGCGGCAACATCGTCCAGAAGGCCCCCTGGCCGTCCATGCTCCGTGCCTTCTTCAGAGATGAAGTTCGGTACAAGAAGGAGTACTGGGACATGTACTGGCAGGTTAAGCCCGGCACATATCTGGCTGGAGACAAGGCCACCCGCGACAAGGATGGCTACTGGTGGATCCAGGGCAGAATCGATGATGTGCTGAAGGTAGCCGGACACAGAATCTCCAACGCAGAGGTTGAGTCCGCCGCCGTTTCTCACCCCAAGGTCGCCGAGGCAGCCGTTGTCGGCCAGCCCGATGAAGTCAAGGGCGAGAAGATCGTGGCCTTCGTCATTCTCAGAGATGGCGTTGCAGAGTCTCCCGAGCTCGCGAAGGAGATCTCCACCCACGTACGCAAGGTACTGGGCCCAGTCGCTTACCCCGACAAGGTCTACTTCGTAAAGGATGTCCCCAAGACCCGGTCCGGCAAGATCATGCGCCGTGTCATCAAGGCCAAGGCCCTGGGCAAGGAGACCGGAGACCTGTCTGCTCTGGCCAACCCAGAGTCCGTAGAGAACATCCCACGCATTGACCTGTAAGTGGGATCTCACCCTCTTTTTTTTTACAAATAGATTTGCAAATATTTTACGAAAAGATGCTATGTTAGCAGTTTTAGCATCTGCACGACGCCGCGGCCCTGCATCGGCTCTCGCTTCACAATACTGTCTCCAGCTCGTCTCTCTTGAGCATATGCACCTCCACCATGTGATGGGGATGATACCGTGTCTTCGCCTCCCGGATGCCCTCCACGCCCATGTCGCTCTCCCGGTTGATGTATTTGTAATCTCGGGCAAGGATCTTGGCCGTCTCGGCATTTATGGCCCGGTAGATTCCTTTGCAATCGGGAAGGCCCTTCTCGAAATGAACCAGTGCAGTATCTCTGTTTAGCCCTTCAAAAAGGGACATGGCCCCGATCTTGCCATTGGCCCGGATGGCAATGCCGGAGAGCTGAAGCTCTTCATAGTGAGATAAGGCAAAGGACACGGCCTCCTTTTCGCTGGCGAGCACCGGATCAGAGTCGCAGTCCTTCCAGTCGCACCACAGATCCAGGAAATCTTTGATCTCGCCCAGATTCTCTTTGCAGATAATCTCAACCTGGGGCATGCAGGTCTTCTGAAATTTGTTAAGTTGATGCCGGATGGTTAGATATTTCTTGCCCGGCAATTCCGCCAGATCCGATGCCAGATAGACATAGTCAAAGTACTTTCTCTCTGCATGAAATTGAAGATCAGGATAAATCCCGACCATCCACTCTTTTGTCTCCGGGTCCAGGATTACTAAAGGATGCTCTTCCTCGCTCCTGGCGGCAAGCTTCAGGACGTCCGCAAGGAGTTCTGGATTTCTGGGGCCGATGGGAGGACGGTAGCGCGTCATTTCTGCAATTGTGCTGCTAAGAACTACGCAGCCTTCCAGGCAGGCATACCTGTAATGGGCATAATCATTCCAGCAGACCATGTTGGTGAAGGTATTATCGCTGTGTTCCTGGCGGTTATTCTGGTAATGCCTGCGAAAGAAATCACGGTCCGAGAGAGTGACGGGCTTGAAGTCTGCATCGCTCAGCATCCTTTTGCCTCCTCATCAAAGAGCATGGGCACATGTCCGGGCATGGGTGAAAATCCCAGTGACCTATAAAAATCCTCTTTGCCTGGTTTTGCGATCAGGCCTATCCAGGTGATATTGCGAAATTTGCATTCCTCTAAAAGCTTAGCGAGAATCATCCTCCCCACTCCCCAGCCCCTCTTGTCACCCTGCACCACCAGATCCTGAATATACGCATCTGCAATCCCATCGGATATCACACGGCCCATTCCCACGGCCCTGCCGGTAAAAATATCAATCGCCACGGCGAATAGAAAGCTTCCCCAGATCAAATCGTTGATTCGGCGGGCATCCATCCCTTCTTTCCACCAGCCTGCGGCTCGATAGAGATCCACAATCTGCTCCTCTTGCCAGGACCGCACAAGATCGACCCGGATTGAGTTGTCCTTCCCTTCATCTTTATGCATTTTATCGGTCGTCAATTCTGGCTTCTCCCATGCAGTCTTTGTCCGTTCGCTATTCTATCCACTTCAGGATCACATCTTCATCTCTCTTTGGGGCTTTCTGATCCAATTTGAGGGGATAGCCGAAGATAAGACAGCCCTCGAGCTTACATCTATCCGGAACGCTCAGATCGGCCATGATTGCCGGATCCTGGCCTAATGGAGCTGCCAAACCGATCCAGCAGCTACCTATCCCCAATGATCGAGCTGCAAGCATCATGTTCTCCCCTGCCAGAGCGCAGTCGATCTGTGGTGAGAAGGCATCGGAATCAGAGAAGATCATTATCAGGAGCGGGGCGTTAAAGAAGATATCGAAGTTTTGACGGGACACCATACTGGCGAGACTCTTCAATTCCGGTTGGGAGGATTTGGCCACCTGCTCCATCCAAAGCTCTTTGGCTTTGCCGGAGAGCTTCTTTATCAGATCTCTGTTCTTTATCACCACGAAGCGCCAGGGCTGCTTGTTGGCTGCGCTTGGTGCATAGGTCCCGGCCAAGATCAGCTCCCGGATTACTTCGTCCGGCACACCATCGGGTAGATAGTCCCTGACTGAGCGGCGGGAATAGATGTTATTCAGTACGTCATTTTTCAAATCATTGCTCATAGTAATGTAATATGGGCCCAAAAGCATATAAGATTATAAGGCGAGAGGAGACCGGCCTATTCGCCTCCTCTCTAAAAAAGGAATCAATCCACTCTCATGAACAGTTTGCCCTCGGCCCCGCAGATGGGACAGACACCGGGCGCTTCCCGCTCCACGGTATTGCCGCAGTAGGGGCAGACGTAGTAGGGGAAAGTCTCCTGGCTCGAGCTCAGATCGCCCAGTAGCTTTCTGTAAAGCCGGGAATGAATCTTCTCCACCTCATTGGCATAGTGGAATGATGTCTCAGCCGCCTTATTGCCTTCCGCCTGTGCAGTCTTAATCATTTCCGGATACATCGCTTCCCATTCCTCGTCCTCTCCGGATATGGCCGCCTGCAAGTTCTCTTTAGTGGACTTGATGCCTTTCAGGACCCGCAGATGATTTACGGCGTGAACCTCTTCGGCTGCCGCTGCGGCGCGAAAGAGCCTGGCCGCCTGGGCAAATCCTTCTTTATCTGCCTTGGCTGCAAAAGCGCTGTACTTGCGATTGGCCTGCGACTCGCCGGCAAATGCCTCTTTTAGAAACTTCTCTGTGTTGGTCATGAGCGAAACCTTCCTCTGCAAAAATCCTTTTATTTGCTTATCTATCTATGCTTTGCGAGATAGACAAGAATCATGGGCCTCGCGAGATGGTCGCCCGCCCGCGCTGTTTAATATTACCATATCATCAGCTCTTGAAATTCATCTGTTGTCAGGTCGGCGTCTCTTAAGATGCTCTTTAAGATCTTGGGATGCAGCTATTTGCCGGAATGATAAAGCACAGTGACCCTTCGTCCTTCTGCATTCATGTAGATCCTATGGCTGCCGCTCTGGCGTGCAAGAAAGAAACCGGCCATCTCTAGGACACGGACCGCCTCGGCAGCGCTTATCCTGGGGAGCCTGTCGTTCATACAGCGACTTCCAGAGATGTCAGGCTGACTGATTCCGGCGGAGGAACTTCTTCGCCGCGATCCAGGCTAACCAGCACTTTGGATAAATTTGTCTCTGCGACCGAATTCATGTATTAGAAGATTCTCTTCGAGTGTAATTATCCTTTGCCTTTCCGCAAATCTCACCCGGAGCTGTTATTGTGCAGATTCCTGTACGCTGCCAACTGAAGGCGGGGACGCTCGCCTGCGCAGGCACGCGCCCGTGCGCCAGCATGGCCGGCGTGCTCAGATGGGCAGGAGGGACTCTGGCTGAAGCTCGATAGCAATCACTGCTTTTTTGATGGAATTATTTCGCTTTTCTTTAGAGGTCTGAGTCAGCCAATACATTTTCCATCATGGGTTGAAGCTCAGGAAATTCCATTTTCACAGTCATCCAGATAATCTCAAGGTTCACCTTGAAGTAACCATGTACTAGTCTATCTCTTATTCCCGCCATTTCTCGCCAAGGAACCTCGGGATATTTTTCTCTAATCGAATCAGGGATATGCTTAGTGGCCTCTCCTACAATCTCGATGCACTTTGTCACTGAAAGAACGGTCTTTTTATCGTTTGCAAATTCTTCAAATGTCATGCTTTCTATAAAATCTTCTGCATAATTCATATGCTCAACGATATCCTCAATGTAACTCGCGTAATCCCGTTCCTTCATACGAAAATTACCTCTTTCAGGATATGCCCGCTTATCCTGGGCTTAAGACCTGACTTTGTGACGAGATCCACTCGCTCTCCCACCTTGTCGCTCAAATAATTCTGTAATCCCACATATCGGATGAGGCCGATCGGCTCCTCAAAATCGATGAGCAAATCCAGATCGCTGGTATCTTTCTGTTCGCCTCGAACGAAAGAGCCGAAGATGCCAATCTCTCTGACCTTGAATCTTTGCCTCAGTATAGGCTTCTGGTCTCTAAGAATATTTTCAATCTCTTGAAGGGTTTTCATCTTTTCCCCTCATCTACAAAGGTCCGGATAGTAAATAAATATGATGCGAGACTTACATTCAGATTTATCATAAAAATCTTTACCTAAACCGAATACGCTGTTTTTTCTGGACGCTGCCCATGTAGCCTTACCCGGCTCGCTTCGCATTCCTGTACGCTGCCAACGGAAGGCGGGGACGCTCGCCTGCTCAGGCCAGCGCCCGTGCGCTCGCATGGCCAGCGCGCTCAGATGTGCAGGAGGGACTCGGGCCGGGGCTCGGTTGCTGGTCGAATCGGGCAGCATTTCTATCAGGCTCACCGTTCATTTTCAGCCTTTCAGCTCGTCCTCGATGCCCCGGAACTGCTCCAGCGCGCTTTCCAGGCTTTCCACGATCTCTCGCGCCAGTATCGCCGGATCGGGCAGGTTGTCTGAGTCCTCCAGGCTCTCGTCTTTGAGCCAGAAGATGTCCAGGCTGGCTTTATCCCGTTTCACCAAATCCTCATAGCTAAAGGCCTGGAAGCACTCGGTCTCCAAGCGGTCGTGCCGGTTATCCGCGTTGTAGCATTTGATGAAGTCCTGCATGTCCTCCAGCTTGAGAGGATTGGTCTTGAGAGTGAAGTGCTGATTGGTTCTTAGGTCGTAGATCCACAGCTTATCCGTCCAAGGCGTCTCGCCCGCAGGCTTTCTGTCAAAGAAGAGCACATTTGCCTTGACGCCCTGGGCGTAGAAGACGCCCGTGGGCAGGCGCAGCAGCGTGTGCACGTCGCAGTCCTGTAGCAGCCTTCGCCGCACAGTCTCGCCTGCTCCGCCCTCGAAGAGGACATTATCCGGCACCACAACCGCCGCCCGGCCGTTGATCTTGAGCAGATTGCGAACGTGCTGCAGGAAGTTGAGCTGCTTGTTGGAGGTTGTGGCCCAGAAATCATCTCTGTTATAGGACAACGGTTCTCTTTCAGCCTTCCCCTCGCCATTCACAATGGTGATGCTGCTTTTTTTACCAAAAGGTGGATTTGTTAAAACCAAATCGTAATGTTCATTGGGCTTGGAGATAAGAGAATCGCCCACCTCAATGGGACTCTCCTCGCCACCAATGCCGTGCAGGTAAAGATTCATGACGCAAAGCCTGACCACGCCGTCAACAACATCTTTCCCCCAGATGGTTTTGAGCTTTAAGAATTCCTCTTGATTTGCGTCCAGATTAAATTTAGAAATGTACTCATGGGCTGCCAGGAGAAAGCCGCCTGTGCCGCAGGCAGGATCATAGATGGTCTCTCCGGGGCTTGGGCCGCACAACTTCCACCATGGCCCGGATGAGCGGGCGGGGGGTGAAGTACTGGCCTGCGCCGCCCTTCACATCTTCGGCGTTCTTCTCCAAGAGCCCTTCGTAGATTGCCCCTTTGACGTCCACGTCCAGGCCCACCCAGTTTTCATTATTTATCATATTCACAAGGCGACGGAGCTTGTTCGGATCCTGGATTTTGCTCTGCGACTTGCGAAAGATGACGCCCAGTATCCCTGGTCCTTTGCCAAGAGATTCGAGGATTTGTCGGTAGTGTTTCTCCAGCTCCTTACCATCTTTGGTGAGCAGGCTTTGCCAATCCAGGCCTTGAGGGATTCTTGAAGCTTTGTTGAAGGGCGGGTGGGTTTTTTCATCGACGATCTTTAGAAATAATAGATAGGTGAGCTGCTCTACATAGTCGCCATAGCTAACGCCGTCATCTCTGAGGACTTGGCAGTAATTCCAGACTTTCTGGATAATTTTAGAAGAATTATTAGGCATCATATTACATCCACTAACCCTTAGCTTATTTCCTAACATGATTCCAGCAATTCCGGCAACCATCTCCGTTTTTTGCTTCTTAGCCCTGACAAGTAAGCGCGTGCAGCAGCAGAAAATTCTGCATCTTCGCAAATCATCTTTGCCAAATTATTTATTGCATGTTCGAAATTTATATAATCATCTGCACTAATATTATCAACGTGTTCAACGGCATCTACGATATTATTATATAAAATTCCTCTGCGTTCTCTGAGTTTAGTATGATTTAAATTATATAATTTTATAGATTTTTTTGCACGATTATAATATGTTATGCATTCATTTTTATCATATTTAGGTTTTGCACTTCCAAATTGATCGAACGATATCAGCCTAGGATCGCTTGCGTTCATAGGATCAAGTAGGCATGGTCGTTCGAGTTCTATAGGATCATCCTTATTATTGGCT
>JBATEC010000022.1:0-2276 GCA_049663825.1 Methanothrix sp. | reverse complement strand
CCTATGGCTCTATGCTTCTGGAGACTTTACATCTAAAGTCGGTTCTGCAACTAGCCACTGGATGGCAACTGACAGGATGGAGGTAATCTCCGCAGGGTAAAACCACTTCTTTTCATCCCACCGCGCTCATATACACCCTATAATCCGACCGGCCTGGAGTTCCATTACCGTCCCTCCATAATGGGCGGGCGCAAATGTTCTATGACATGTCACATTCTAGATAGAATTCCACTCTTCGCCTTGTCATACTCTCCCTGATGAAAAAAGAAAATAACGGATAGTCTATTGATTGTGTTTATGTGGGCGCTACCTCGCCTTAATATTGAATCCAGTGATTTAATAGACGATTTACGTCATCTTTACTGAGATCGGTTTTTGTATGATCATGCGTAGTATGATCGTGCATGGGCAGTAATGCATAATCGTTGGTAAAAAGGGTTTGGGTTGCGTTGGTGGTGGGTAGTCGGTGGGCCTCGGATGGACTCTGACAGGATTGCTGCCAGGTCCTGGACGGGCAGGAGCATGGTGGCTGGAGCGCCGAGGAAACGATGCATCAAGCGATGGGCTGCACCGCGATTGCTCGGTTTGTCTGGAATTTCTCTCATCCATCCCTTCTATCGTTGAATACCAAGTCCAAAGCTTCAACGAGGGGACGCTGTTCAGGTGTGACCAGCTCGCTCCATCGAGTGAACGCTCCACGTCCTAAATGATGGGGACTTACTGATGTTTCGACTTCTCGTCGAAACTCTAGCTGACCCACGGTCAGCGATATTCGTCCTTCGCAATCCTACAAGTTTAAAAAAATCAAACTAGAGATTTAATTCGCATATACGATTACAATTTTTGCATAGAATTTCAACTTTTTTAATATTAGATAAATCCAGCACCGCGTTTGCTGCAATGCTTTGACTCGGGTTATTTGTCATCTTGCTGGCAGTCTGAGTATTTCGTTTTCTCCTCATGTATTGGTAGGCGATTTCTGGATCTACCTTATATCTTTCCAGATAGACTTTCCTAGAGAGATACTCTCCAAAAGCAGAGACATATATTGGATCGCCCATAATTGGTGTAATCTTTCCAGATGGTAAAACCCATTCAAATCCTCTAGGTGGTATGCAAAGCCAGTCTTGTTCTGTATCGTCAAGATTCTGAGGATCTACAGACACTTCATTCAATGCGCCGCATTCTTGGCATACAAAGTGGATTTGGATTTTTCCAGGAGTCAAGACTGGTTCTACTTCTAATTCATTTCTTGTGCCGCAATTGAAGCATATAACTTTGATTTTTATTCCCATGTTCTCCCTCCCATTTGTTTAGGCTTTCGGGCTTAATAAAGCGCTTTTTCTTGTATCCTATAACTACTATTCAATCGACGTTGAGCATGCCTTAAATGTTTAGTTCGCAAATGTTACCACATTTGTCGCATAGAACTCCAATATTTTTAAGATTAATTGAATTTGGCTGATTTTGCGCCTCAACACCTTGACTTGCACTATTAGTCATCTTGCTTCCCTCCGGTTCGTTTCGCTTTCTTCGCATATATTGGTAAGCGATCTCCGGGTCCACTTTGTATCTCTCTATGTAGATTCTTCTTGACAAGTGCTCTCCAAAAGCAGAGACATATATTGGATCACCTACAATTGGCATTATCTTTCCTGCAGGAAGAACCCATTCAAAACCTTCTGGTGGTAAGCAAAGCCATTCCTGGTTTTCAGGATCCGGATTATTAGGATCAAAGAATAGTGTGTTGAGTGCACCACAAATACTGCAGGCAAATGTGATTTCACATATTGTATTCGTCTGTACTGGTTCGATATTCACTATATTCTCTTCACCACATTTGTGGCATTTAACATGAAGTTTTACTCCCACGCAGATTCCTCTTATAGTAATCTATTCTATCTAAGTATAAATAACTATACTAACTGATGGTATCTATTTGGGCTGATCTGTGCCTTAAATATATGGGACGGCCCCTGCAAGGGGGGCAAAGCATACCGGAAAAATCTTTCCGGCGAAACTTTAGGGGATTGCCCCTCGCACCGGCTTTGCGCGAGAGTGAGACGCAACCCACACCCTGAAGGCGGCGTTTGACGCCAGATAGTGGCCACAGACTATGAGATAGACGCCTTGGTCTACGAGCTTTATGGGCTGACCGAAGAGGAGATCAGGATTGTAGCGGGAACTATACTCGGCCAGGAATGTGGCCAGGTCCTGGGCTTGGCCCGGAGCTGCAGGTCCTGCGAGGATGCGGCTTGGCGGCGGCAGATGGCTGG
>JBATEC010000021.1:0-2179 GCA_049663825.1 Methanothrix sp. | reverse complement strand
AGGATCTCCAGCCAAGGGCGTCCCGGCCATCCCCGCTCGACCGGCACAGCGACTGCGACCGGCCCAGGACCGGGCCGCTAGCCTTTAGAATGCGATAGGTTTTGCTTCCGAGCACCTTTAAGTGGATTTCTTTATATCCTCTTTCATCTCCATAAACTGCTCTCTGGTCAACTCCCCCTTCGCATAGCGCTCAGCCAGGAGATCCTCGGCATTTTTGCTTGGTGCAAGGACCGTTCCGCCTTTGAACTGTTTGTAGATAAAATAGGCTATCACTGCTATGATTATTAACCAAACAAAATTCATCCAGAATCCCATAAAGGGATACCAGTCCATCATCGGATAGTATGGCATTGTATGCTCCTCGCAGTTCTCAAAATCCAAAAAAGTATAAGACGTTAACAGATATAAAGGCATGGCATTAGAGAACCATTTTTCTTTCCAATTGCTGGTTATGGCTATGGCTATAGAACGTCTAAGTTCATAGGTTATTTTTCCATCTAGCTCGACCGCAAGCGCAGCCGCCAACCGGGTCTCCGGCCCCCCTGGCGTGCGTGCGTCCCGGCCATCCAGCTCGACCGGCACAGCGCACAGACGACATGCGATTCAAGGAAAAGTGACGCGGGCCTAGGCCACGGTCAGACAGTCCAACCACCAAAACCTTTTTCGCCCCACCCCGCGCAGTGACCCTCGTGGCGAAATCGGAGTGTAACGGCGTGCTTCTAGAAATAAGATGATCGCTATAATACAGTATTTTCCTTATCTCCCAGGCCAGAGCATTCTCTCTTTGCTTCTCTGTTTTATCATCTCTTCTGCATCGACAACTGTAATGCCGAAGACCTCAGCCAGGATCTCCTGGGCGGCATGAAGCTTCAGATCTATCAAGTCATCACTGCTTATTAGAGAGCTTTCGTGAGGCACAATGGGCTTTCTCTTCACCTTGCCCATGTTGTCGAGGACTTTTGCCATATAGGAAATACCTCTGGGTACAGATTTAGCTTATTGGACTTCAAAGGACATAGATCGCTGGGCCGGGCCGGTGGGAGTCTCGACGAGAAGTCGAAACAGCTGGATGAAAGCAGAGTCCTTTGCCATTGAATTGCTTTTGCTCTGCACTCATTTGATATAAATATTATTGTTAGATAATCCAACATTCCGCACTTTCAGTCCATCCTGTAGTAATTTTCGCATTCTCGGCCCAATAACCTGAGAATGGTGGTTTGTGGTCCATTAAGATTTACAACGATTTTGATAATTTTCCCTCCATCCGTAGCTATCGACTGAATTACGCCCATGAAAATCTCGAAGACCCAGCGCATAGTGGGTCGCTGTGTTGGTTTATTGAGCTGATTCGGTACGGTTTGGCCTGTTTCCTTAAGTTTCTCTCTCAGCCGCCATTCGGCGAAGGAATATATGAGAAGGCTTAGAACCATGACCATGCATAACGATTCTATTCTTTCCTCCTTCTTGAGGTAAACTTCAGAGACATGGAAGGACTTGTCTTTCAAGAAGCGAAATCCGCGCTCTACTGTCTGCTGTCCTTTATAATAATTGAGCACGACCTCTGGGTCCAGGTCAATTTTGTTGCTGGCTAAGACAAATCGACCAAACATCTTGCGTTCTTCGGTCTGAGCATCCTCGTTGAGTTCAATCTCGCCCCCTTCGTTTCTCTACCTTTTCCGCTAAAGGCAGTATCTGTAGATTCATGAGCCTGTGATGGGGATGTGCAGATACCCAAATATTTGCCTCATTTTCAGCATCAGGCACGCAAACGAACTTTCTGGCCTTAAGTTTTTTAAAATCTTTTTCTGCCTGGTTAGTTTCCTTTTGAATCATCTTATCAAAGGTTTGCTCGTTCTTCTTTTTCATCTCTTCCGACCAGACAACAACGGCACGCTGCGGTATGCCACCGTAGTTTATATCGGTAACATAAAAGGCGTATCTTGGATCAATTCCGGGAGTAAAACTTAAATCGGCATTGAGAAGTCTCTTTGCCTCGCCAACCGTTGCAGGGATGTGAGTGATCCATATCGTTTCTGTTCCCAGAAGTTTGATATTTTGGCTCCTCGCTATTCTCTATGTGTAATCGGGTAAATCTTTATAGCAACTCCTACTAGAAAATGTTCTGTGTCGATCTCACATGAAGACCTCTTTAAAATAGCACTGAATCTCGAAGATCCTT
>JBATEC010000020.1:0-3029 GCA_049663825.1 Methanothrix sp. | reverse complement strand
ATAAGTTCTTTTTTTTCGCAAGGCTCAGCTCTCACATCGCTCGATTCCTGACCGGCGTGGAGATTCACCCCTGAGCGCAAATTGGCAAGCGTTTCTTCATAGATCACGGCATGGGCGTGGTCATAGGCGAGACGGCCGAGGTGGGAGATGATGTGCTGATGTACATGGGCACGGTCTTGGGCGGCACAAGCCTGGACAAAGTCAAACGCCATCCCACTATTGAGGACCGCGTGGTCATAGGGGCAGGGTCAATCATTCTCGGACCGATTACCATAGGAAACGGCGCAAAGATCGGAGCTGGCTCAGTGGTGGTTCGATCTGTGCCCGCGGGGGCGACCGTAGTGGGCGTGCCGGGAAGAATAGCCGAGCCCGAGTGCCCGGCAACTGGAACGGACCTGAACTATGCCAATCTTCCCGATCCCATGCTGCGCGTGGTCAGCAGGCTCTTGGACCGGCAGAACCGGCTGGAGGAGCGGCTGCGGTCTCTGCAAAAGGCCATGCCTGGGCCGGAGGCGGAAAGGCTCATGGTACAGATGGAGCGGGAAGAGGAGATCCGAGAGGCTTTACGGGACGTGCTTGATCCCGAAGTGGGCATTGATATCGTGGACCTGGGCCTGATTAAAGATATAATCATACGCAGCGATGATACGGTGGAGGTGGACATGGTGCTAACCTCCCAGGTTTGCCCCATGGTCAGCCACCTCACCGAACAGGTCCGCCGCCGCGTGGAAGGTCTCAACGGCATCCGGCAGGTTGAGGTTAAGGTCCTTGATGAGCCCTGGAACTGGGACCACTTCGTCCGGCAGCAGAAGGCGAGAACTTAGATATGGCCGAAATAACAAAAATGCTGCCGGGCTATAATTGCGGTGAATGTGGACACAGGCAGTGCAAGGATTATGCAGAAGAGATTTCCATAAAAAGAGATTTCAGCAAATGTCCTCACCTTGAGCTAGAGATATTTGTTGACACGAAGTCTGAGATTCAGGATTTTCTCTCAAACCATATCGTTATTGAGGAAAAAGTCGAAGATTTTCCGGTTGCGTGCCAGGGCTGCGGAGAGGGAATAACAGGGCTGAAAGGTGATAGAAGAGTTGATTTTAGCCTGGGCCCCAATCCTGGAGAGCCATCTTGCCGGGAGGATCTATTTCCTTTCGGCAGGCCTAATGACATTGAGCCGGGGGACGTTCTAAGGTATAGGGCCCTGGGATGTCCTGTGATACATTTTGCCAAGGTGATAATGTACAGCCAGGGCATAGCCACTGTCCATCTGGCTGGCCCCCACCAACTGCTCAGTGACGAGTTTCATTATAAAGATGTGGGCATCTGCATGGTCACGGGCTTTGAAGGGTATGTCATCCAGGGCCCGGTTCCTGAGGTAGGCGAAACGATCAAGTTCCTGCCCAGTCACTGCCGCATGCAGCAGGTTCATTCAGGAGTTATAGTTCACTCAGAAGGCAACAAACTGAGGATCGAGGGAATTGACCTGAAAGTTTGGCGATAACGCTCATATCAAGCGAGTGCAAATTCGTTTTTCTGCCTTCTGCAGGTAATTCTCAATCGGCAGATGAAGTGCATCAGCAGCAAGATATTAGCAATGCATTTATTGGGGTGGCAGACCATCCAGGTATCTGCCACATCCCGTCTTGATTTGAACCCGATAGATCTTTATCTGGGACCGAGCGCTGACATTTTCCGAAGCCTAATAACGGACTTTTCTATGGCCTGGCCAGCTAAATTCACATCATCTAATGTATTGCTCCGTCCAAGAGTCAGCCGCAACGAACCGTGAGAATACTCTGGCTTGAGGCCTATCGCCGTCAGAACGTGACTGGCCGTAAGCTTCTTTGATGAGCAGGCTGAACCGGTGGATGCGGCTATCCCCAATGCATCCAAGTATAAAAGCAACGATTCTCCTTCGATGTATTTGAACCCAAAGTTTAGATTGTTGGGAAGTCTCTTGGAAGGATGCCCATTTAGCCAGGACTCTTCGATTCTGCTGAGGACAAAATCTTTCAGATGATCTCTCAGAGCTGTAAGCCTATTCGCTTCTTCGACCATAGTATCCCTTGCCAGCTCTGCTGCCCTGCCCAGGCCTACGATCCCAGGGACATTCTCAGTTCCCGATCGCAGACCGCTTTCATGGCCGCCTCCTTGCTGTATGCTCTCTATCTTCACTCCTTTGCGAACAAAGAGGACTCCAATACCCTTTGGACCATAGAGCTTGTGTCCGGATACGGAGAGGGCATCAACACCAATGTAGTTCACATCTACCGGTATCTTGCCCGTAGTTTGAACGCCGTCTGAATGGAAATAGATATCCTTCTCTTTGGCAATTTTCCCAATCTCATGCAATGCCCTTCAAGGCCAGATTATCTGACTCCGTGCCTCCGCTGGTAAAATATATTTCGGAGGGGTCTGCATTGATGAGACGGGCAATTTTAATTCTCGCATCTTCAATCGCTTCCCTTGCTTCTCTGCCAAAGCTGTGCAGGCTCGATGCATTTCCGTAATAGTCCGTGAAATAGGGACGCATTGCTTCGAATACTTCCGGGGCAAGCGGTGTAGTTGCTGCATGATCCAGATATATGCGTTTCATGGATTTTATCGTAACAATTGTTACCATATAAATGCATTTGTCAAGCGGCAAAAGCCAAAACAGCAAAGAGCGAAATCGAATCGGACTTGGCCGCCTTTCAGCGGATAAAACTTATATACGTGACCACTCCCGCGAATGAATTAGAGGTAATTAGCCCTGATTTCAACCAAAAAAAATACTTTAGAGTAAGGCACCTTCATCGGAAGGATCTGCGATCACTTGATTTCGTCTGCAGATGCTTGCCCAGTAGATCCTTCAGCCGTCTGTCTTGATCAGCCTGGCATAGATCTTCTCTGCCCGGTCGGCGGCAATGCAGCCTTTAGCACACTTTTTGCAGTGGTTGCACTTTTTTTCGTCAATTGTTATGGTCTCGTCCACGGTAATTGCCCCTCGATTGCAGTTCTTCTCGCAGATCTTGCATCTCGTGCACATC
>JBATEC010000019.1:0-15363 GCA_049663825.1 Methanothrix sp. | reverse complement strand
TGTCTACAAGAATCTCTATTGCTCTTTTTTTTGTGTCTTCAGGAATGCTGGCATGATCAAAAATTCTACGTATTAATTTAATTGTTTGGAATATACATTCATAATATTCTTGATCATTTTTTGGAGCGTATTCCTCAGGAGGTATCTTTCCTGCAACGATTGAAGGACCAGCTATACGCATTGCATGATCACCCAATATCTCATCTAAGGCATTAATGGCAAAACGAGGAATCTCTTTATCCTCCGATAAAATTCTCCGTTCAAGTCGACTCAATCGATCCAAGAAAGAGATAGCTGTCCCTGATAGAAAAATTCTATAAAGCTGTCTCCAAATAGCCGTTGCGTTATTTGATATATTTTTTTCAGTCTCTGCAAGGCCCAATTTAAGCAAAATATTCTCAGCATGGTCGAAATATTCATGAAAAGCAGCCATTCTTTCGGCCAGCCAGACAATAGAACGTCTTGCTCCATTACTTCCACCAATATTTTCTCCGCTTACCATTTTGAGCTCATCTACTGTAGCTTGCTCAATGAGACGCCTGAGAACTGGCAAATAAGTACCAGGCTCTACTTCAATTAACGTTACCAGGCGATCGATCGCATCGACCGAATTGAGCTGAGCTGGTCCAAGTCCAAATGACCATTTACGAAAAAATTCACCGATTATCCCTCTGACTTCTATCGATGAACTCTTCCTTACGCGCGTCAAAAATGGCTCAAGCAGTATTTTTGGTAATTTTTCCAGGAAATCCTGAGGATCTTCTTTTGCCAAATTATTCCATGACAGATCAAACCCGACTTGAGCGACAATCTCTGGTGTAACATAATAATATCTTCCTGCTCTCGCAACAAATCCTGTGGTATCATGAAGATTATTAGCGACCTCTTTGAAACGCCTGGGTTCAAGATTCACAATACTGCATAGCTCAGCCAACTCTTGTGAGACATCAGCTTTATAACCAACATTTGTAACCAATGATAGGGCTTGGATTACTTTTAGCTCTTCAGAAGAAAGCATTCCTTCTTTTAGCATGTAATCTCGGATACCTGAATGTACTGGATCAACGCATCCCGCGGAGGCGATCAAATTATCTTTACTACACAAGTAGGCAGCAAATCTAACAAATCCTTCGGCTAAATCCGAGTAAGCCCTTCTTCGCACTATTGGCACCATCGGATAATTTTTATCTAAAATCTCTTTCGTAATTTCCTTGGGCATCTCATCTAACCATATTTCTGGTGAGCTAGAAGCGGGACGTTCCCCTGAATTATCAATGGCAATAACACGTACTCTATTCTTATGACCTTTTAATAATTCATTTAACCTATAGCGAGTATTTAGACCACACTCGTCCGCGATTAGGATCGCTTTCGCTCTGGGGTCATTCAAGATGGTTCTTACTATTTCGATAGCATCTTTTTCCTCGTCGGTACAAATTGAAAGATGCTTTGCTACATCACATGCTAACAGACTTTCGTAAACTAACCTAGTTTTCCCTACACCTGCAAGGCCGGATATGGGAATAACTGCTTCGGTCACTGCGTGTGTAAAGTCTACATGATTCCGGATTTTTTGTGAAATATCTTCAAAAGCAGGATATTTTACGAATTCATGAGTTCGCGCAATAACACTACTTCCCCACGTGTCAAAATTTAATCCTAATGAAGCGGCTCCTGAAGGAAAATAGCGTAGTTTTATTGCTGGAAAACGGCTAGCCCATTCTGCTATACTACCCGCTGACAAGACTTTTGCCTTGGAAGCAGCCGGATTTATCAAACGGGCTTCTTCATTTAAATGGTTTTCAATCATTTCCTGAACATCTGCTGGCAAACCATCGCAAATGCATAATCGATAAGCATACCCCCTTTTTATGCAGTAAGTGGAATATGGCTTATTGATCTCTAACCTTAGTTCCTTTTTTGTTTCTTTTGGTAAGTCCGTTCCATCTTTTTTTGCTGAATAACCTTTGGCTTTGTATTGCCAGATTGTGGGTGCATCGGAAAGCCAACCGGTACTATCATTTGATAAAGGTTGACACACTTCCGTATCCACCCCACCATCTGGGAGATTAGTCCGAGGATTTGTTCGGATCTCGGAGGTTTTTAATCCATTTACATAAGCTTCTGCGAAAATTAATGAGTCCACAAATTCAGTGAAACGATCTCCTCCTGGAGTCCTTCCTAAATGGACTACATCAAGCGCAATAATTGCCCACATAATTTTATGCCATTCAAAAATATATATTTGAAAGACTCGCTACTTAGCTCGCTTCTTCATCGCTTCCACAAAAGCCAAAAACGGCGGCGACGGCCTGCCCGGCCTTGATTTCATCTCCGGGTGGAACTGCGAAGCAAAGAAGAATGGATGCTCGGCTATCTCGCAGATCTCCATCAGATCCCCGTTGGTGCCCGAGAATATCATGCCCTTCTCCTCAATCTGGGCGATGTAAGCGGGATTGACCTCGTAGCGGTGCCGGTGCCTCTCCACGATCTCGTCTTTGCCGTAAATCCTGTGAGCCAGGCTGCCCGCTTTCAGATGGGCCGGATAGTTGCCCAGCCTCATCGTCGCGCCCATGTGCCTGATCTTCTCCTGCTCCGGCAGAAGCGCAATCACGGGGTTTGGCGTGGCCCCAAACTCCGTGCTGCTGGCGTCCTCTAGGCCGCAGACGTTTCTGGCGTACTCTATCACGGCCAGCTGCATGCCAAAGCAAATGCCCAGGTAGGGAACCTTCATCTCACGGGCATACTGCACGGCCTTCATCTTGCCCTCCGTCCCGCGGGAGCCAAAGCCGCCCGGAACCAAAATGCCGTCCGCCTCCCGCAAGATGATATCGGCCGAACCGTGCTCCAGCTCCTCGGCATCAATCCACTGAACGTCGATTTTTACACCGGCCTCAATGCTGGCGTGCTTGAGTGACTCCCGGATGGAGAGGTAGGCATCCTCCATGGGGTCGGCACACTGCGATCCGACGGTGTACTTTCCCACGATGGCCACCTTTACGCTGCCCTCGGCTGCGTCCATCTTCTGCACGAACTCGTCCCAGTCCTTTCTCTCTTCCAGGGGGAAGAGCCGCATGGCCTTCATTATGTACCTGGCCAGGCCCTCCGCCTCCATCTGCAAAGGCACCCGGTAAATGTCGTCGGAATTGTGGGCGCTGATCACCGCCTCCATGGGAACATCGCAGAAGTGGGCGATCTTGTGCTTGGTCTCCTCCAGCAGGGGCCGCTCGCATCTAACTACTATCATATCCGGCTGCAGACCGAGCTGTCGCATCTCTTTCACGCTGTGCTGGGTGGGCTTGGTCTTCTGCTCTCCATCAACTGTGGAGGGAGCGAGGGTGACGTGAACGAAGAAGATGTTGCCAGACTCCTCATACTTGAGCTGGCGCATGGCCTCCAGGAAAGGCATGGACTCTATGTCGCCCACAGTCCCGCCGACCTCAATCAGGCAGATCTCGCAGCCTCCGTCCCGAGAAACCTGGCGAATGCGCCTCTTGATCTCCTCGGTGATGTGGGGGATGATCTGCACAGTCTTGCCCAGATACTCGCCTCTGCGCTCCTTCTCGATGACGGTGCTGTAAACCTTGCCGGTGGTGATGTTGTGGTCGCGGGTAAGCTCCACATCCAAAAAGCGTTCGTAGTTGCCAAGGTCGAGATCCACCTCGCCTCCGTCCCGGAGGACATAGACCTCCCCATGCTGGAATGGGCTCATGAGCCCGGCATCGATGTTTATATAAGGATCAATTTTGATGGCTGTAACCTTATAGCCTCTGTTCATGAGCAGCCTGCCGATGGACGCCGCAGTAATGCCCTTGCCAAGCCCGCTCATTACCCCGCCTGTGACCACGATATATCTCATAAATTACATCTCACGCCTTGAGGAGCGTAGCCGCTCCGTATATGATAAGGGTGACGATCAGGATGGACGATGCTAAAGCGCCGGGAAACTCGGGAATGCTTTCCGTGATGAACGTCAAAACCAAAACGATAACAAGCGCCAGGAATGTGGCCGCAGGGATGATCTTTAGAGCGCCAAAAGCGCCCAATTTGTCCAGATAGACTGCCTCTGCCCCCTCATCCTGCTCGACGTAGGCCTCGGGCTCTTCAGGGGCCTCGGAGGCTCTTTCCTCCCGATCGGAAGCGGAAACAGGTATCTCCCGGCTCTCTCCGTCCGGGTCCTGCCGGAAGCCCTGGTAGCGGTCCTCATAACCGGTGGCAGACCTCTTCCACCCATCCTTCCGGTCTTCGGTCCCCTCCTCTTCCTTCCACACTTCCTCCCTCTCGTCTTGCTCTCCGAGAGGCACCTTTTGGGGGATGAAACGCAAGCTTTCATCCTGCCTGTTGCCGGGGTCTACAAATCGATCGTCAATTCGGGCATTAAAGCGAGGTTCAACGCGGTTATAATCATCATCGTTACGTCCTTCACCATTGTCGTAGTAACGATTCTCAACGCTCCCGGCGTCTCCCCGGTCTTTATCGACACGGCTTACTGCCGGCTTTTGGCCGCGCTTCTCCCCATGGCTTTCTATCCCGCCGGCTCTTTGCTGACGGGTGGCGGAACGGTATCTTTGCAGATCTTTATCGCGAGAGAATGCTATGCGCCGTGGCTCTTTTTCCACTTCCACATCCCTATCTTCGTTCTCGCCTTCGTCTTCGTCTTCGTCCTCGTCTTCCTCTTCATCGTCTTTCAACTCCTCGTCCCCCTGCGGGCCTGGATCTTCCAGATCGTCGCCCGGATCTTCAGAATCGCGTAAAAGAGTGATAGGCACACGGCTCTCTCCACTGCGGCTGGAGAGAAGAATCTCCCCATCCAGCCGCTTCTTGTTGTCCGGCATCCTGGCCAGGATGGGTATGATCTCTTCCATGACTACATAGCGATCCGGCTTCTTCAAACGCACCGCCTTTAAGACGGGACTGCTGGCCTGCATAGAAACATTAGAAGGCTCCCCGTGGTTGACGATCTTGAGATTGAATATGGTCTCCTCACCGGGAAGAAGACGAAGAACTATGGGCCTGGCCGCACCGTTGCCATTGTTGATGTGAACAACATGATCCAATGCCAAGACTCCCCCTCACTATGTATCACATAATATTATATAAATATTTTGCTAGTGGAGCTTCTAGTATTTCGGCAGGCGGGCTTTGCAGACATGCTTTGCCCTTGCAAAGCCTCTTTCTCGGCCAGCCGATCTAATCTCTCAGATCCGGCGGCAGCATATTGGGTATGCCGTCTTCAATAGGATAGCATTCCCGGCAGGCCTGACAGCAGAGCTTGCCCGTCACAATCTCCTTCTCGTTCTCTTCGAATACCTCCAAAGTTAAGTTGCCTTTGCACAGCGGACAAGCCAAAATGTCAAGCAGGTCGTGTTTCATGGATAAGAGCATCTATTCTTAAGAAGTATAAACCTTTGGCCCGGTCATACCAAGAAGTGTGGCAGCATTCTTGAAGAGAACAGCGTTCTCTTCCGCAACACCAAGTCCCAGGCCCCTGATAATCTCCGCCGCCTTTCCAGGCTCCTCCCACGGGTAATCGCTGCCGAAGATGACTCTCTCCGGCCCGATATCTCTTATCAGCTCACCCATCTCTTCCTGCCCCATGTAAAAGGAGACGTAAGCTGTGTCGAAATAGACATTTCTGCCGGCGGGCAGAAGGTACCGTCTAACGTCATCCCACATGCGTAGACCCCCCAGATGAGCCAGCACCAGCCGCAGGTCCGGATAGCATTCCACAGTTCTGCTAAACCGTTCAGGCGTGCCGAATACCTCAGGCCGGTCCAGGGGGTCTCTGCCCGCATGAGCCACCAGGATCATCTTTCTCTCAATCAATGCCTCGTAAAGCCCCTCGCAGCGATGATCATCGGGATAGACCTCCTGCAGGAGCGGCATCATCTTGACTCCCTTAATGCCCCAGGATGCCAGCCGGTCCAGCTCAGCCTCCAGGTTTTGCATGAATGGATGCACCGCGCCAAAGGCTGTCAGCTCCTTATCCCCGGATACGGACAAAATCCAGTCGTTGAGGCCGGATACATCTTCCATGCCTTTAGCCAGGGGCAGTAGCACCGATCCTGCAACTCCTGCCGCCTGCATCATGCGGCACAGATCTTCGGGCGCGCCGGTGCCAGGCACTGCCACCTTCAGCTTTTTTTTAGCTGCGGGCAGGATCTTGGCCGCCACCCATTCCGGGTAGATGTGAGTGTGAAAATCGATTATCAACTAGATTATCCCCATCTCGGTAAGCCTTTCCGGCAGGTAGGTCTTGGTTACATAATCCAGGCCCTTGCCGGCAAAAGCCTGCTGCTCTGCCTTTTTCTTGAGGTCCATCTGCAGCTTAATCTGCTTTTCCCAGTAGGGCGTATTAAATCGTGGGTCGGTCAGCTCGCTGCGCAGTGCCTGCATATCCTTATCTGTCAGCTTGTCTGTGGAGAGGTTGTAGTCCACGATGTCGCTGGGCTGTACCCCCAGGAAGCGCGCCGTTGGGGTGACCAGATGCTCGGAGAGGTGAGCACTCTTGATGGCACCGTAGGCGATGCTGGCAAAGATGCGATAGGACCAGGGATCCCCATCCGTGAAGACCACCACGGGAAGGTTCAGTTCCGCATTCAGTCTTTTTATGATGCGGCGCGTGGACCTGGCCGGCTGGCCTTTGATATGGACCAGGATGGCATTGTACTCCTCATCAAATCCGTTCTCGATCAGCCGCGCGTACATTCCGCCCGTCTCAATAGCCATTACCATCTTGGCATCATGGCTTAAGAATTCGATGTTATCCACATTGAAGGGTATCTGGTAGCCGGCCTCGCCCACATCCTCCTGGCAGTGCATCTCTTTGTCGCCCCGACGTGTCTGCTCTTTCAGGCGCAGCGGCCCGAAAACAGCCGCACCATCTTCCTCTGGCCGGACGTGAAAGTCCTCCCGGTGCAGAGAGGTGACTATCTCCAGATCCTCGATAAGGCGGTCACTTTCCGCCTGCTCATGGAATTTGGCGATATCCCAGTTCTCGGAGATGTAATAGATCTCTCTCAAAGTAGAGCCGCGATTGTTCTTGAGATGCTCATTGATGAGAAGCTCAGCCAGGTGAACCGTCTTGAGCAATGTCTTGGCTCCGCGCACGGTCTTGACACTGCGTGTCGTCTCCTGGTCTCCGTAAACCCAGACATCGTTCTTTGTGGAATACTCGATGTTTCCTTTGGTTCGGGAGGGCAGGGAGATATGGGGCACTATGCCCTGCTGGAACTGGTTGTAAAGAGTGTCAGCGAGGAGGAGCAGATTCTCCTGGGCGATTTTTGATCGTTCCGCTTTTTTTATATTTTGTCTCTTCTCAAACTCATTTTTCTCGTCGGATTTTTCCATTGGTTAGATCACCCTGGCCCCTGTGACGATTTCCGCATCCAGTCCCTCAATCACCGGCTCTTTTAAGGATACGCCTTCAGCCGTCATGCTGTAGCAGATGGTGGTAGCCTGGCCCGGACCGATGGAGAGCTTCCAGTGGTAGTCGTAGCCGTCTCCCATGGGAATGATTTTGGCGGCAGGTGAGACGCAGTCGGCCTGTAAAGCCAGCACCTCATGCAACTTAAAGGACCGTGACTGTTCACTGTGATTTTCTACCTGGATTTTGACACTTAGCTGTCCGTTATTCCTCTCCACTTTCCGGAAGACGAGAAGATTTCCCATGATCTTGGCAACCACGGGTCCGATATCCGGCAGCTCCTTTTCCAGGACATCGGAGAGCTTCTGAGCAATGCGCGGCAGGATCTTTCTTATGATCTCTTCCTTCTCCCTTCTATCTGAGAGAAGGCTCTGGCGGCTCAGGTAGTGGCGCAGCTTTCTTGCTACCTCTTTCAGCCCCAGATCGATCTCTGTTAAGATCTCCGGCATATCGGCCACGGCATCTTTGCTCTCCGAGGTGAAGGGAATATTGGTGGAGGCGATATGAACCAGCAGCACCACCGGGCCGACCGGCACGCCGCTTCCAGTAGGCTGTCCCAGGGAATAGTTCTTCCAGGAGACGCTCTCCACAGCATGAGTTACGGCGCAGGCACCCTGCTGATAGACGAGTGGAACGCGATTGGCAAAGCGCAAGAGTTCAACGCGGCTCTCCTTCTCCAGCTCTCCTCCGTATCCCAGTCCCACCTCGACCAGAAAGGGATTGCCCGAATAGACGGATACGGGTCGAACCGTTGTAGCGATATAGTCCAGACGATACTCCTTCTCTAGACCTGCCTTGATCAGTTCCTCGCCTATCGGAGACAGACAGTCCACTGGTGGCGATTTGACCTTGATCTGTTTGAAGGCACAGTGCAGGCGAGATGCTGCCTCATGGTCCAGGCTGGCAGGGGCCTCCTCCGGATCCAGGCCCGCCCGGCTGCATAGCTCTTGAGCCGAAATGGCGCCGATGGACGAGAATGTCTCTTTTAAAAAGACGCGCAGCTTCTTTTTGTCGGTATAGCGCAATAGCTTCATCAGCTCGCCAAGCTCAATTCCGGCAGGATGAGGAGAAATGGCATAGGCTTTTTTGGGCAGGCTCTCCGTGGCCCTCTCGAAGACCTCCACGTTGCCCTCCGGCTCCACCAGGGTCAGGCGCGCATGGGGATTGACAATGGCTGTGCTCTTTAGCGATCCATAGACCGACTGGCGGCGCCCCCTCACATAGGTGCCCTCCATCTCCAGCTCCACGCGCGTGCCCCTGGGGCGTTCCCAGTCCATATCCTCAGATTTTATAATCTCGGGCTCGTTTTTGGCTGTATTTATGAGCAGTTCGCAGTAATGGGCCGGTCTGTCGGCAGCGATCTTGGAGATGACCTTGGTGGGCCTGCCGCTGGTGAGCTGGGAATAAAGCACCGCCGCGGATATGCCTATGCCCTGCTGGCCGCGGCTTTGGCGCAGAGTATGAAAACGTGATCCATAGAGCAGTTTGGCAAAGACGCGCGGAATCTCCTCTTGAACAATGCCCGGCCCGTTATCCTCAACAATAACCTGATAGTATTCGCCGCACTTCTTTATCTGCACAAAAATATCCGGCAGTATCCCGGCATCTTCGCAGGCATCCAGGGAATTGTCCACAGCTTCCTTCACACAGGTGATGAGCGCCCGCGGAGCGGAGTCGAATCCCAGGATCTGACGATTTTTCTCAAAAAATTCAGCTACGGAAATGGCCTTTTGCTGCTTGGCCAGCTCCTCGGCAATTTCCATAAAAAGGGGAAAAAGGGCTTAAAGTTCAGCCCCGACTACGGTCTGGGTGGCGGTTACGTTATCTATCTCACGGATGACGTCCACGAGCTTATTCAACATACTCAGGCCCTCAACCTCGATGATGACTACGAAGTCGAATTCGCCGAAGACATGGTAGACATCCTTAATGCCGTCTATCTCCTGTAAGGCATTGTAGACGGTCTTTTCCTGCCCCGGCACCACCTTTACCATCGTTACTCCAATTACCATATCGATTCACCCATGATATACAGCTTCAGTACATTATATAAAACTTTTCAGCTCTTCTTGCCAATGTTGATGGTCTCTACCTCTTCCTCATCCTCCGCTTCCGGCCAGGCATTTAAGGACTCGCTCTTCTTAGGCTTGCTTTTTCGGGAAGAGGGCATCACTACCGGCTCTGCCGGCGCAGCTGGCCTGCCCCCACTCTCGGCAATCGCACTCTTCGCGGTTGTCGTTTCCGAAGGTATGTCGCTCTTGACCAGCTCTTCCTTCAAGGAGGAGAGCGCGCGAAGTACCATCTGCCGGAAGTGCTCGATGTCGGTGTGGTAATGCTGCAAGGCTCTATCGGTATCCTGCGCCGGAGTGGACGAGGAAGAGGAAGCAGGCACATTGTCTGCAGTGGCGAAATCACTGGATACAGGGATTGGCCTGGCATTCTTCAGAGCCACCAGCCTCTCCAATGTCCGGCTGGCGGTGTCTACTATCCACCGGTTTCTCGTATTTTCGTCCACCCGCTGAATGGATTCAGCACGCAGAGATATGATGATGTTCCCGTCATCGGTCTGGTAGAGATTGGGCTTGCCCACCACGGCGACATATGAGGGCGCCTCCATGCAGGCGAGTATTTGAGCCGCTTCCGGTTGGTATTGACCGGCATAGATCAGTATGCTGCCCGTGGGATCTACCACCCTTCCCCGCCAGTACTCCGTGTCGCTGCCGATGTCATCCTTCTCTGTGAGGGTACCGACCATGAAAACGCGATTGCATTTAGCTCCCGTGGGGGTGAGAAGATATGAAGGTGCATACTGGTGCTGATCTTCGCCATCGCGGAAGGAGTAGTTAGAGTTCTTCAGCTCTTCGGCGAATATCCTTTTTGCCACTTCTCGTGAAAATCCTGCCATTTTTATGCCACCTGTGTTGCAGCTATCAGCTCGTCCACGTTCGCAGACGATACCGGCGGAATTTCATTAATGCTTTCCACCAGAAGATAGCGATCAATCCTTGGCCCGGTTATGGAATAGTACCTTCCCATCAGCTTGCTCTCAATCAGTGAGTGCACTACCTCATGATCGAGCGCCTCCATGGCCATCTGCTTTGCCTCATCTAATGTGAGATTTAGCAGCCTCTCCGTGGTCTCCCGGTTGACTAGCACATCCTGCACACGGCGGCCGTCGTCCAGCACTGCTTTAATGCGCAGATCATAGGTGCCGTCCACCTTTCCGTGCTCGCTGCAGACACCTTTAGCCAAAGAGCGCTTGCAAACCGGGCAGCGCTTGATTAGCCCGGAGCCCTTCTGCACATCCACCAGGGCGCCTGAGAACTCCGCGGCGATGGTGCCAATCTCCACATCGACATCTAACGGCTCGATCTGGCTGGTTCGATTCAGTTTTACGGAAAACCTGCCCTGAAACTCGTCTGTTACCAGGTTTTTGAGAAGGTAGCTTTTGCCATCCACCAGGTCAGGCAAATCGGCCTTAGCCCACTTCACAAATTTTATGGCACCGGTCTCATCACCCACCAGTCCCGACTGGGAGATGGCTTCGCTGTTCGTCTCCCAGAGCTGTGCCACCTTGACCTTCAGATCAACCCATAGGCCAGGCTCATTTATCTCCGCCACCGTTACTTGCTGCGCGGCTTTGCTGGCGGGCTTTGCCTCCACATCGACATCTAACGGCTCGATCTGGCTGGTGCGATTCAGTTTTACGGAAAACCTGCCCTGAAACTCATCCGTGACAAGGTTTTTTAAGATATAGCTTCGGCCAAGCTCCAGGTTGGGCAGATCGGACTTGGTCCACTTCACAAACTTCATGGACCCGGTTATGTCACCCACAAGTCCGGTCTGAGAGATGGTCTCGGCTGCCGGCTCCCAGAGATCCAAAACCTTGACCTCCAAATCCACCCATTTGCCGGCCTCCTTGATCTCGGCGATCTTGACCATCTCAGAGCCGGCCCTAACCTGAGGCACTATGCCGTGCTCTTTGAAGAAGTAATTCAAAACCGATCTTCTCGCCTCACTTTCAGGCACGCGAAAATCCACGATGAGCTTCTTTAGGCGAGACTCTATATCCTCATCAGAGACCTCGATCTTCTGATCCCTGAGACGGGCTTTTATCTGGTCAACCAGTTCTTTCATAGACAATTCAACCCCCTATTTTTTTATTGAGAGGTAACTGTAACTTGGGTCCGAAAGTATTTAAACCAAATCTGTGCGGGGCGAAAGTAATCTATTCCAGACTGGTCAGGAGTATAAGCAAATGGAGATTCTAACCTGGTTTGGAAGAGTAGACCTGCAGACCGGATATTTGCTGACCGGGTCTAGCCTCGGCAGAGAAGATTCGGAAGGGATCCTAAAGCCCGAGACCGCCGACACCTATCCGCTCCCCCAGCCCGATCTGCGCGCCCTGGCCAAGGCCTCTGGCTTTGCAGCAGACGATGGAGAGTATAACAGGCTGCTGCGAGAGGCGGCCTTGGGCCTGGTAAGACGGAGCATCCTGGCCGGCAGCACCGTTGAGCAGGACCTGCTCCAGGCCATGGAAGCCCTGGATAATTTTTCTCAGGCAATCAATCTGCTGGACGAGAGGCTTTACGAGTGGTCCCGCCTGCACAGCCAGGAGATCGTCCATGGAAAGGATCTGGCAGAAGGGCTAAAAGAAGACGAAAATATGGGCACGCTGGCAAAAGCGATCCTGGGTCTGCGAGAGTCACGCACGGCCACGGAAATGGACGTCTCCGCCACTGTGCAGGCTCTGGCCCCCAATCTCTCCTCCCTGGCGGGCCCCGTCCTGGCGGCACGGCTCATCTCCAGGGCTGGCGGCCTCTCCCGTCTGGCGAAGATGCCCTCCAGTCGCGTGCAGGTCATGGGTGCAGAAAAGTCTCTATTCAAACATCTTATGGGAAATGCACCTTCTCCCAAGCACGGCATCATCTTCCGACATCCTGCGGTGATAGGATCTGCCAAGAAGCTGCGGGGGCGTGTGGCCAGGACCCTGGCGGCAAAGCTGGCCATCGCCGCCCGCCTGGACCATTTCGGAGCCGGCCTCTCTTTGGATCTGCAGGCATCTCTTGAGGCTCGACTGAGGGAAATAAAGCGAAAAGGACGGAATAAGGGGCGGCATTGACCTAAATATCAGATATGCCACAACATTCTTATTTCAAAATAGTAAAAGAAAGATGAGGCTAAAGCATGAGACCAAATACTGTTTGCCTTTTATTAGCATTTGCCATCCTAGCTTCTCCATCTCTATCTCAGAATGATATGGCAAGCTACTGGATGAACAAGGGTATTGCTCTTGATAACATGGGAAACTATCAGGAGGCGGCAAAAGCATATCAAAATGCAACTGAAGAAAACTCAAGCTCCTATTTGGCATGGAACAGCTTGGGACTCGATCTCATAAATCTGGGAAAATACAATGAGTCGATCGTCGCATTTGATAAAGTTATATCCATTGAGCCTGCGTTTGCATGGGCTGCATGGAATAACAAGGGCATGGCTCTCGCTGCGATAGGAAAATATAATGATGCGATTGTTGCCTACGACAATGCCATCAAGATTGAACCCAAGAATACCAAAGCCTGGAATAACAAGGGCATTGCTCTCTTGAGCAGTGGCGATTTCAACGAGTCCGTAAAAGCTTTTAATAAGGCATTGGAGCTGGAGCCAAAAGCCGCCTTGACATGGTATTACAAAGGTCTGGCCCACCTCAATGCAGGCAAATTCAATGAATCCGTGAATGCCTTTGATGAAGCGGTGAATTTCGAGCCGAAATTTGCCATGGCCTGGAATTACAGGGGTATTGCTCTCTTGAATCTCAACAGAACCGAGGAATCAATCGAAGCGTTTGACAATGCCACCAAAGCGGACCCCAACAATTCGGAGGCCTGGAACAATCTGGGCTTGACTCTTAATGCAGCAGGCAGATACCAAGATGCGGTAAGCGCCTTCGATAGAGCGATTGACACAAAAGGCACAAAATCATCATAATTCCTTTTTTTGCAGATGCTTTTTGCGCAAAAGCTTCCTATGAGTCGTTGCTTAACAGAAAAAGAGAGCAGCCATTAGGCACCCAGTCCCTTATACCTGGAACTGGGCCTTTGCGGGCACATCAAAGCAACTGCAGTCGAAAACTCCCCGAGCCGATATGAAGGACCTCTGATCAAGAGGATTCATGCTTGAGTATCCGCCAAAACAGCAGGGCAACCATGAGTCCTCTTTCTTAACGAGGTTGAAACGCGATTTCATGCGAATGTTCTTGACGATATCGTAGACGCCCACAAACTGCTCATCGCCCGCATTAGCGATATTGAGTGCCTCGTCAACCTGTCCCCACTTGAAATTGGCAATGCCTGTGCTATGCGTCTTTAGATTGTACTTAGTGTCTCGGGTGGCTTTGACCTGGCCAAAGTCAATGGCTTCATCTGTTGCGAAGATGGTGGCATTCATCCTCTCCAGGCTCATGTTAAGGTTCTGTTCCTTTGAGAACTCGTGGTTGTAAAGGAAGTTAGCAGCAACGTAATCATGATTGTTGCCCACAAACTGCAGGTTGTTGATCTCTTTGCCGATGTAGTTCAAGCTCTTGACATAGCTGAAGTCAACCGGCCACTTCTCATAGAAGTCAATGGTGTAGACATCAGATCCAGATGGCTTATAAATAGTCAAATTTACAGAGTTGTTGATGCTTGATTTGAGCGAAAACTCTTCATCAGAGCTGAAGGATCCTTGGATAGCGGAAGTCCGCTCTCTTATGCCTACGTCGTTGACCATCAGATCCTCGTAGTGAGAGTGGTAAGGACTCAGGGTCCCATACCGATAGCTTACCGGCGAGATATTACCTTGCACCGATTGCTCGAAGGTGAAGCTCAGGTTGCTGCTCTCGCGGGATATGGACCAGGAATCTGATTCGGTCTTCACTGTGCCGGTCCAGGTTGCACCCTGGACAGCAAATATGAGGGCTGCTGCGAGCAACCCGACTAGAATCGCTTTCATGAAATAATCCCCCAGTATAACACTGTAGTCGGAGGGGATGATACAATCCCCGCCAATGCCTGGTTGTACGATCCCGCAGGCTTTGTCATGCCATTTACTCCTCCAATGAGCGAATGGGCAACCCCGGCAAAGACCTTTCCATTCGGCCCTGATCCAATCTGCCTGGCGAGAGCTGAGCTTTCATCCCAGCTAGTGTCGGCTCGGATATAGCGCGCAAAAGCATTGCTGTTCGGTCCAACGCTATATGCTCCAACCGCCGAACCCTGATAGTCCATGTTAATTATGGGACTTTGCTCGAATTGAATGGCGCCGGCTCCTGCGGCTACTGCAGCAAAGGAATCTCCTTCTGCTCGGAGATCAGCCGCAGCGGCAGCTGAATGGATGCAATTTGTTCCTGCTCCTATGAAATCCGCGGAGGCCCGGCTGCCTTCGCCAACGCCTAATGCACCAACTAATGCACCCTGTGCCCCGAGAGATCTGGTGTAGTCGCTGTCCAAATTGCTCTGATATTCCAGGCTTCCTGCATCGAGAGATCCCGCTCCGGCTAGTACCGCCGCCATATCATCACCCCGGGCTCTGGCATCAACCGCAAAGGCATCAGTGCTGTCGCCGTTTGTTCCTGCTCCGATGAAGTCAGCCGAAGCGCTGCTGCGGTCACCGATGCCTAATGCACCGGCTAAGGCACCCTGTACGTCGAGATATTCTTCGCTGCCATAACCGTAGCCGCGGCGGCTACCTTGATCGTATTCGTAACTGCCTGCATAGAGGTTTCCTGCCCCAGCCAGTGCCAGTGCCGCTGCCAGATCATCTCCCTGGGCTCTGGCATCAGCGGCAAAGGCATCAGTGCTGTCTCCGTTTGTTCCCGCCGCTATGAAGTCAGCTGAAGCGCTGCTGCGGTCACCGATGCCTAATGCACCGGCTAAGGCACCCTGTACGTCGAGATATTC
>JBATEC010000018.1:0-4530 GCA_049663825.1 Methanothrix sp. | reverse complement strand
GTATCAGCTTATGAAAATGCGCTCAAGATTAACCGCACTTTTATCGACGCTTGGGTGAGCAGAGGCGTAGCTTTAGGGAACATGGGTCGCTACCAGGAAGCTGTAGAATCATTTGATAGGGCACTTGAGATCAATCCATTGCTGAAAGAAGCATTGTACGGCAAATACCTGGCCTTGCAACAAATCAAGCACGGCGAGGAACTCATAAAAATAACTGGTAAGTTAATCGCCATGAAAAAGGCCATGGTGCCACTGCACGCCCCCGTTGCCTGCAGTACATCAGGAAGTTTCTTAGTTCCGGTAAGTGATGACTTTGCTTCCTATTTCTTGAAGGCCGGATCAGAATTCTACAAAAATGAGCGTTTCGAAGATGCAGCCAACTGCTACGAAAAAGCGACAGCAATCACTCCTCAAATTCCGGATGCATGGTATGAAAGAGGTTTAGCTCTATATAAATTGGGCTTTTATGAAGAAGCTCTTTCGTCCTTTGAATGTGCCTTGGATATAGATAATCGCTATTTAGATGCCTGGAATAACAAAGGAGTGACCCTCGACAAGCTGGGAAGATATGAAGAGGCCATAGATTGCTACGATGCGTTCCTAAAAATCAAACCGTGGGATACTAGAGCTTGGCAAAATAAAGGTCTACTTAGAAGAAAGCTTGGTCAATACGAAGAGGCAGTTATCTGCTTCGATAATATAATCAAGATCGATCCCAGGAACCTTGCTGGCTGGTGTGCAAAAGCTGAGATTCTCTATAAGTACTTGGGCCGCCATGAGGAAGCCTTAGAATCCTACGACGAGGCCCTGAAAATAGATCCGTCCAACAGCTCAGTTTGGTTCGATAAAGGCGTTTGCCTCTACGAACAGGGTCGGTACAGTGAGGCCCTCTTTAGCTACGATAAAGCGATAGAAATTAACCCGGATAGCTCGAAATTCTGGAATAATAAGGGAATTGTTATAAAGAGATTAATCCGCTACAGCGAAGCTATAAAGTGCTTCGATAAAGCGAAGGGACTCGATGAAGGGAATGCCTCATCATGGTACAATAGAGGTCTAACTCTGGATGAGATGGGCCAGTATGAAGAGGCTATCAGGTCCTTTGATAAGGCCCTGCAACTGGATCCAGAGAATGCCGATACATGGAATAACCGAGGAGTTACCTTAAAGAACCTGGAACTCTACGACGAAGCCATCAAATCTTTTGAGTGTGCCATAGCAAGCAATCCCAGTTATGCCATGGCCTGGAACAATAAGGGTAATGTTCTCTCTGCCCTACACAGATACAATGACGCAGTGGACTGCTTCGAACGGGCTACAGATATCGATATTAACTACTTCGATGCCTGGAACAACAAAGGCAATGCTCTCGCCCAATTGCAGAGCTACGAAGATGCCATTTACTCCTACGAAAAGGCAATTGAGATAGACCCTTGCGACACAAAGACGTGGTTCAATGAGGGAATAACCTACATTAATTTGGGCCAATATGAAGATGCCATAAAGTGTTTCGATGAAGTTTTGGAGATTGATCTATCATCTATTCCAGCTTGGATTTACCGTGGAATTGCTCTGCATCGACTTAACCGATATGAAGATGCTTTGGCCTCTTTTGAAGAAGCCTTGGAGATTAATACCTCAGATCCCGCCGCATGGCATTTCAAGGGAGAGGTCCTCAATAAGTTAGGACTTAAAGATGAATCGGATGATGCTTTTGCCAAGGCGGCATCACTTGGCTGGAAGTGGGAAGTTGCTATACACTGAGTGGTCTACAAGTTCCTTCTACAATTGCAGCGCTACAATATCCTCTTCATCTGCGGTGACAACTCCTGCATCCTCAGCCGATTGAATCGCGACAACACATCGGTGGAAGTGCGCCGCGCCTTTACGTCATTCAAGCTCATGACCATCCAGGTGGAGAACCACCACAGCTTCCTGATCGTGGAGCACAACCCTCTGCTTTACGAAGATGCTGGAAAAATGGTGGAGTACCTGGCCCAGGCCCTTAGGCAAACCACCAGGGAGGTCCCCATCCTGCTCTACGCGCAGCGCAGGACCCTCAGCGGCAGGCGATATTGCTGATAATATATCTAAATCGTTCTGCAGGCTAATCATCGAAAGCAATCGGATCTTTATCCAGATCGTGCTCGGTGGGTGATAGGAAAAAGGTTGAAACCATTTCTATTGCGATTGAATTGGGACAAAAGGTTAATAACCATAATTAGCCATTAAGATATTAGTGAAACGGATTGTGCTTGGTCTAATCGTCACCGGAGTTGTGGCCTTAGCGTTGGTAGCTGGCTTTTTCAACAGTGCTAAAGCCGCTGATTATAGCCCTAATGTACCCGATTTTACTCCCGCCGGAGGTATTAAGCACCCTGTAAATGAGAGACATTTTGCAGAGAAAGGATTTCTTTTTGATGAGTCATCAATGGTAAGTGGTTCGGGGGAAATTTCCATCAAAGGATCTTTTCACGATCATGCCGTGGATTCTAGCGGCTGGATGAAAGGTTCTGGATCAATCAACTTCGAATCTCTACGAAACATGAATAAGATTGGCAAAGAGGTCGACTTCACCCAGAAGTCCGATCTGGTTTTTGCTGGAGGACAACTCAAGAATAGGAAGAGCCTGAAACTGCCACTATTCGAGAAAGGCATTGGCGCCAGTGTGAGCGAGAGGTTCAATCTAAGCCATGTGGACAAGAGCGAGACTGATATGATCAGGTCCATCAACCGCTTTAATAATACAATGGTTTATGACACAGCATTGGCGTTTGAAGGTCTCTGGGATATCAAGAACATGCGAGGCTGGTCGATTAATATGCATAAAAGTGAACAGTCCTATTCTGGGTCTTTCCAAACTGAAAAGAAGATCCAGTTCGATGATTCTGTCCGAACTTAGCATTCCTATAACCGATATAGCCAAAGAAGGCAACCAACATTCATTTTATTGGTAATTATTAATTTATAATACATGATATAAAAAGGTTTTGCCAAAGTGCGTAAGTCCTATCGGAAATATGTTTTCTCAAAAAATATTCCTGATAAGCTGGTTATTGTTACCAGTATAGAAACCAATACAGATAACCATAACCAAACATTCGCAATCGCTATGTTTTTTATTATTTTCTGCGAAGTATTACGGTCCATTAGCGCACTCCCTGCTCTCATTCGTCAGAGCCTTTGTCATCACTATCTTTAAGGCACCCGCCTCTTCGTCCATCTCTTCGCTGAGGATCTTCCAGCCTTTGGCCAGATAGAATTCCACGGCCCGGTCATTATCGCTGAAACATTCCAGCTTTGCCGTCTTATACCCGGATTTCTCTAGCTCGGTCTCAACGATATTCAGCATAGTGCTTCCTATGCCTTTTCTGTGATGGGCTGGATGAACCCAAAGAAAAGCTACCATGTCGTCGAGGTTCGCAGCAACCGCTAAAATCTCGCCCGCCTTTTCTGCCACGATCATGTTTGGCCATAGCTGGTTGACCTCGCTACTCAACCTGTCGCCTTCGACCCACGGCTCTAAAATCTCTCTGGACAGGATCTGACCGTAGACCTGCACAATCGTCTCCTTGAGGAATGTGATCAGCTTCGGAACGTCCTCCTTGACAGCCTTTCTAAATTCCAATTGAATCATACTGCTGCCTTCCATTGGCCTATTTGTTAAGGATTTCCTCATGCCTCAATCTCCTGATACTCTTGATCTGCACATTGAAAGATTCAGTCAAATGCTTAAACATGTCCCTTGATTTTATCGCCGGGCAGTTGGCGTCAACTCTATTAAAGAGTAAACGGCAGACTTTACATCATGACAATAATAAATAAGACAGCGCAACAACTTGGATTTTGGTCCGCCGTTTTAGCTGCCATAACGGAATTATGGTTTTCAATTGCCTTTGGATTATATCAGCCGATACTATATGCACCATGGCATGGTATGCAAACCTACGCTGACAATTTTAAAGTTGAGCCATTCTTTGCTTGGATAATGCCTTGCTTTTTACTTACAATTTGCTTTTTGACTATGATGGTATGTCTTCATGCATCGACTTCAGAGGAGAAAAAAATATGGAGTTTGCTTGCGGTCGTATTTGCAATTGCTTATGCTACTATAATTAGTGTCCTTTATTACATTCAAGCAGTTGTTGTCTCGTATAATCTCGTTCATCACTCCACCGATGGATTGACATTATGGCTTTTTGCTCCACCGTATCCTAATTCTCTTCCAGGTGCATTGGAGGGTATTGGCTATTTATTTATGTGTTTATCTCTTATCTCTGCATCAAGACTATTTTCCGGAAATAAGCTTTCTAAATGGATTAGCGGGTCATTTCTGTTTTCGGGACTCTCCGGACTTATTATTTTTAGTAACCCCCTCTACCCTTTACCTATAATTATTGTTTTGATTGTTGCCTGTGCAAATGCAATCATTCTTTTTGGCTCTCTAGGTCTTACTTCTATTTGGTTCAAACGATCTATCCATGAGCGGTAGCCTCATGGCCTATCAAGGACTGTAGGGGACATCCCTCC
>JBATEC010000017.1:0-10427 GCA_049663825.1 Methanothrix sp. | reverse complement strand
AGTTAAAGCTTAGCAGTCAAAAATTAATAATAGTGGTAATATGTCTAATACCAATAATGATCCAATCCGGTGACCAGTTCATAGCGGGCCGCTCCGGCGGCGTGGTAGGTGCCGTCGTTCCATGACGGTGCATGGACGTCGCCCCTGCGCACATTTTCCACGCAGCAGGCACGCACAACCTGCGCGTGGGGGCTTGGCCTGCATTGTGTCCTAAATACCCGGCGATGCCGACCTGGACTTCTTTCCCATCCCGGGCAGGGAGATCGCGGCAACTCCTTGATCCAGGATGGTCGCGAGGTGGGCTTGCTTCTTTCTCTCGGATAAAGCTGGAAATTAGGGTATAATTTGCTACACCACAATTTATCAATAAGTTATTATCAATGTTATTAATCATGTCAATCAAAGACGGCATTCTCAAGGTCATGGGTGGCGAGCATGTTGCCGCCCTGGCTACCATGCAGGAAGGCAAGCCTGCTGTGAGGTTTTTGGCAATGGTCGGGATGGACGATCTGACCCTGATTGGAGCCACCATGAAAAGCTCGCGCAAGGTGGCGCAGATCAAGAAGAACCCGGCCGTGGCACTCACCATTTGGTCGGGAAAGAACTTTAGCGATCCTTATGTTATGATTCAGGGCAAAGGCAGCGTCCACGAAGACCTGGAGACGAAAAAGAAGTTTTGGTACAAAAAGCTGGAGCCCTATTTCCAGAAACCGGAGAATCCGGAATATGTAGTTCTCAGATTCGTCCCTCAGAGAATCGAGTATTATCATGATATGACCATGGAGGTCTGGGAAAAATAGATAGAAAAGAAAAGATCCTGCTCGGTGCAGGATCTGATCATCAAGACTGGCTGTAGCTGATCCGGTAGATGACGCTGTTCATATCATCGGATACAAGCATTGATCCGTCTTTTAGGGTCTGCATATCAACTGGTCTACCCCAAGCAGTTGTATTTTGCAGCCAGCCTTCTGCAAATATCTCATGGCCAACGGCGGTATTATTCTGCAAACGAACCATCGCCAGGCGGTATCCAATGGGTGCATCTCTGTTCCAGGAGCCATGCTCGGCAATGAATATCTGGCCCCGGTACTCCTCCGGGAACTGTGTGCCTGTGTAAAACCTCATTCCCAAAGGCGCAACATGCGGACCCATCATCCAGGCGGGCGGAACCATTGTGTTGCAGGTGTAATTCTTATCTGAGCCCAGATCCGGGTCAGGGATGCTGCCTGAGTGGCAGACGGGAAAACCAAAGTTCAGGCCCTGCACCGGCGCATGGTTCAATTCGTCCGAGGGCACATCGTTGCCCAGCAGGTCTCTGCCGTTGTCGGTAAACCACAGCTCTCCTGTCGCCGGGTCCCAATCAAAGCCCACCGAGTTTCTAACGCCCTTGGCAAAAATTTCCATATCGCTGCCATCCGGGTTCATGCGCACTATGGTGGCATTCAGCTCATCTTCGTGATGGCAGACGTTGCAGTTCGCACCCATGGCCACATAGAGCTTGCCGTCCGGACCAAAGCCGATGTACCGCCAGCCGTGCATAAGGTACTGGGGCAGCTCTTTGATGGTGACCGGCTCTTTCGGGCTGGCCAATTGAGCCTCGATATCATCGAATCTGATGATGCGGTTGATCTGTGCGACATAAAGAGATCCATCCTTGAAGGCCACGCCATTGGGATTGTTCAGGCCTTCTGCTATAACGGAAATCTCGCTTGCCTCAGCGTGATTGTTGCTGTTTTTATCCACAATGGCATAAAGAGCAGAACCATTGGGAGCGTCAAGAGTCTCAAATGGGCGGCGCGTGCCCACGAAAAGCGTTCCCTCGGGGCTCAAGGCCATTGATCGGGCGTAAGTCAGATTCTCGGCATAGATCTCGATCTTAAAGCCTGGGGGAAGCTTGATCAGGTCCAAAGGGAGCGATGCCTTCCCGTTAGTCGTATTCGCAGCTACGGCCTGCTGCACAGCCAGCTTTGTGTCCTCAACTGTGATCTCAGCGGACCTGCTTCCGGCAATGACGCAGTAGGCAGTAGCTTTGAGGACATCTCCCTTGCTGGCGTTCAGAGAATAGTTGTAGCTGAACTTAGAGGATGTAGGCTGGCTTGTATATTCTTTAGTTAAGACTTGCACGCCATTTTTCAGGACGTCAATCTTGAAGACATAATGGCTGGATGGATTTGATACTGTATGGGTCGTTGTTACATCTAAGCTCTGATTCAGGCTGTCATAGGAGAGACTCACCTGGGCCGGTGGATGTGCCGCAGCGGGCAATACCATCATGATAAGCAACATCATTGCCGCAAACGCTTTAATGGTCCAGAAGAACGAAACATTTGTACTTATCGATTTTTTATCCATATGTAACATGCAAAGAACACCTCTTTGACAATGACAAATAATAGGTGTTAATTAGAAGAGGATCTTATAAAAAGTTTGGCAAGAATCCAAGCACATTCAGCTCTCGTGAATTGCTGTAAAGCGAATTAGAGCGATGGCATGATTGAGATTTCAGTAGTAGATGAAAAGCCCCAGCTAGTGGCAAAAATTTTGACATTTCCGCATCTCTTTTTATCTGATTGTCTCTGATAGATTATTTATCCCAACTGAGCAATTTCCTCATGATGGCCTCAGATAAATTTAGCCCAGAATCCCGGATAAGCGATATCCGGCCCATGTACCAGAAAGCCGATCCCGCCCATGATTTCTCGCACATCTTGCGGGTTTACAAAAATGCCAGTATAATCGGCCAAGAAGAGGGTGCGGACATGCAAGTGCTGCTGCTGGCCGCGCTGCTACATGATGCTGGATCGGAAAAAGAGCACACATCGAATCAGGGTGAGCCTGAGAGCCGGGGACATAAGACTGTGGAGTCTTTCCTGGTGTCCATCGGGCTTGAAGAGCAGGCAATCGAGAAGGTGCTCTATGCCGTGGATGTGCACCGCTTTTCTAAGGGAATTGTTCCGGTCACTCTGGAGGCCAGGATACTCCAGGACGCCGACCGGCTAGATGCACTGGGCGCCATTGGAATTGCCAGGGTCTTTCTCACAGGAGGAACTTTAGGAAGAGAGCTTTACCATCCTGACGATCCCTTCTGCCGGGCCAGAGAGCCGGATGATACGAAATGGAATTTGGATCATTTCTACAAAAAGCTGCTCAAACTGGAATTTGGCATGCATACAAAGAGCGCCAAAAGTCTCGCTGCTGCAAGGACGGCGGTTATGAGAAGATACCTCCTGGACCTGGAAGAGGAGATTGGAACGAAACCTGAAAAAACGGTAAAGGATAAGGTGGATTGAATGGAGTACGTTTTGCATCCCAGGTCGGAGATCGATACCAGGATAAGGAGGCTGCAAGATCGTATGGGCGAGATGACCGGAGCCATATTGTTTGAATCCACGGATCTCGGCTATTTCTCGGGCACAGCTCAGGAAGGCCTGATCTACGTTCCCAGGGACGGTCTGCCAACACTCATGATCAAAAAGAGCCAGGCGAGGGCCGGACAGGAATCGCCGCTGCCCGTCCAGCCGCAAAGAAGCCTTAAGACTCTGAAAAAAGATTTGGATCTGCCAGATGGCGCTAGAATAGGCCTGGAGTTGGATGTGCTTCCTTATAATAATTATGCCAGGTTGGCAAAGGCTTTGGGCGAGGATGTCCAATTTTCCGACATATCTGAGAACATCAAGCACATCCGCTCAGTGAAGTCTGATTTTGAGATCCGGCTCATCCGCGAGGCGGCCCGGATCTTGGATGCAGGGATATCTTCCGTCTCGGACCACCTCAAAGTGGGCATGCGAGAGATAGATCTGGCCGTCGCTGTGGAGAGCACCATGAGGCTCATGGGACATCAGGGCAAGGTGGCATTTAGAAGATTTAATCAGGCTATTCCCATGGGCCATCTCATGGCCGGCCCCAGTGCCGCTTTGCCCAGCTTCGTATCCTCGCCCACGGGCGGAAAGGGCATGTCCCTTTTCTTTGCTCAGGGGCCGGGATTTGCCAGGATCAAGCATGGTGAAAGCGTGCTGGTGGACTACGCCGGATGCTACAACGGCTACCTCGCCGATGAGACGCGCATATTCTCCTTAGGAAAGCTGCCGTCAAAATTGGAGGATGCGCACCATGCAGCCCTGCAAATCGAAGAAGCCATAGCCGGGCAGCTTTCACCCGGCAAGAAGAGCCGCGAGATCTGGAACCTGTGCGAGACTGAGGGCACGAGAATGGGCTATCAGGATTTCCTGGGAGGCCCCCAGGGAAGCAAAGCCGGATTTGTAGGACACGGGGTGGGGCTGCAGATAGATGAGTATCCTGTGATAGGTCCAGTGGACCATGAGATTGTAGAGAACATGATCGTTGCCGTGGAGCCGAAGATGATCTATCCCAGGGAAGGCGTGGTGGGAATTGAGGACACCTTCCTCGTGGGAGCGAAAGGGGCGACGAGGCTGACTCGTCTGCCGCAAGAGATCTGGAGAGTGTAGATGTCCGAAAAACTGATAGTCAAGCAGCTATCTCCTTTGGAATGCCGGGACCTCGTTGAGCGATTTTCCGGCAAGTCGTTCCGGGATGCTTCCTCTGATGCCTTGTGTCTGGTGATCCTGGACGTAAGAACCCCGCAAGAATATAGCTCCGGCCACCTGAACGGCTCAGTTAATCTTGATTTTAGATCGCCTTGCTTTAGAGATCAGATCGAGAAACTGGACCGCAATTATGCTTACCTGCTTTACTGTCGCACAGGCCGCCGATCGGCGCAAGCTGCAATGCTGATGAAGTCGCTCGGATTCAGAAAGCTGTATAATTTAACCAACGGGATAGAGCCGTGGCAAAGAGAGGGGTTACCATGATCATAACCAGACCCTATGCAGAAACCGATAATGCAACGCTCTTGGAGATTGAGAAGCTCTGCCCGCAAGGTGACGATAGGTGCGCTTTAGGCGTGGATAAGAAAGGCAACATCCTGGCCCGCTATGAGATGTATGACAACTGGAAGGTGTTAGTAGCAGAAGTTGATGGAATGGTTATAGGCTGGATCGGCTGGACAGTAAAAGATGATCCACTCAAGCGCACGAAGTATGTCTATCTGACAGAGGTGATGGTGCATCCGAATTTCCGGGGAAAAGGTGTGGCCACGAATCTAATAAACAAGGTGGAAATAGATGCAAAGCAAAGAGGGGCTGATCACGTCTATTGCTTTATTTATGAGCCCAATCTGACCTCGAAATCCCTGTTTGAGGAGGCTGGTTATTCGGAAAAAGCTGTTCTATGGCAGTGTGCCCTTATGGTTTATAAAAAAGCCGGCATATCGCAAGAATATTCTATAAAAAATCCCGAGAGAGAGGACCTTCAAGAAGTCGTTCAAATGATCAATAAATATAATGAATCGCACGCCCACTTCGTGCCATTTGCCAAAGAGAGCTTTGAGGCTTATGTAAGTGGTATTCCAGCTTATGGTCTGAACAATTTTTGGGTGGCCAAAAAGGGAGGTGAGATTGTAGCCTGCGCCGGAATTTGGGACAGCTCTTATCTTGCCGATCTGTACTACGCCAGAGAGCCTGCTGCTTTGAAAGCTATGGGGAAGATATTCTCAGTTTTAGGGCGCTTTATCAAATTGCCAAAAATTGCCCCGGAAGGAGCGAATTTCAATTTTCGAATGACGGCCGATTACGCATTTGACCCAGGATACCCGGAGGCAATGCAGGATCTGATAGGATTTTTAAACAACAGATTGCTGGAAGCCAAGGTCGACTGCCTTCTGCATGTAACAGATCCAGAGGATATGTCATTTGAGATAATAAAGAGGATGAAACCTCAGATTGAAAAATGGAGCGCCTATACAAAGGCGTTGAATGGCGATCCGGCAAGCTACCGTCCGTTTTATGTGGATGTAAGGGACATCATACCCTAGATTGTGTTGCAGGTGCCAAAACCTCAAGCCAGCTCTTGCAGGTATCGCTCAATCCTGTCCAGCCCCCCGGCAATGTTTTCCAGTGAATTGGCATAAGAGAACCTGAGGTATCCTTCCCCATTTTGCCCGAAGTCGATTCCTGGTGTTACACCCACATGCGCTTTCTCAAGGATGTCGAAGGCCAGCCGGTAAGAGTCGCCCGAGAACGCCCGGGCATTGGCAAAGACATAAAAAGCCCCAGTCGGCTCCACTGTGATGGAAAAGCCCATCTCTTTTAAGCGTTTAATCATGAACTTTCGCCGCTGGTTGTAGATCTGCTTCATCTCTGCCACATCAGCTACGGTCTCCTGTAGAGCGGCGATGCCCGCCCTCTGGGCCAGAGAGCCGGCACAGATGAAGAAGTTCTGCTGCATCTTCTGAATGGGCCGGATGAACCTATCCGGGGCGATGAGATAGCCCAGGCGATAGCCAGTCATGGCGTAGAGCTTGGAAAAACCGTTTAGGACAAAAGCGCGATCGGAAAACTCCAGTATAGAGTGCTCCCGGCCTTCATAAACCAGGCCGTGATAGATCTCATCAGAGACGATGTAGGGCGAGCACTCGGCTATGGCCTTCATTGTGGCCTCAGAAAGCAGGTTTCCTGTAGGATTGGAGGGCGAGTTGATGAGAATGGCCTTGGTCTTACGGTTGATCCTCTCTTTGATCGCCTCCGGTCGAAACTGGAACCCGTCCTTTTCATAGACCGGCACTTTCGCAGGAATACCTCCAAAAAGTTTTATGAAGTTGGGGTAGCAGGCGTAGCCCGGATCAGAGATTATGACCTCCTGGCCTCTCTCCAGGAGTGCGGCGAATACCAGCATCATGGCAGGGGAGGTGCCGGAGGTGACTACCACCTGCTCCGTCTTGATGCAGACTGCGTAGGTATCCAGATAATGCTCGCAGATGGCTTCTCGCAGCTCCAGGTCGCCCAGGCTGTGGGTATAGTGGGTGAGCCCCTCATCCAACGCCCGGCAGGTAGCTTCTTTTACGGCAGGAGGGACATCGAAGTCCGGCTCGCCCACCTCCAGATGGATGATATCAATTCCCCGGCGCTCCATTTCCCGCGCCTTCTCCAAGACCTCCATAGCGATGAAAGGAGCGATCTCTTCAGCTCTCCTGGCAATCATTTAACTGTCCTCGAGATCATTTATTTCTGCTCTTGTTTCTCGATTCAAGTTGATATTAATTTAACTATGCCTGGAATTCACCAACAACCTTGAGGACAGTATCCCGGAGGACTTTTGTGAGTCGATGATAGAAAGTTCATCGTGATCAAATTGGAATCATCGACATCCAGACGTTTCATGAAATACTAAATAAGTTTGTCACATTCACCAAAATCTCAGGAAAAGCATAGGGCAAAAGTGCTGAAGACGCGCCGGACGAGATGTGCGAGCCCATCGCATAACCTGATGCTTTTGGACGTTATTTTAGTTTTAGGCCGCATCAACCGGGGATGACACGATAGTCATCTCTGGGCGGGCAGAATGTATCCACCACAACGGATGCCTCTAAAGCTATTGCCGAGTGCAATACACAGGAGGTGGCATAGTAGCTGTCCCCCGGCCCGAGATCGCAGCTCTTGCCGCCCACGGTAATGCGGATCTTTCCGGAGACAACGTAGCCTGCCTGATCATGGGGATGATCGTGGCTTGGAATTTCTACACCCACGTCCAGATCAAACCGGCAAATCATCAGCTTGCCTCCGCTGACCAGGGTTTTACGAATCAGTCCGGGGGCCATCTGCACCGGCATAGCATCCGCATATTGAAAGAACAATTACTTAACCATCACTGACTGCGGCCTGCAGGCCTTCACATTCACCGGCTCGTTTGCTTCACCCATGATGAATTTATTCACCATCTCTTTTGCCACGTCATCGGGATACTGCACAGGAGGATGCTTCATGGTGTAAGCAGATATGGCCAGAAGCGGCCCTCCTATATTTCTGTCTTTGGCCAGCTTGCAGATTCTTATGGCGTCAATGGAGCTTCCTCCACTGTTAGGGGAGTCCTCCACCGAGAGGCGCAGCTCGAGATTGATGGGCACATCTCCAAAGACCCTACCTTCCATTCTCAGGAAGCAGACCTTGTTGTCTTTTTGCCAGGGCACATAGTCCGAGGGGCCGATGTGTATATCATCATCGTTCAGGGGCACATCCAGGATAGACTGCACAGCTTCAGTCTTGCTGATCTTCTTGGATTTGAGCCTCTCCCGATTGAGCATATTAAGGAAATCAGTATTCCCGCCAATGTTGAGCTGGTAGGTCCTGTCCATGGCGCAGGCTCTGTCCTTGAAGAGCTGGGTGAGAGCCCGATGAACAATGGTGGCGCCGATCTGAGATTTTATGTCATCGCCAACAATAGGCACACCTGCCTCCTGGAATCTCCGGGCCCACTGCTGGTTGGAGGCAATGAAGACCGGCATGCAGTTGACAAAGCCAACTCCTGCATCCAAGGCAGCTTGCGCATAGAAGCGCGCAGCCTCTTCAGATCCTACCGGCATATAATTTACAAGCACATCAGCGCGCGAAGCCAATAGCTCGCTTCTCACGTCGCATGGCTTGGCATCAGATACGACGAATCTCTTGTCCTCTGGATAATTGAACATATGAGGAGCAACGCCGTCTAAAACCGGCCCCATATTGACCTCTACGTTTTTGCGGGGAACATCAGGATAGAACACCTTGGTACAGTTGGGTGGCGCAAACATGGCTTGGCTTACGTCTCTTCCCACCTTCCGCGCATCTATGTCGAAGGCCGCTACCACATCGATATCGCCAGCCCTGTAACCGCATATATCATAATGCATAAGCCCGATGCATTCTTTCTCATCAGTATGTTTGTAATATTCGATCCCCTGAATCAGGGAACTTGCGCAGTTTCCCAAGCCCGCGATTGCCAACCTTATCTTTTTCAACCTCTTTTCCCCTCCTGGGTCAAATGAAGCTCGGAGACCTGAATTCGGAGTCGGAGCTTCGTATAAATATAGGACATATATAACATTATAGGCCCATGCTCAATTTTCCAAGGCTTTAGCCTAATCTTCCACAGCATTCGCCAGCATGGTGCCGAGCATCCGGGAAAGCTGCACTTCCAGCTTTGCCCTGCCTGCATCGCTATCCTCGTATTCTATTCTATATGTCCTGGGAATATCCGTCAGGTATTTTGAGCCTTGCGGGTGAATCAAAATCGTTTCTTTTCCCAGGGTATGAGCGATGCCCAGGCCATACATCACCCCGCCATCAGGCCCCGTGAGATCGGCAATGATCACTGCCGCGTGATTGAGTGAATGCCACATCTTACGCACGAAAGATCTACCGCCCCTGATGTCTTCTGCCTCAACAACAGGCAGGTTATTGGCCCGGCTAGCATTTAGGATGGTTTCCTCATTTCCTCGCAGGTTTGCAGCTTGAGGCAGGAGCAGAAGGAGTGTCCTTGCGCCTACCGCCTCGGCGGCCTGTTCGAATATGGGACGGGTGCGCATGAGGCTGAGCATCATTTCCAGCCTTAGGTACTCCGAGTCGATATGCTCATTGGCCACTTTTTGCAGAGCTGCGTGCCGATCCGGGGTGCTTTGCTCTATCAGGTTTGCCGGAATCTGGATGATAAAGGCATCCACGAAGCCGAACTCCCACTGGGCGCTATTGGCCGCCTGCTGGGGCGTCAGAGCAATATCAGGTTTATAAAAATAGCTTGCGACCCTGTTTTCCATCCGGAACTGCGCCAGAATGGAGAGGCTCTTTTTGTCCAGAATGGCCACCATGCTACAGGGGAGCTGACTTCTGGCAATGCCCCTCTGCAGATGCCTCTTTTCTGTCGTGGCGTTAACTATGGCCATGAACTCGTCCATCAGCTTATCTACCTTGGCAGAAAGCTCGGCCTCCATCTCGCCGCTTCTCATCCGGTCTATGTCGTTAAGCATAAGCACACATCCAAATTCTTCCACATCCGCACGGCATGATTGCCTCTGCCATAATAGTTCCTGACCAGCTCCCTCTCCTGGTAGCCGACCTTTTTGTATAGCTCTACGGCCCCAGGCTTGTCTAAAGCAGCCTCAAGTCGGATCGCCTGGGCACCGAGTTGTGCCAGCTTCTCTTCTAAAGACAGGAGGAGCTTGCTGCCGATGCCTTTTCTGCGGTATCCGGGGTGAACGTCCAGGGTATAGACGGCACCTGCCTTTCCACTGGTATATCCCATGATGAAACCTAATACTTTCTTCTCCTGATCAGAGGCCACCAAAGACACCGCATAGCGTATCAGGTAGGCGAACATATTGGGTGGAAAAGCTGTCTCCTCCGGGAAGCAGAGCTCCTCGATTTGCACGATCTGAGCCAGATCACTGGGCTGTGCACACCGGATCATCATTTTTTCTCTGGCACCTTACCGGAAACCTGTCTCAAGACATCCCCATAGGCCCCGAAGACCTCGGGAATATCGATAGTGCCGATCACATCCACTACACCTACGGCGACAACGACTCGGCCTTCTACTAAGAT
>JBATEC010000016.1:0-4189 GCA_049663825.1 Methanothrix sp. | reverse complement strand
TTCCTATTGATGGCCATAGTGGTCTTCCTGGTGTTCAGGGAACCTGTCGTTTCTCTGCTGATTGTGATCAGTGCACTGGCTGACATTTTGACGGCGACGGCTTCCATGAACCTGACGGGAGTACAGCTCTCTCTGGGAACGGTGGCTGCTCTTCTCATGCTCATCGGTTATTCTGTTGATACCGATATCCTGCTATCCATGAGGGTGTTGAAGCGCAAGGGCAGAGTGGAAGAGAAGATCGTTGGAGCGATGGGAACAGGCCTGACTATGGCCGGGACCTCCATTAGTGCGGTAATATCCCTGATAATAGTCTCAAACTTCCTATACCTCATAATACCGTCATTTACCAGAATGGACATCATTGCCGATATGTCTGCAGTTCTCATATTCGGCCTGGCGGCTGATATCATCAACACCTGGGTCACCAATGCCCAGGGGCTGAGATGGTACCTGAATAAACCGAAGAAGGCGGCGGTAAGGGGGCAGAAAAGATGAGCCTTTTCGAGGAACTATCCAAGGATCGAAGGGTCGTCCTTTATGCGGTGGTCGTTGCTTTGGCCATCATCTCCATCGGCTTTTTCGGTCTGAAGTTCGGACTGGATCTGGAAGGCGGCTCATATCTGCAACTGCAATTGCAGGGCGCAGAGGCGCAAATAGATGTCTCGCCGGAAAAGATTCTGGAAGTGCAGTTTAATGCCTCCTCCGTAGAGAAGCACGGACAGAGCTATGTGGTGACTGTGCCGGGCATTGTCGATTCAACGTTTACCGATGATCTCGGCTACATAGGGTCGAAAGTCGCAAAAGGAGATAACAGCACCAAGATTACAATAACTGCAGCTCCTGAAACGATAATTATCAATTACCTCAAGAAGAATCTGGACGCAGATGTCCAGCTTAATGTCGCAGTTGCACCAGTCCGCTATGAGATACGAACTAATGTAACCCGTGAATCGCTCAATGCGCTCTTAGCTCCTGTGGGCGGCAAAGTGCCACCCGGCGAAGACGCATTTGTAATGGGCGTTTCCAAGGAGACCGTGGACGAGACCAAAAAAGTCCTGGACTCCAAGCTCAACCGCCTGGGTCTACAGGACATAAAGGTCAGAGTTGTAGATAATAAGTACATACTCATCGATCTGGCGGGAGTGGACGTGGCTGCTGCCCAGGAGGTAGTGGGCAAGCCAGGCAAGTTCGAGATAAGGATCCAGACCGAGAACAATGAGAGCATGCATGTGCTTTACGGAGATGCCGTGGAGACTGTGGACATCCCGCAGGGAGAACGCAATGGCGGGTGGGGAGTTCCCTTTGTGCTCTCGGAAGAAGGCGCGATTACCTTCCAGAAGGCTGCGATCGATGCGGGTGCCACTAAGAGGCCCGAGGACCATTACATATCCATGTACCTGGATAAGGATGAGATCTTTTCCGCTCCTCTTGCTCCCGAACTGGCAAGCAGCCTGCAAAAGGCTCCCTCCCGAAGCATGCAGGCGACTGTGGGTGGAGGCGATGCAGGCTCTACCAAGGCCAAAGAGCTTTACATTCATCTGCGAGAAGGTGCCCTGCCGGTCAATGTCGAGGTTGTCGGCTCAGGTCAGGTATCTGCCGCTTTGGGCAAGCAGTTCAAGATTCAGATGGTCATGGCAGGGCTGATTGCTCTATTGGCCGTAGCCGGCATGATTTATTACCGCTACCGGGAGAGAAGGATTGTCCTGCCAATGGTTACCACCTCCTTTTGCGAGGTCATAATGATGCTGGGTGTTTGGGCGGTTGCCGGATGGCAGCTTGATCTGGCAAGCTTGGCCGGCATCATCATGGTGATAGGCACGGGCGTGGATCAGCTTGTCATCATCACCGATGAGCTGATGAAAGGAGGCGAGGCGGCATTATCAACAGCTGAGCGCAGCATCAAAGAGAGGGCAGCTGATGCGGCTTTGAAAGCTGGGGTAGGTGTTGTCGCTACAACCAATAAGGTCTATTTGGCTCGGCTGTCCAAGGCTTTCATGATCATAATGGGAGCGGCGGCAACCACAGTTGTGGCTATGCTGCCACTGCTTGTCATGGGCTTTGGCTCGCTCACCGGATTTGCACTCATCATCATACTGGGTGTGATCTTGGGCACATTCATAGCGAGACCAGCTTACGGCAGGATCATCGGGCATATACTGGCCACGGATTAGACGATAAAAGAAAATGCCTGCAGGTCGCTATCGGACTTGCAGGATAATATCTTTTTCACGTTATTTTTTAAAATGCTCTCTCTTTCTGGTTCTATCTTGTAGTTCTAAGGTCAGTGCAACCTGGCAAATGTTCCAGGCTAATGCTCTTGATGCATCTGCCTTGACCGTTAAATACAAATTAGTCGGCAGCGCTTTTTGCGTCTTACATGCAAAAATATCCAGACAATTGGCATGGCTATGAGTGGACCGCCCTTTCCGTTACCACCGTGGGAGCTTTGCTTGCATCCATTCAGGGCTCGGCCCTGCTCATCGCTCTGCCTGATATCATGACCCAGCTTCAAGCTGGATTCATGACCATCATTTTACAACGCCGGTTTTGCCGTCTTCACTTTGGGCTCGCTTCTCTGCGGCTTTTCTCAGCCCCAATTTCATGGCTGGGATCTGGTCGTTTACCGTATGGTTCAGGGCGTAGGCGGAGCGCTGCTCTTCACCAACAGCGCTGCCATTGTGACTGACGCTTTTCGCAGAGGGCGGGTGGGCCTGGGACTTGGAATCAACACCATTGCATTTTCCGCCGGTTTCCTTATGGGGCCGATCATCGGAGGCATCCTCACCGCCATCGACTGGCGTTGGGTATTCCTGATCAATGTGCCGCTGGGCGTAGCCGGCACCATCTGGGGCATTCTGCGGCTGCGCGAGCCGGTGGCTCTGCCCTCCCAGCAGCGCTTCGACTGGCCTGGAAGCATCACCTTCTCAGTTGGTTTGGTCTCCTTGCTCCTGGCTTCCTCGCTGGTGGCCTTTCCTCTCATCGGTGCGGTCTATGTCTACGCTCTCTTCGCCCTGGCCTTGGTGGGCCTGGCAGCTTTCTATGTGGTGGAGAGGAAGGCGGAGCAGCCCATGATGGACTTTGGGCTCTTTCAGGAGAAGCTCTTCGCCTACGCCTGCGCTGTCAATGCAATCAACGGCCTGGCCCGCGGAGCGGTGCTCTTTGTACTGATCTTTTTCCTGCAGGGGCCCTACGGCCTCGATCCCCTCTGGGCAGGAATCATGATGGCTCCATTCGGGGCCGCCTTCATGTTCGTGGGACCTGTCTCGGGATACCTGTCGGACAAATACGGCTCCAGAGGCTTGGCCACCGCCGGTCTTCTCATCTCCGGCATCGGGCTTTTAGGCCTGGCAACGGTAGCGAGCAGCACGCCCTACTGGCTGCTGGCGCTTTACCAGGCTCTGATGGGCGGAGGCTCGGGGCTCTTTGCCTCGCCCAATACCAATGCCATCATGTCCTCAGTCGTCCCTGAGAAGAGGGGCATTGCCGCTGGCGTCAACTCCATGCTCATGAACACAGGGCAGATGCTCAGCATCGCCATTGTCTTCCCGCTGGTGCTCAGCCGCATTCCTGAGGATGTCATGTTTCATGTCTTCCTTTACGGAGGCGGCATGAGCGGTGCACCTCTGGCGGCCTTTGAGTCGGGAATGCACGAGGCGTTCCTGGCCAGCTTCGCCGTCACAATAGTTGCGGCTGTCATTTCCGCTCTGCGGCCGGCGCATGTCAATGCCTGGGAAGCGGCTAAGGTGTCTCTTTAAAGCAGCCCGTGAAAGATGTTAAGGGCGGTGCGTGTAACCTGCACAATGCCCAATAATCAATTAATGATCTTCCTCTGGCCAGAATTCCGTTCCTGGGGGCAGTCTCCTGACTTTCAATTTCTTCGAGACCGCGGCCCTCGCCTCTTTTTCCGATGCAGCCCACGCAAATCTCATTTCCATTGCACAATCCATTCCAGCATATCGAAATCGCCACAATGAGGATTTGATCTTCATTCTAACGCCTCATTGGTCGATAGGATGGTAGCTTATAGAGTTTATCCTATGAATAACGCAAAATTGACAGTTTTTTTGGCTCCTCGCTATTCTCTATGTGTAATCGGGTAAATCTTTATAGCAACTCCTACTAGAAAATGTTCTGTGTCGATCTCACATGAAGACCTCTTTAAAATAGCACTGAATCTCGAAGATCCTTG
>JBATEC010000015.1:0-4332 GCA_049663825.1 Methanothrix sp. | reverse complement strand
ATAAGTTCTTTTTTTTCGCAAGGCTCAGCTCTCACATCGCTCGATTCCTGACCGGCGTGGAGATTCACCCCTGAGCGCAAATTGGCAAGCGTTTCTTCATAGATCACGGCATGGGCGTGGTCATAGGGGCTGGGTCCATCATTCTCGGACCGATTACCATAGGAAACGGCGCAAAGATCGGAGCTGGCTCGGTGGTGGTTCGATCTGTGCCCGGCAACTGGAACGGACCTTAACTATGCCAATCTTCCCGATCCCATGCTGCGCGTGGTCAGCAGGCTCTTGGACCGGCAGAACCGGCTGGAGGAGCGGCTGCGGTCTCTGCAAAAGGCCATGCCTGGGCCGGAGGCGGAGAGGCTCATGGCCCAGATGGAGCGGGAAGAGGAGATCCGAGAGGCTTTACGAGATATCCTGGACCCTGAATGGGAATAGATATTGTGGACCTGGGACTTATCAATGAAATTGCAATATTGGGCGATAATAGGGTGAAGGTGGACATGGTGCTAACCTCCCAGGTTTGCCCCATAGTCAGCCACCTCACCGAACAGGTCCGCCGTCGCGTGGAAGGTCTCAACGGCATCCGGCAGGTTGAGGTTAAGGTCCTCGATGAGCCCTGGAACTGGGACCACTTCGTCCGGCAGCAGAAGGCGAGAACTTAGATATGGCTGCCGTCGCAGAACGGTTTGTTCCCTGATCTTCCGCACCTGCAGAGGGTGACGCGGTTTCTTATCTCGTACAGTTTGCCGTCGGCTGATTCGATCGGGATGCCTCCTCGCACCCAGAGCGGCCCGTGCTCACCCATTGGCGGGTATTCGATAACGACAATGGACTTCTCCAATTCGGGCTCAATTGTTTTCCCGTTTTTATTGTCCTTGATCACTAGCCGACCCGATGGACAGTTGCATGCTTCCTCTAAGGCAATGTCCCTGGCTTCCTGGTCATCGGATTGCTCTACCAGGTTCCAGATACCGCCGGCACGCATGCAGAACCTGGCATGGACGCAAAGATGCTTATCATCGGCCAATGTCAGCGCAGGACCACTGATAATCTCTGCGTTTTTGTCAAAGGTCTCAAAGTCTCCGGCCTCGGTTCCTTCAAAGTGAATCTTGGCATGAGTCCCATCGCAGAAAGGTTTATTCTTCGAGTGGCCGCACCGGCAGAGTGCATACTTTTCCTGTAAGGGGTATCTTTTGACTTCCCGCCAGGTCCGGCAGTATCCCTCATCATCGTTGCAGATCTCCGAAGTACTAAGAGGGACTTTGCCGGTCACGATATAAGGTCCATTCTTGCTCACAGTGATCTTCATTTCCGTCATAAATTGTTATATCCTCCGCTTTGATATGGGAAATCTGGTTAATGCCACAGGGCCTATTCGGGAAATATCTCAAATCCCCTGGGGAACTTGAAGCTTCTTTGTCCCAGCAGCTTGTCCGCCGCCTCTAAAGCTGCCTTGTCATTTCCTGCAGCTTTCACTTTGCTCAGCACATTGTCCGAGGACTCCTCCTCTTCCACCTGTTCTTTGATATACCACTGCAAGAACTCTTTCGTAGCCTCGTCCAACTCCTCTTCGGCCACCTTGACAAGGGTTTTGATGAGCCCGGTCACCACGCGCTCATGATCCCAGACATGCTGGAAAGCCTGCAAGGGCGAGTCCCAGGTGATCTTGGGTGTCTCGACGGCCAGCATCCTGGCTCTGCCGCCTTTTCCTGCCACATAGTCGAGCATCTTCATGGTATGAACCAGCTCTTCGCCTGCCTGCAGTCTCATCCAATGGGCAAAGCCCTTCATATTTACAGACTCGAAATGATAGGACATGGAGAGATATAGATAGGAGGAGTACAATTCCCTATTTGCCTGAACATTCAACGCATCATTCATCTTTTCGCTTAGCATGGCAATTGCACCTTAATCCTCAATTTGCCTTCTCAAATTGTTCTTTTCCAACGCCGCATTCCGGACAGATCCAATCATCGGGAAGATCCTCAAATGCCGTTCCTGGAGCGATGCCTGATGTGGAATCTCCTTTTTCCGGATCGTAGATATATCCGCAAACCTTACATACATATTTATCCATTACTCATTCACCTTCTAAACGAAATTTTCCAGCAGCGCCTTTATTTTGCCGTCTCTCTCCGATAAATTCTGCCGGTATGGCGCAAATGACTGATCAAAGCGCTGCGCCTCGATCTGGTAGAACTTTCCCAGGGGAATTGGAACAGCGAAGCTGTCATAGTTCCAGGAGCGAATGATATTTTGCGCCTCTTCGAAGCTTGAGGCATCGTTTCCCTGCACAGTATAGGTCCATTTATTGTAGTTCTCGTACTGATTGTTGTAAGAGACGCAGACCTGCAGAACATCCACAAAGGAAAAGCCTTTGTGCAGTATGGCTTCCTTAAAGAGCGTCTGCAACTGTGCAACGCCGTGCGTGTAGCCCCGGGCAATGTAAGACGCTCCGCTTACCAGCATCAACTCCAGCGGGTTCATGGGATGCTCGACTGTCCCAGCCGGCGTGGACTTGCCCTTAAAGCCCTGGGGTGACGTGGGTGTGTACTGCCCGGTGGTCAGGCCGTAGACGCGATTGTCGTGCAGGATCAGCGTAAGGTCGATGTTCCTTTTGGCGGCGAAGATGAGATGATCAAGCCCTTCCGCCAGGCTATCTCCATCTCCGGAAAAGCAGATCACCTTTAGATCGGGATTGGCAATCTTTATGGCCGAGGCCGCAGGCAATGTTCGGCCATGGATGGAATAGAAGCTGTTCACATTCATGTAGTCTACAATCTTGGCGTGGCAACCGATGCCTGAGACCAGCACGACGTTTTCTACGGGAAAGCCTTCGCTGTCCAGATCAGCCAGCACCATTCTCATGGCGCTCATGATGGAGAAGTTGCCGCAGCCGGGACACCAGGTGTTCCTGGCCGTTGTTACGAGATCTTTGGGATTCATGCCAGGGCCCTCCCCAGCTCTGCCAGAAGATCTTCCACGGAAAAAGGTCTGCCGTCATACTTCAAAATCCTGTCCTGTGTTTTGATGCCATAAAAGCCGGCCAGCCTTTCCAGTTGGCCGGTCGAGTTGCACTCTACTGCCAAAAGCCGCTCTACTCCATGCAGTGCACTTTTCAGCTTTCCTTCCGGGAAGGGCGAAAGAACCAACACCTGTATCACTCGAAGTCCCAATTTTCGGGCAGCCTCCACGCATACTCCTTTATTCGAACCCCAGCAGATTAGAGCCGTCTTGCTCTTTTCGTCTCCAAAGATTTTTACCGTCTCGTATCTCTCCAAATCTCTTGCAAGGGATTGACCTTTTCGCTGGCGTTTGTCGCTGGTATCCCTGGTTGTTTGGGGGTCCTCGGAGGTTATGCCGTCTTCGTCGTGAGTGTAGCTGTCCGTCTTAATCGCCTGCCCTTTTTGAGGGGGAAAAGCCAGAGGCGAGACGCCCGTATCTGTGTAGCGGTAGCGTTGGTACTTGCCCTGTCCATCCCAGAGGAGAGGAGACTGCTGTGCTTGTTCTTTCAGCTCTGTTGTTATGTCGCCAGCCAGATCTATGTCAAAGCTGTACTGGCTCTCGCTGACGATCTTGTCGGTTAGAATGAACGCGGGCACCTGAAACTTCCAGGCCAAATCCAGAGCTACGCCAGACCAGTAGTAAGCCTCCTCTGCGTCTCCTGGTGCGACGATAAACCTGGGAAACTCCCCCTGACCGGCATTGAGTACGAAGTGCAGATCACCCTGCGCCGTGTAGGTAGGCAGGCCCGTGGACGGTCCGGTTCTCTGGGCCATAACCACTACCACCGGCATTTCTGCCATGCCCGCCAGGCTGAGGCCTTCCGTCATGAGGCAAAATCCGCCGCCGGAAGTTCCCACGGCTGCTTTGATCCCGGCATAGGCGAACCCTTGTGCCATGAGCATCACTGCTATCTCGCTTTCCGGATGAATCACCTTAATGCCGAAATCCTGGGCGTAGCGGGCCATGAAATCAAGCACGCTGGATGAGGGTGTCATGGGATAGGCGACGTAAGCCCAAAGGCCTGCTTTGATCAGGCCCAGGCTGATGGCCTGGTTGCCGGTTAAAATGGGTTGAGGCTTTTGGGCTTGCTTATCTTTGCCACTATCTGCATAGCTGTCCATGTGACAGAACAACGCCGCCTGGTCGTAGCCCTGCCTGGCCACCTGCAGATTCAGCTCCAACATCTTTGGAATATGCTTTTTCAAGACCTCTTCCAGTAACGGCCAATCTATGCCCACAACCTTGCAGTATCCGCCAATTATGCAGCTATTCTTCATGACCGCGGGTGCAGTCGCCTCCTTCAGGATCTGCGTGATGGGAAGGCCGCAGCTC
>JBATEC010000014.1:0-4581 GCA_049663825.1 Methanothrix sp. | reverse complement strand
CATTTGCTACACCCCGTGTAGCATATGCAGTGTATGTCTATTTATAACAACCTATAGTTGAATCACGACCGCGCGTTGCTGCAACGGGGATAAAAGAGGAGTGTTTTGCCTTAGAATTAATTTTGCTCATGCATAGCGAATCTGATGTAAAACGAAGGCGCCACAGGGAAAGGTTGACCTTCTGAGAGTAGGAAGTGTTCGCGGTATCAGTTTGCCTATTTTACATTGTGCCGGGGAAATAGAATAATACGGGAGCCAAGAGCCGGATCAGCGCTCTAAACTCCTCTCGGCCAAATACGCCCTGGCCTTCTCAGGCTCACAAGACAGCTCTTCAATTCGATTCTCCGACATCTCCCAGAGCATATCATCAATCGCAGTCTCGTCATCTCTCTTCTGCCACCAGGATAGGCAGGTTTCAGCCGCCAGCCTGCAGGCGTCCTCGTCCGTTAAATGGAGGGACGAGCAGAACGTCTCGCCCACGCATGCACCCACCGGCGCTCTAGTACAAAGGTCACAGGTCATTTCAGCACCCTATTTCGATTTACGGCAGTTATAGATTATAATTATCCTAAGCTATTTAATCCTTGGGCAGCAATTTCACATCAGAAGATCGCGCAATTTTTCGTAATCTTCTACAGGATAGCGGATGGATATGGATAAAGCAATTTCGCACGGTTGGGCAGCGTTTAATTCCATGCAACCGTCCTCTTCATTGATGTATTATTGCAGGTAATGATGCCGCAGCTTGTGCTCAATCAAAATCCTATAGCTCCTTTAGGTATCCCACAGGGTTCTATACCTTTTGCATCAGCCTCGCCCGGCCAGATGCTTTCAGAATAACTCTTGGTGAGGCAAAACCACAAGATACCAAAAATTTGGAAATCTGCAGGGCAGGATGTCGCCCCACATAGCCGATTCACGGCCAAAATAGATAGATCAAATCGGCTTAATATCTGCCGGGTGATCGGGCAGGTCTGTGCTTCTGGTAGCACTCGCTGCAGTAAACCGGCCTGGATCCGTCCGGCTTGAAGGGAACCTGGGTTTGCTTACCGCATTCGGAGCAAGTTACGTCTGTCATTTCTCTGGGACCACTATTGTAGCCGCCTCGGCTGCTGCTGCCGCTGCTACCACTGTTCTCATATTTTCTCTCAAACATTTAATTCACGTACCTTTTGTATCGATTCAAAGAATCGAACTTGCTACAAAAAACATCTCAACAAATCTCTTTGAATCGACGAAAATGTAACCTTTTCAAGACGATCAATCTGGACTATATACCTGTTGGTCAAAAAGGCTAATTGATGACCTTTGCCAGCCTGGTGATGCCTTCTAGGATCCTATCGTTATCGGAGTTGGAGAAGTTCAGTCTCATGGTGTTGCTTCCGTCCCCATCTGCAAAGAATGCCTGACCGGGCACGAATGCCACCTTTTCTTTTATAGCCCGGTTGAATAGATCGAGAGACGACATGCCCTCCGGCAATGTCACCCAGAGGAACATTCCTCCCTCCGGCCTGGTGAAGCTGACACTCTCAGGGAATGTCTCATCCATGGTCGCCACCATGAAATCCCTTTGCTCCCGATAGGCTTTTCGGATCTTGGAGATGTGCCGTTCTATGTCGTTGTCCTTGAGGTATTGATGGACGATCCTCTGACACAGATAATTGGAATGCAGATCTAATGCCTGCTTGGCAACTATCAGCTTCTCCATGATCTCCTCGCAGGCACAGATCCATCCCAGCCGCATGCCGGGTGCGACGATCTTGGAGAAAGAGCCGAGCAAAACGGCGTTCTCACCCATGAAATTTCTCATGGATGGCCTGTCCTCGCCCATGAACCTCAGGTCGCCATAGGGATTGTCCTCTATGAAGACCGTGCTGCCGCCGCTCATCTTTTCAGCCACGGCCTTGAGTTTATCCTGTGAGTAGGTTATGCCGGTGGGATTCTGGAAGTTGGGAACGGAGTAGAACAGCCTGGCGTCATCTTGCAAGAGCACCTTCTCCAGTGCCTGCGGATCGACTCCATCCTCTTGCAGTGGTATGGAGTGAAATTTTGGCTCAAAGAAGCCGAAAGACTGAATTGCAGCCAGATAGGTGGGCCGTTCCAGGATGACACCGTCGCCTTTATTCAAGAATATCTTGCTCAAAAGATCGAGTCCCTGCTGAGAGCCGTTGGTTATCAGGATCTCGGATGCACTCACCTTTACGCCCTTCCTGGCATACCTCTCTACTATCATCTCTCTTAGAGGAAGGTAGCCTTCCGTTGTGCTGTACTGCAGTGCTGCCTCGCCACATTCTGAGAGAACCTTCTGTGCTGCTTGGGCTACCTCTTGCACAGGAAAATATCTGGGGTTGGGAAGTCCGCCCGCAAAGGATATGATTTCGGGGTCCTCTGTTACCTTCAGAATCTCCCTCACGAACGATCTATGGACACAACCCATTCTATCTGCGAACAATCTGGTCATTTGGTTCTTCACCTGTCCACCGCCACTGCCGGAAAAAGGCCCGAAAAGATCCGTTTTCCTGCATGGGCGAAGGTTGAAAGCTTCTTTTTATAATATCTTTTGCCAACTAATTTCTATATTATTTGAACCTGCCGTGAGATAATGTTATATCCCCTTAGCGATTGAAAGGCAGTTTCATGCCAGGCAAAGTCTCGCACAGCTATGCTTTTCGCGGCTCAGAAAAACCGCTTATTGGAAAGACCATCGGCGATATGTTTGACGAAATAGCAGATGCGTATCCCGATAATGACGCAATTGTGTCCATCCACCAGGAAAAGAGATACACCTATCGTGAGCTGCAAAAGGAGCTGGACCGCGCCGCGAAAGGATTCATTGCTCTGGGCCTCAAGAAGGGCGACAGGCTGGCCATCTGGGCCACAAACCTGGCGGAATGGATCATCACCCAGTTCGCCACTGCCAAGGCGGGAATCATCCTGGTGAATATCAATCCAGCCTACCGGACGCATGAGCTGGAGTATAGCCTTCGCCAGTCGGAGGCGCAGGCCCTGCTGCTCATGGACCGCTTCAGGAGCTCGGATTATGTGCAGATGCTCTACGAGGTCTGTCCCGAGGTGAAGACTGCCCAGCCGGGCAAGATTCACTCAGAGAAGCTGCCGTTTCTCCGAACTGCGGTCATGATCAGTGGTGAAAAGCAGCCGGGCATGTGGACCTGGGATGAGGTCCTGAAGATGGGTGAAGATGTGCCGGATGAGACGCTGCAGGAGAGGGCGGAGAGCCTGGATTTTGACGATCCCATCAACATTCAGTACACCTCCGGGACGACCGGTTTTCCGAAAGGCGTGGTTCTCACGCACCACAACATCCTGAACAACGGATACTTTATCGGCGAGTGCATGAATTTCACGGACAAAGACCGGCTCTGCATACCTGTTCCTTTTTATCACTGCTTCGGCATGGTGCTCTCCAATATGGCATCCATGACGCACGGCGCCGCAATGGTGCTGCCTGCCGAGTACTTCGATCCAGTCTCAGTCATGTCTGCGGTAGAGAAGGAGCGCTGCACGGCGCTGCATGGCGTTCCCACCATGTTCGTGGCGGAGCTTGAGCACCCCGATTTTTCCAAGTACGACTTCTCAAGCCTGCGTACCGGGATCATGGCCGGATCGCCCTGTCCCATTGAGTTCATGAAGAAGGTGAGCACCCTCATGAATATGCGAGAGGTGGTGATCACCTACGGCCAGACTGAGGCCTCGCCCGCCATCACCATGTCTTCCACCGACGATTCTCTGGAGCAGAGGGTCTCGACCATAGGCAGGCCCATGCCCCATGCAGAGATGAAGATCGTGGACCCGAAGACCGGCAAGATGGTCTCCCGCGGCGAGACGGGCGAGATCTGCGCCAGAGGCTACATGCTCATGCGCTGCTACTACAACAATCCGGTGGCAACCGACCAGTGTGTGGACAAGGAAGGGTGGCTGCACACCGGCGACCTGGGGACGCTCGATGAGCAGGACTACTGCAAAATTACTGGTCGGCTCAAGGATATGGTCATCCGGGGCGGAGAGAACATCTACCCGCGGGAGATTGAGGAGTTCCTCTACACCCACCCGGCGATCAGCGATGTGCAGGTCATCGGCGTGCCGGACAAGAAGTATGGCGAGGAGATCATGGCCTGGATTAAGCTCAAGAAGGACGCAACAGCTAGCGCGGACGAGATAAAGGCTTTTTGCAAGGGAAAGATCGCGCACTTCAAAGTTCCCAGGTACATCAAGTTCGTGGACGACTTCCCCATGACCGTAAGCGGCAAGATTCAAAAGTTCAAGATGAGAGAGCAGTCCATCAAAGAGCTGGGGCTGGAGGAAGCTGCCAGGATGAAGACGGCCTGAGAAGAGGGCCGGTTTTTTTCGTTTTTCGTTTTTTTTGTTTTCATTTAAGCATCTTTGTTTTCGCCTTTCAGCCGAAAAATATACTTGCTCAAAATATGTGAAGAAAAGCAGAAAGAGGCAGATTTTTAATCTTTGCACGCAGGTTGTAGCATGATCCAAATATGGGTCGTGTACGCATATCATTGAATTGATATCCTGAATGCCATTAGCTCCTTGATAGTCCATATATGATCA
>JBATEC010000013.1:0-2338 GCA_049663825.1 Methanothrix sp. | reverse complement strand
CTCTCGCCCCTCTTTTTGGCCCGAATGATATATCTGATCTTCTTCTCTGTTAGCTTTACAACCTTATTCTTCTTTCCCATGCCTTTTTGATGGGTATATAAAGTCAAGAGTTTCGGGACTCTACAATTCTCTTGCCATCTGCATAAAATTAATATAATGGTATTTTGTATAACAATTATTCGAATAGCATTCGGTTTGGTTGGGAAGCACGGAGGGTATTTGATGGCTGAGACAAGAAATTTCGCCCTCAGGGACGAAAAAGGCAATGAAATTGGGGTCTTTACTGGAAAGCAACCAAGACAAGCAGCCTTGAAAGCGGCCAACAGAGGCATCACAGATATACGGCTCAGGGAGCGCGGCACAAAAAAGGTGCACATCTTCACAGGAGAACGGGTCCAGGTAACGAAGCCCAAAGGAGCGCCTACCTGGATGCCGGATAAGATCTGGAAACCGAGAGTAAAGAAAATCGGCGTCGAGAAGCTGGAAGAGCTATAGAACTCGATTTTCCCCTAACAATGAGTTTTGTCCTGTCTGATCAGTCGGACGAACATGTCTCCTATTTTTTCTAATTCTCGTTTGTTCTATGATTTATTCTGGTTACTGCCGCTCACTCGCGAAGGTCAGCAGTCAAAGACAGCGTGGTCATTTCCGGTACACATGATTTAATCGGGGCTGTCTTACCTGGCAAGAGACTCTTGCAGGGAAATCGAGACGGTAGATCACCATTTTTTGCCTTCAACCTGCATTGGCATATAGGAATGATGCTGCAGTTGGCATGGACTTTGATGTTTTGTAGCCGCAATCTATATCAATTTCGACATAGACGGATGGTATGGTAATTATGGCAAAAGACAACAAGAAGAGCAAGGGCCCACAAGATCGCAACAGCAATTATCAAATGAAAAACGGCAATCCCGTCTCCAAGAAGAAGGCTAAGAAATCCAATGCTTCCAAGCCCACAGAGACGAAATCTGCTGCCCAGACAAAGCCTGCAGAGCAAAAGAGCTTCATTTCAGGCATTTCCAGCAGCATCTCCAATGCCACAAACAGCATAAGCAAGATGTTCAAACACTAACCTATATTTCAATCTATATCGGTCCGGCACATCAGGAAGACGTTCGCCGGAAACCTCGGTTTTTTTTTAAGCGATTCAGATTAACCGGAGTCCAAAGGCCTGATCGGGCGGCTGCGTTCGCGGTCGAGCGAAATCACGGGAAAGATACAAACGCGGGCCGGGCCTTGGCCGGTTATTATCCAAAAAACGTTCTAACCTAGCTAAAAAACGATTGGCTTTACCTTACTATTATGATGTAGATCTTTAGTCAATTTTGCTAAATGTTGGCACCCACCAAAAGCTTTTTTGTTAAGTTCTTCTATCTCGAATGATTGGGAGGGACTAATATCAAGGTGTTGGGTTCGGATGAAGGTGATAAGTTTTTATCTTTTCGCACCGCCGTTATTCTGGCCGCTGCAATCTTGCTGCTTCACCTGACACTAGTAGCTCTCGCCAAGAGATTCGAGTTTCTCCTTCCAATTGAGGACTGGTTTGTAACCGTAATCAGCGGTCTTTCTGCCGCCGCCTTGTTTTACACAGCGCGTAGCTCTGCGGGCAGGGCAAGAAAAGCCTGGATAACGATTGCTGCAGCCATGTTGTTCAATACTCTTGGGGATTTATCCTGGTCGTTGGTCGAGGTCATCCTTCATCAGAATCCGTTTCCTTCTGTGGCGGACGTCGGTTACCTCATGTTCTACCCTCTCTTCGCGTTGGGCATATTTTTTCTGCCGGAGGAGCCGTTCTCTCCTCGAGATAAAATTAAAATACTGCTGGATTCTGCAATCGTTATTGTCTCCGTCACTTTTGTATTCTGGGTCTTATTGATTGCCCCTATTGTTATCTCCATTGAGGTATTTAATCTGGAATCAGTGGTTTCACTGGCTTACCCCTTCATGGACTTGCTTCTTTTCATTGCTCTCATGGAGCTGCTCTTTCGAAAGCTCGACTCTCGTGAACAGGGCCCTATTATCATCCTGGCTATCAGCAGTGCGATATTAATATTAACAGATGCAATTTTCAGCATTCAGGTAACGCAGGGTACTTTTGTCTCCGGCGGCTTTCTCGATAGCGGCTGGGTGATGAGCTATCTCCTTATGGGGCTGGCAGGAATTCTACAGGTTAACACTCCTTCATTGGATCGATCTGCATCAGACCATGTTCAAATCAGGAGGGCGGACTGGACTCACAATTTGCCCTTCCTTGGGATTTGCGCCGTCTTTTTGCTCTTCGTCTTGGGCCAGGAATTCTCACGATTCATCAACTATTCTATGGTAACCGCCACCT
>JBATEC010000012.1:0-7991 GCA_049663825.1 Methanothrix sp. | reverse complement strand
ATCCTCGGCCAGGAGAATGACAAGATCGCTCCTCTTTTCTGGCAGGCCGAGAGGAAGCCGGCCTTCATAAGCCTTCATCTCCCTGCCCTGCACAGAGAGCAATTTGACCAGCAGACGCTTGAGCTGTCGAGGCTTGATGGGCTTGCTAAGCCAGCCGCTCACAGAAGGATCCCGCTCTACTTTGCTGCCGATTTGGCTTATCATCACAATAAAAGGATTGCTTTCTATGGCCTTGATCTGTCTGGCCAGGAACCGGCCATCCATATCGGGCAAAAAGGCATCTATGATCACATAGTCATATTTCTTGTTCTCTAGAATCTTAGCCGCCTCCATTCCCCCAGCTATTGCCGCCACATTCATTTTCCAGGACATTACAGCCTTCGAAAGCATATTTCGCACAGATTCGCTGCCTTCCACGATCAGCACGCTCTTTCCTGCCAGAATTAGATCCTCTGGCATTGTCGCCTTGTTTTCCGCTGAAACCTCGCAGAGAATGGTAAAGTAGAAGGTGCTGCCTTTTCCAGGCGTACTTTCTACGGAGATCTCTCCGTCCATCATCTCTATCAACTTACGGCTTATAGCCAGTCCAAGGCCGGTTCCGCCATAATTTCTGGTAGTCGAAGAGTCGACCTGAGTAAATGACTGAAATAGCTTGCCCAGGTTTTCCTGAGATATGCCGATACCCGTATCTTTGACGGCAAAATGAAGCAAAACTTCGTCGCCCGGCAATGGATAAGAGCTTACCGACAGCACGACCTCGCCTTTTTCTGTAAACTTCACGGCATTTCCCAGGAGATTGATCAGTATCTGACGCAGCCTCATCTCATCGCCTATGAGCATTGCAGGCACATCATTCTCCTGGAAATAAGTCAGCTCCAGCCCCATCTCTGCCGCCTTGGCAGACACGAGATCTATAGAGTCCTCAATGCAACCTGCCAGATCAAAAGGCATGATCTTCAGCTCTAGTTTATCTCCGTCTATCTTGGAATAATCCAAAATGTCATTGATTATGGCAAGCAGGGCATTTCCGCTATTGTGGATGGTCTCCAAGTAGTCGCGCTGCTCCGGCTTTAAATCCGTTCCTAAAAGCAGGCAGGTCATGCCTATTACAGCGTTCATGGGCGTACGAATCTCATGACTCATATTGGCCAGGAATTCAGATTTTGCCTTCGTAGCAAATTCAGCTCGTTCCTTTGCTCTCATAAGGTCTTCTTCTGCCATTTTTCGCTCGGTAATGTCTATTATTGCCTCTATGGAACCATAGATCTTCCCTTTCGAGTCATAGAGAACGGTTGCACTTTCCAGTAGATATATCGTCTTTCCCTTTGTATCGGTGATGATTGTGTCTTCAACCAAAGTGCAATCTTCTTGCCGTTTAAGGCTTTCATAAGCACCTTTTAAATCCAAGGTGGGTTTGAATACATAATCGATCAGCATCGGTCTTCTTTCGCCGTGGAAAGGCAGAGAATACTCATAGTTCCCCTTTCCCAGGATATTCTCTGCATTGATGCCTGTTATCTTCTCTATAGCATGGTTCCAGGCAATTACTATGCCCTCTTTATTTATAACGAATGTAGCATCGGGCAAGAAATTGATGATATCGGTCATGCGCCGCTCGGAGGCCTTTATGGCCGATTCGGCTTGAGTCCTTTCCAGGATTTCATCTTGCAGTTCTATGTTGGCAGACTTGAGTTGAGCCATGCGCTCTGCCACACGACCTTCCAGCGCTGCATTTAAGCGAACGATCTCCTGCTGCGCTAGTTTACGCCGCCCAATATCCTGCTGAGCTTTATAAAAAAGCCACACGTTTTCATTTAAAGCAAGAACCTGGCGGATTATGACCAGTCCAATTATCCCTCCAACTGCCCAGGACAAAGTGGTAAAAGAGATGCCAATGGAATGATCCCGGCTCCAGATTAACAATGCGAAAGCTCCCGCAGCACAAAAGTAGGGAAGGTAAAGTGGCCAAGTCAATTCCTCATAGCGAGGCTGAATCCCCCGACAAATTCCGATGTCTCTGTTAATGGCATCGGCCTGAGACATCCCCGCCAGACCAATCAGGACAAATGCAATGGGCCAGCCAAGATCAACCAATCCACCGGCCGCGTATGTTCCCTCTATTGTCTGGCGAAAGAAAACAGCATCGGTTACGATCAGAGATGATATTCCGCCAGCAAGAAATAATAATGGGGACGATCCCATCATGTAAAATTTCTTAAATAGCAATTCCAGAACGACGAAGAGCAGAATCAGATCCATTATCGGATATGCTACTGAGAGAGTCATAGTGAGGGAGTCAGCGCTCTCATGTTGCTGAATGGTGGGTCCGATGATAAGGCTCCAGAAGATAAGAATTGCTGCAACCATCACAATTCCTGTATCCAGCGTCATCTTTAGCCTCTCGCCTGAAGCAAATTTCAGGCTGGGCAGGAAAAGGACAGCCAATAAGAACAGGGGATAGAAAATTATATAGAAATAATCCGACACAGAAGGGAAGGGACTTTCATGAAGGATTATCTCCGTATAGGCCCAAAATGCATTTCCGATGGTGTAGGTGAGCACGGCAATGGCCAGCATAATCCAGGCAAAGTAGATCCTTTTTCCACTGGATTTGGAATGCCTGGCACCATAGAATAGAGCAAGGGTAACGAGGCAGTTGATCAAAAAGGAACTTATATCCGTAAAAGCCGAATTTGCCTCTTGATCATCCTTTAATGCGATCATAGCTAGGGCAAAAAGGACAATTATCAAGGCTCCAATAGCCGTTGCGAGGCGAAACGGTATGATCCGATCTGGTGACTGCATCCTGGGTTCTCTCCGGTTTCTAAATCCTGAGACTCAGCCATACGAATTTTTCTTCAGCCAAAATGCACCTCATTCTACTTGACAACCATCATTTGTTCTCTTTAAAAGACCGTTTGAAGCAGCAGGCATCAAGCAGCTGTTCAAGCGGTTGGGATACAGAGTAAAAATCATTTAAAGCTTCCTTTAGTGCCATCTTCCAATAATCTCTAAATTTATTAGCATCGGCGCCACTTACAACTTTGCGACAAATAGGCTCATTGCAGCCGCAGGCAAAACTCGCATCATCTTGTCTCATGGTAGCGGCATAATCTCTCGTCAACTGCATACCAGGGGAAATATCAAATACGGCAACATCAAACCCATATGGTGTGCCAAGACAACTCGCTTTGCATGAATGATTGATATACTTGGCATTATCCCAGGAGAACACGTTTTCCTGTCCAACTCTAAAAATATACTTATTTAAATTCGGGCCATAGGTCAAAGAAAGTGCTTTAATTTCTGCATCAAGAAAAATTCTATCCAGTGAGTCAAGAGTCCAAGTCACGGTGCCTCGGGGGATATGTTCTGTTGCAAAAACGCCATACCCAATCTTTGATCCAAGAAATTGTAGCTCTGTGGCAGGATGCAGCATAAGATCTACCTCACAGAATGTGTCGTTTCTGGCGAAATCGTCCAAAGACCACTCCGATCTTCGCAATCTGAATAGGAGCAGGTCCGCTCTCTGCAATCATCATATGCATTTTCAATACAGGACGGGATCGGTACCTCTCCGGATACAATGGATTGAAGTCGCTTGAGATGCTCATCAATCATAAATCTTAATAGCGGTTGCGGTACTGTGTTTACAAGTGGAATAAGATTTGCGACCTCACTATCTATGTCTTTCATTAAAGCCATGAGGTCAATAGATCTCACGATTCCGCGGCAACCTTCAACTTTGCATTGGCACATTAGATTTCTACGGATATTGCAGGTCCCATAATCGCATGTTATCTCCTCACCAATCTGAATGTCACGAACAGCTATATCGCAGATCGAGCCTATTGGAACCGTCGTTGGCTTGCAGGAATGATTGCAATACTTGCCAATATCCCAGCTGAGAATATAGCATCCTTTATTGTCGATATAAGCATATTTCTCAATAAATTGAATCTGTTGAGGCAAAAGGCCAGTAATCATGTCCGGAGTTAATACGAAATCTAATTCATCTAAAACCCAAGTAATAGTGCCTTTGGGTATGAGATTGGTAGCGAAAATTCCGTAACCTATGCCCTCGTGTGCAAGCTTGAGCTCAGTATCAGGATGGATCATTCAGCCACTCACAGGATAACTATAATTGATGACTATATAAAAGTTTCGCAGAGATATTCTGTCTGTTGATCAGTTCAAATTGTGGGCTGTTCTGCATTTTTCGATGGCCTTTCGAAGCACTTCTATATTGATAGGCTTGCTAATGTAGCCATCCATTCCCGCCCTCAGGCAATCTTCTCGGTCACCATCCAAAGCATAAGCCGTCATGGCTATGATGCAGGGTTGCTTTGCAGGCTTTCTTCGGTCACGAATGCAGCGCGTCGCTTCAAATCCATCCATCTCAGGCATCTGAATGTCCATGAGTATGACGTCGTAAGTCATCCTTTCCAGGGCATGCAAAACCTCTAAGCCGTTGAAGGCCATGTCTGCCTGATATCCCAAGCGCTTCAACATGCTTAGAGCAACCTTCTGATTTACTAGGTTATCCTCTGCTAGCAGAATGCGTAAATTGTGATTTTCTGCATCCCGGATCGCTACAGTCAGGTCGTTCGTTGCCATCGCCACCGAGCCCATTTGTTCTGAAACACGCTCTATCAGAAGATTGCGAAGATGAAGAGGTTTGATAGGCTTGGTCAACCAACCAGAGACAGATGTTTCTTGCGGAACCCCATGGCCCATTGCACGTATCATTATTAATACCGCTTCGGAGTTCCTGCCATTCTTAATCTCTCTCGCCAATGTCGGTCCGTCCTTATCAGGCAGAATTTCATCCAGAATCACGAAATCAAATACATTTCTCCCCAGGATATCAATGGCTTCCTCTCCGCAGGCGGATGCCGTTGCTTTCATTCCCCAGGACTGGACAGCTTTGATTAGCATGGTTCTGACGGCACCATTTCCTTCTACGATGAACACATTCTTCCCGACGAGGCCCGAGTGCAAAGGCATAGAGGCCTCATTGGACTTTGTCGTCTCCGTGATTACTGTAAAATAAAATGTGCTGCCCTTCCCGAGCTCACTTTCCACCCATATCTTGCCACCCATCAACTCTACGAGGCGTTTGCTTATGGCCAAACCCAATCCGGTTCCTCCGTAATATCTTGTGGTGGAAGAGTCAACCTGTGTGAATGATTGGAATAGTTTGCTCAAATTTTCCTTGGATATACCTATGCCTGTATCCTTAATTGCAAAACGAATCTCTGTCTTTTCGCTCCCCACAGGAGACGAACTTACAGATAAGATGACATCGCCCTTATCAGTGAATTTCACAGCATTGCCTAAGAGGTTAATCAATATTTGCCGAAGCCTAGTCGCATCGCCAAACATCATATGGGGTACATTGTCATCTATTAGATATGCTAACTCAAGTTTCTTCTCAGCGGCTTTGGTTGACACCAGATCCATCGACGTCTGGATGCACATGGACAAATCAAAGGCATGGCTATCGAGCACCATCTTTCCTCCGTCGATCTTGGAGAAATCCAGGATATCATTTATGATAGCTAGCAACCCATTTCCACTGTCGCGGATGGTCTCAAGGTAATCTCGTTGCTCTGGCTTCAAATCAGTATCCATAAGCAGCCCGGTCATGCCAATAACAGCATTCATGGGTGTACGGATCTCGTGGCTCATATTTGCCAAGAATTCAGACTTGGCCCTTGTGGCGGCTTCTGCACGCTCCTTGGCACTTTTCAAATTTTCCTCATACAACTTTCGTTCGGTGATGTCGCGCATGGACTCAATCGCACCATAGATGTTTCCTTCCAAGTCGTAAAGGACTGCTGCGCTTGCTACAAGATAGAGTGCTCCATTTTTCAAATTAGGTATATACGTTTCGCCGACCATGGAGCCATCCTCCTGATTTATTATATTATTATATTTTTTTTCAAATTCCGGATAGGACTTGAGCACCAAATCGATAAGCATGGGCCTGCGTTCTGAGTAAAAGGGCAAGGAGTACTCGAAGCTGCCCTTGCCTAGTATATCATTTGCCTTTACTCCAGTCAAGGATTCAATGGCATGGTTCCAGGCGATTACTGCCCCTTCCTTATCAATGACAAAGGTGGCATCAGGCAAGAAATTGATGATATCCGCCAACCGCTGCTCGGAATCCTTCAGTGCATTCTCAGCATCCTTACGCTCAACGATCTCTTTTTCCAAATCGTTATTAGTAGTTTCAAGCTCGAAAGTGCGTTTCGCCACCCGATGTTCCAGCTCCTCGTTTAGCCTCGTGATCTCCTTCTCGGCCGTCTTGCGTTCGGCAATCTCCTGCTGAGCCTCGTTGTAGAGGCTGATGTTCTCCTTCAATGCCAGAACCTGACGGGTGATAACAAGGGCGATAATTGCTCCAACAGCCCACGAAAGAGCTGAAAAAGATAATGGCAGAGGATGATCTCTGCTCATGATAAGCAGGACATAAGCTCCACCTGCACAAAGGTATGGAAGATATAGGGGCCAGGTTATCCGACCATAATGGTTTTCAGTCTCCAAATTTGGCAAAACAATGCCGCGTTTCAGAGAGTCAGAATAAGATAATCCTGCGAGTCCTATTAGGATGTATGCCAGTGGCCACCCTATGTCAACAATTCCTCCCCCTGCACCATAAGTTCCATTTAATTGCTCAATATTGAAAACCGAATCGGCAAATACTAAGAGAAAAGTACTAGCTGCTATCAACGTGATTGCTCTTTGTGTCGAAAATTCTAGCCTCCTAAAAAGCAAATCCGCCAAGGCAAATAGCATCATCAGGTCCATAACCGGGTAGGCCACTGAGAGGACGAGTGTAAGAGGATCAGCATCAATATTTTGCTCTATGGTTGGGGCTATTATCAGCGTCCAGAAAAGCAAGAGCGATGCAATCATTACTATTGCCATATCCAGCACGATCTTGAGCCGTTCCCTGGATGAGATACGGACCGATGGCAGGATGAGTATACCAATTATAAATAATATATAACGAAGCAAATATGGCCCATCTGCAAGAGAGGGATACGGACTCTCATTAAGCACAATCTCATAATAGGCGTAGATGGTGTCGGCAAGTGCGTAGGATAATTGAGCTATGGCGAGAATCATCCAACTGATAAAGAACCTTTTATTGAATCTCCTGGAGCAATGGGCGGCATAAAATAAGCATAGGATCGACATTACATTGATTAATATGTAACCCAGATTGCTGAATATTGTGTATCCTGAAGGGTTATCTCTTACAATATACCATATACCCAGGTAAAGAATTATGATTACAGCTGCGATAACCAGTGCGGTGTGGAAAGATAGGCAATTTTCAACGTCAGAGCATATTGATGCCTGGCCAGATGTGGGAGAAGGGGGTTGCTTAAATACGCCTGTGTACCCTTCATTCTTTTTAGAAGATAACGAAATGCCATTTAGCAGGTTGGGTTTCCACATCTTATCACTTTCTAAAGAGAGCGCGGCATATCCAAGCACTATCTTCTAATAATAATTCACGGTTCCCTCTTTCATCCATTAAGGCTGGATTAGAGCTTTGGCACTTGCATTCCAATGTGCCCCTGGACATAATACAGAGATTACCGAGACTTCTCACCTCGATTCACGGTGCTTCCCCTTTAAGGAATAAGGCATTGGTTGTTACTTAATGTACTATATATCCTTTTGTAGATCAACTTATTGGCTGGAAAAAAGAGCTGTAGAGTCCTGAAATTGTTGACGTTATAAACCTCGTTTCCGTTATTGTGTATATTTTTATTCTAGATCTATAATCAATATAAGGATGCAATGCAAAGTCTTAATTGCAGATGGATTTCTAAGTCACTCGGGGTCTTGAGTTTGAAGGAAGAATTCGAAAAGATGCCCTTTGATGAAAAGGTATCCTATCTTGTGGAAAACCTGAGAAAATTGCCTGACGAGCTGGCAAAAGAGGGTGTAGAGGTACTGGCAAAAGCAGGTGA
>JBATEC010000011.1:0-10696 GCA_049663825.1 Methanothrix sp. | reverse complement strand
TCTCATCAGACTCAAAGGGATACCACAGAGCATATTCTATCTTATGCCAGGGCTTTCCGGGTTCTGCGTAGCCAGCAACAGTATTCTTGATTTTTCTGGACGCCTCGTTTATCACAACTCCGCGGTGCCCAATCTTCTCAATCCCGTCAGCATAATCCCACCATGCCAAGACTGCCACATCTCTCTCTGTGTTGTTCGCTAACCACTGGTAACCTTCTACAGCGTTAGGATCGCTCATGAACCAGTCCAGGGATTGCATGCCGTCGAACTCCAGTCGCATCCCCGCCAATGCTGCGACAAATACTAATATAATTGCCGCTATGCCTTTTGTCCTGCTTCTCATGCTTTTCTGTGTTTTCATGGATGTTTCCTCCGATAGAAAATCGATCTCAGAAGCCTTCTGTACTATCTGCTTCCTTGGGCACCACCCGGTCCAGTGTTCGATAATTTCCGCTAACTGCACGATCAAACCGCCTCCTCCACCTTTGCGAATAATTCCTCTGCCATTTTCGTGGGATCAGCAGTCCGATTGAGCTTGATATTGAGCTCGTCGGCATAATCCCAGAGCAGTTTGATGCACTTCGCGTACTCCTCGCACGTCCTGCAGTCGCCATCGTGCTCGTACCAGACCTGGACACCATGGCTCCCGGAGACAAAGATGATTGCATCTACGCCAAGCGGAACCGAACGACCGAGAAGGACGCCCAGCTGTGGATTAATTTTCACGATTGCGATTTTATTGGCTTTTGCCATCTCACGGAGAGCGGTCTCGATCTTCCCGTCTATTGTTAGAAGAGCTTTCGAGACCGCCTGTCGGGAGATCCCAAAGTTCGTAGCGATGGTTATGTTGGGCATCCGAGCGCGTCTTAACTTCCAGAACTCGAATTGTTTTTCGTTGATGAATAAATTCATATGTCAACCTTTGAAGGTTGACAATTTATAGTTTTCCCAACCCCTGCCATAGTGTCAGAGCATCAATCAGACCATCGAGATGGCGTGGATGCGATCCTTACTGAGATGCGAAGCTTCTAGAACGCGGTCGTTGGGGGGAAGATCGAGATCATCAGCAGGTTCTGTTGCATATAGGGTTGTTATAACAGATAGTGGTTATCTATATCACTACCCTGTAATGCAACAGTACAGGCTTTGGCCCAAGTTCAGCATATTCGTTCATCCCGCCCTCGTCGAGCTACGTCGCCCGCAGTTGCTCGTCGTCTGGTCAGATCAAGGATGCGGCCCTGTAGGGCTACCCTTTGGCGCAGCCATGATCAGCCCAGCTGCCGAACCTTAGACTACGTGCGACTGGGATAACGCTCGCCTGCATGAATGAGGTTGCACTGGGTTGAAGGGAACCTATCTATCGTCTCTGAAAGCTGTTCCGGTGCCGGGCTAATCTGGGAGGGACACAGGGTTGGACGGACCATCGGCTATTGCCACCTGGAGACGCTGCATAATCTGGAGCAGCTCCCGTCTCAAGGCTTCATGATTGCCTGCTTCCCTGTGAAGATAAGGGGAGCTTCGGCAGGTTGGACAAGAGCCGTGGCCATTATCGAAGATTAGCGGGCCCCTTTGAATTACTCCCAATATTTACCGGTAATAACTTCCAAGTTGCAAGCTGCGGGGCATCTGAGGCGCCGCCACATGAAGCTTGAACCAAGATGCATTGATACAAACCTAAGTTGAACACGTATGCACTTTATCCCCGATGCGAGCATTGGGGTATTATGATAAAATAAATACAAATATATCTTCGACTGAGGTGCGTGCGTCAATTTCAGATTTAGATTACGAAAATTATCTAAATAGATAGTCATTTCAAATTGTGAGAAAAATTAGAGATTAGCTTCTTTTATTGATAAGTCAAAATCGAGTAGAAAATGCAAATTCACGCCAGATACAATTATGGCATATATTTAATTAATGGTTTTTATTTTTATATTAATGTGGATTTTTATACCTAATCGTGGAAAATAGAATGCATATGGCGTACAAAAAAGTATAAATATCTTAGGTCCTTATTTGTATTCAGTAATGATATACTGGTATCTTATCAGTATACGCATTATAGGAAGGTTAGGAATATGGCCGAACAAAGAAATAAAAGTACTTCATCGAGAGTAGGAGCGAATCCGACAACCTATGACGACATATTTATGCGGAAAAACCTTAATGATACGGGCACTCTTCCAGTCACGAATCCTGATTGGTGGACGTGTTCACCCGATATAATCCCCAACGGAGTGGACGTTTTAAGTGACCCAGTCACCTATCTGACCCAAACATATGATAAAGAAGTGGGCAAGGATACTGTAATTCAAAGGCAGAATTACTTCTATGTCAGAGGAAAGAACTCATACAATGGAGATCGCAAAGGGGATTTCTATCTGTACTACTGTCCTGGACATCTCTTCCTGTTCCCGTCCCTGTGGGTAGATAATCAATTAAAAACCAGCTCCGGGAAGGATTTCGTTTCCGCCACAGTTAAGCAAAACGAAATTGCTGTACCTAATGAGCCATTTATATACAAGCCCGAGAGCGAAGAGCATTCCTGTCTCGTAGCAAGGGTAGTTACAGAAGGTAATCCCAATCCTCTGCCGGACGATTTCGCAGATATGGGGACCCTTGCCAAGTATATCGTGGAGCATCCCAATATAGCCTGGAGAAATGTTTCATTGGTTAATAAGGACATTCCAACATTCACAAGAACTTTCCAGCTTGATTCAGGAGATACGGAAGGTGCAGCTATCCTGGGAATCCGATGTCACAATATAAGCGATGGCAGCAGGATTGCCTTCTCTTGCGGAACTCCCATTCCGTCTGGCCCTGACGCAGGCAAGCACATCACGATGTCAGAAACAGTTGTGGTGAATCCCCCCGACGCACTGGATCCGCTTTATTTGCTGAGGATATATCTGCCAGCAGGATTTAAAACTACAATAAGCTATAGCTACTGGGCTAAAACTCCCATAAAGCCGGAATGGAAAGTGTTCTTCGAGGGATATTATGTAGCAAACCAGGATAACGAGTTATACGAGCACTGTCATGAGTTGAAACACTATGGGATAAATATAAATAAAGTTAAGAATAGTGGAATGATGAAAGAAAGCACGATGATGCCTCGTATTATTCGTATTGGCTCTGTACAGGTCAACGGAGTATAGGGGATTTAAATCCCCTCTTTTTTCTCAAGAACGAAAGGCTGTTTGCATTATTACCTGCTTTTGCATATGTTAGCTTGCCATCTCTTCAGCAGAGCAGCGGGTGCTTTGCACCCCGCAATCCGCAGTAAATTCCCAAACCTCTCTAATTTTCTTGATAGCGATTAAATATTGATCTTTAATGCGATCATATATCATTTTAAAATGAATACCAGTAGCTTGCTGCGCGGGTGCATCGCTGCCGTTTCACTACAGAAAAAATTGATGAATTAATTTCTTAAAGTCCTTGTTTGTCACATGCTGCCCGATCCCCTGCAAAATACCTCTCCTTCAGCTTCAATGCCACGTTCACCAGCGCAATCAGCATGGGCACCTCGATGAGCGGCCCGATGACGGCGGCAAATGCCTCCTGGGAGGCGATGCCAAAGACGCCCACAGCTACGGCGATAGCCAGCTCGAAGTTGTTGCTGGCCGCTGTAAACGATAAAGCGGCTGTGTTCTCGTAGTTAACTCCCAGCTTGTAAGCCATGAAGAAGCTGACAAAGAACATGAGCAGGAAGTAAATGGCCAGAGGCACTGCCACCCGCACCACATCCATGGGAAGCTGGATGATGTAGTCTCCTTTCAAAGAGAACATCACCACGATGGTAAAGAGCAGAGAGATTAGGGTCAGGGGCGAGATTTTAGGTATGAATACTCTCTCGTACCAGACTCTTCCTCTGGCCTTGATCAGGCTGAATCTGGTGATTATGCCGGCCAGGAAGGGTATGCCCAGATAGATGAAAACGCTTTCTGCAATCTGGGCGATTGTTACATTGACCTGTGTTCCCTCGGCGATTCCCAGGACAGCCGGCAGCACTGTGATGAAGACATAAGCGTAAACGGAATAAAACAGCACCTGGAATATGGAGTTGAGCCCCACCAGGGCGGCGCAGTACTCGGTGCAGCCGCGGGCCAGCTCGTTCCAGACGATGACCATGGCGATGCAGCGGGCTAGGCCAATGAGGATGATGCCGTACATGAGATGAGGCGAGTCTCGTAGGAAGATCACCGCCAATGCAAACATCAGGATGGGACCGACGATCCAGTTTTGTATCAGGGAAAGGCTGAGGACCTTTTTGTCTTCGAATACCCTTCCCAGCTCTTCATACTTTACCTTGGCCAGGGGCGGATACATCATCAGAATCAGGCCGACGGCGATAGGTATTGATGTTGTGCCGATCTGCAGGCTTAAGATGAACCGGGTTATTGCTGGCGCGTAGTAGCCCACAGCCACGCCCAGAAACATGGCCACAAATATCCAGACAGTAAGGTAGCGGGATAAGAAATCCAGGCCCTTGCTGACACTATTTGACATTTTGCTCTTCCCTCCATTGATAAAAATTAAATCATGTCGTGCCCAGCTTTGTGTACTTCGAGTCGACAGCAGCCCCTGCGGCAGGAGCTGTGCCGGCCTGCACCTGCGCAGCCTCGTGGGCCTTCCAGTCCTCCCAGGTATAAATGCTGGCCTCATATCCCATGAGCTGCAGGGCATACCAGACCAGCGCAGACCGGCTGTAATCATCGGAATAGACCACAATCGGCTTTTCTTTGTCCAGCCTGCTAAAAACAGAGTTCAGGTCCGCCCCGTTTTTGATCTTATCTCCTTTGATCACATTGGATGGATCCAGTGCGATAGAACCAGGTATGCGGCCTTTGCCAAACTCCACGAACGGCCTGACATCTATGATCTGAGCCTGGCCGGACTTGACATACTCGTATTCGGCTATTACCTCAGGCTTGACTTCGGGCTTGTACAGAACGCCAGGCTTTTTGTTCTGCAAGGCCTCTTCCGGCAGCCCCGCCGCCTTCCAGTCCTCCAGGTTTCCGTCCAGGAGTTTCACCTCTTTTTGACCCAGGAAGCTCAGCACCAGAAAGGCAAATTCAGCCTCGCCAGAGCTCTCTTTGCTGCCGTAAAGAACTATGGAATCGTCTCTGGAGACACCCGCATCTCCCAGGACCTTGGCAAGTTCTTCGTCCGTCTTAAGGCTGCCAACACTGTTAAGGAAGTCTTTGCTTGGGATGTGAATGGCGTTCTTGATGTGGGACGTAGAATAGCTGTCTGTGTTGGACACGTCCATTACCACATCTGAGCTGGAAACGCTCTTCATGGACATGATGATTGCACCGTTAGCGAAAGATGCCACTCTATCGAACGGCTTTTGCGTGCCGCTCCCCGAATTTCCTGCAGCGCTATCTTGGACGCTGCCGGTCTGGCCCGTGCCAAGCTCCGAGTTCAGGAAAGCACTGGGGTCCCAGGTGCCCCCACTGCAACTACAGCCTGCTTCCACAACGGGGGCAATAGCCATCAAGGAAATGATAAGAAATCCAATCGCATTGAATTTTGTCATTGATTTTTGCCTCTCTCAGACTTTAATCTCTTTCATCAGCTTCACTAAATTGAGCATGTCGATTACAGCGCCTTCGGACAATCGGTATCGAGACCATCTTCCGTCCTTGCGTTCTTTGATGAGTCCTGCATCTTTGAGGATGGAGAGATGGTGAGAAGTGCTGGATTGCGGTCGGTCCAAGCCGACCATGATCTCGCAGACGCACAGCTCGCCTTCACGCAGAAGAGACAGGATTTTGAGGCGGCAGGGATCGGCCATGGCCTTGAATATTTCTGCCTCAACTTCAATCTCCCTCTCGTCCAGCTTGCCTGTAATGGTGCGCAGCTTATCGACCTTGCACTCGGCTTTATCGGCATCTCCAATCAGCCGCGTCATCCTGCTGACAGCCTCTTTCGGAATACATGCCATTGACAGATCCTCTCTTAGCAGCAACCGCAGCTCTTTTGAGCCAGGAGGTTTTGCGCTTCCTGCTTTAAACAATCCTCGCATATTCTTATTCTGCCTCGCTCCTTGTGACTGACTATGAATAGAGACTCTACTTCCTTATCGCAAATTTCGCATTGAACTGGGCTCATTTTGGTCATTCACCTTTAGCTTCTATATTCGATGCTTCTTGATCCGACCCAACTGCGAAGGCCGTTAGGACATCCATATTCAGTTATTTCGATATATAAGATTTTCCCGTTATTAAGCTAAATCCGAGTACGACATTTGTCTTTAATTGAATTTGATTATCATGATTTATTAATTTACAAAACAAGCGGACCGAAATTAACAATTGAACACACAAACGATCTTTGAAATATAGTTGATTTAAAGTGATTTGAGTCAATATTTTTTGAATGTATGGCCCAATAGATCCTAAAGTCGAAAGGCTTATATCCAATAATGTCGATTCTGTCAGCAATGGGAATGAGTGTGGAAACGAATATCAAGCAACGTGGAGAGTGTATTTGATGGACAAAATTAAGAAAATATCGTCTTTGATTGCGGTCATCATTTGGGCATCAGGCATTAACGCTATGGGATCCGAATATTCTGTCGGATCCGGAGATGATGACTGGTGGACCGCATATCCCGATCAGTCCTCAGGCGCTGGCGGCGATGTCAATCATCCATCGTGGGTCTTGGATGCCTTGAAAAGCAAACCTGTGCTGATCTATGTGCACAAGTCGTGCAGTTATTGTACGCCTCAAACCGAGGCCGTGAAGAATATAACCGATGAATTCAATGGCCAGATCACATATTTCGAGATTGGCGCAGATGGCAGTGATGCCAGGTCCGAGGAAGCCCTGCAGATCTATGATCCCAACGGCGGCACCATGTATGTGCCTCTGACCGTCCTGTTAACTCTGGCTCCCAATTCCGAAGGTGAGGTAGTGCCGGTCTGGCACAGCACAGATGTGGTCACGGGCGACAGCTGGGTCAAGAATTATGTGGAGGATGCACTAAGCCACTATGATGAAAACTCCGCAGACTGGAATTTCTGAAGGCAAAATGTCAATAAAAAATAAAAAATCCCCGATATCAGGGCCAATCACTTTTTTTGCCGTCTTTTGTTCGATATTATTTTTGTGCTCGTCCTCTGTCCGATCTCAGGAGGCGATGGCACCCAACTTTCAGGCAGTGGACCAGAATGGAAAAGACGTATCTCTAAGCGACTATCGTGGCGAAGCTGTCCTTCTGCATATCACCAACATTGAAAATCCCCTCTGCAGGGAGTGCGAGCATGCTTTAGATGCTCAGACCAGCCAGCTTTCCCAGCTTGCAAAGAAAGATCCGGGCATAAAAATCATAACACTCAACGTTCGGAAAAATCCCTATTCTAAAGACGGGCCCACTCTGGCCAAAGCCTGGTGGAATATCAATGTAACCTGGCCCTGGATTGAGGATTTTGAGCCCTATCCTCTAACTGGCAAGTACATCGACTACTCTACCCTGGAAGGCGGCTTTGCCAACCCCACGCTGATTTTGATCGACAAAGAGGGAAAGGTGGCGGGCCTCTACCACGTCTATCAGCTGGGCAAGGGAGAGATTGACGGCATAAAGAGCGCTGATACTTTGTACAGCGATCTGAAAAGCATAGAAAACGACGAGGCTTCCGGGTTCACGGGCGTAGCAGCCAGCCAGGGGGTAAACTACCTGAGCATGTTTGGCTTAGGCATCGTGACCTCCCTTTCTCCCTGTTCCGTAGCCCTGCTGCTGGCCATGTTCTCTTACGTCATGACGGCTCGCAGGAAGGAAGAGTACCTCAAGAAGTCTGCGTCGGCATCCAAGGAGGGCTTCATGATCGGAGTAGCCTTCACCTTAGGCATGGCAGCTGTCTTCTTCGTGGTGGGGCTGTTTCTCTCGGACATCGGCGTCTTCATCCGCCAGGCACGCTCCTTCGACTTGGCCGCCGGGCTGCTGATGGTAATCCTGGGCATAAATATCATCAAGCCCATCGGCGAGATCATCGAGCCCGTGCGCTCTCGCCTCTCTTTGCGCCAGAATCATTCCGATGCCATTTCCGGAGACTATGTGCCTGAGAAGAAAGGCATCATGGAGAGGCTGGTCCACTTTTCGATGGGCCTCTTCCAGTACTCGGCCTTCATCGGCGCTTTCACTTTGGGCGTCTTCTTTGCCCTGGGATGGGCCCCCTGTGCCGTTTCCCTGGTCTTCCCGGTGCTCATCTGGCTCATCTCCCAGGATGTGACGCCCCTGGCGGGCGGCCTGATGCTCTTTGTCTTCGGCGTCGGCCATGGCGTGCCGGTGATTCCCATTGCGACCTTTTCGAGGGCTGTGGGCGGGCAGATTGGCGAGAAGTACATCTCCGCGGGAAAATGGGTGACGAAGGTCTTCGGGCTGGCGGTGATCCTGATCGGGCTGATCTATGCGGTGAGGTACCTGGGGCTCAAGATGTGGTAGAGAGATAGGCGATGAGCAGAGAAAGGTCTCCGACTTAGCTTCAGTTATTCTTTTTAGTATGAATGAAATTTCTAAACGCCTAAGGAGATAGGCTGCGACACCCTGTAACTCCTTCTTATAACTCAGAGGCCACAAAGTTGTACTCCTTGAAAATGAGGAAGGGTCATCTCTGATACCCCAGCTCTTCGGCCTCTGCAAAGGCGGCATCTGCCTCGGAGTCGCGGCCGAGAGACTTCAGCACAAAGCCCTTGCCCCTCCAGGCAGAGATCGCCTTCTCCGGTCCAATTTCCAGGGAACGATCGTAGGCCTCCAGAGACTCCTGATAGCGGCCTAAACCGTGCAGCGCCTCTCCCTTCCAGAACCAGGCGTAGGCCGATTTGTTGTCCTTCTCCAAAACCTTCTGGCTGGCGTTGAGAGATTTGTTAAAAGCCTCAGCAGCTTCATCGCTCCTGTTCAATTGGGCCAGAGAGTATCCTCTTCCACCCCAGAGCTGTTCGTCGTAAGTGCTCTCTGCCTGGGCATAGGCATCCAGAGCCTCCTGGTGTTTGCAAAGTCCCCGCAGGGCATGACCTTTGACCAGCCACGTCCGGGTGAGATTCTTGTTCAGCACCAGAGCATTGTCGGAAGCCTCCAGGGCGTCATCGTATCTGCCCAGCTCGTTGAATACCCTGGCCTCTGCTTCCCAGACATCGGCAGAAGGATTGATATCCAGAGCTTTATCCAGAGCTGCAAGACCCTCATCATACCTGCCCATCCAGTTCGCCAGCATGAACCCTTTGACCCTCCAGGCCATCTCGTTCTTGGGATTGGCATCGGTGGCGTTATCCAGCGCCTTGATGGACTCCTCGTATTTGTCCTGCTCTTGCAGGATGAAGCCCTTGGAGAGCCAGGCCTGTGATAGATTCTCAGGAGTGTCGGCTTTCTCAATGTCTTCATCAAAGCCCTTCAGAGTCTCCTGGTAGGACTTCTCTGATTCGTTCTCCTTTCCGAGAGCCGCCAGGGCGAGGCCCTTTATCTGCAATGTGCCTTCCGCCATCCACTCCTGAGAGGGCGGAAATCCTATCTTCAGGGCTCTGTCTATTGCCTCTATCGCCTCTGCATGCCTACCCAGCTCGAAGAGAGCACCGCCCTTGAGAGAGAGTACAGATGCATTCTGGGGATCGATCTGGAGGACCTGGTCGTAAGACTGCAGTGCAGCTTCCCTGTAAGCTTCCCTGGGTCCAGCCATGTCTGCAAAGGCCAGATTATTGAAGACCTGGGCTTTTCCCATCCAGCTATCGATGTCTTTAGGATTCTCCTGGAGGGTATCGTTGTAAAGTTCAAGCGCCTTTTCCGAGGCCTGATTGGCCTCCTGATTCCGATGCAGGAGCCACAAGTTAAATGCCTTGTTGTTCCAGTACTTTGGATTTTGAGGGTCGAGCTGGATGGCCTTATCATAGGCCTGCACTGCCTCTTCTCGGGAGTCGCTTAGCTCTAGTTCCAGCCCTTTCTTGTACCAGCTTTCTGCTGCATTCTCCTGTGCTGTAGCACAGACGCACAGCGCTACCAGAGCCAGCAGGGCAAGAGCGAGCTTTGCTCCTACTATTACCTTCGATAGCTTTTCAGACACTAACGGTTTTCGTCTTTTCATACTATCACCTCTTTTATCTGCCTCGATCGCTGCCGCAGTCATGAAATTCCGCAAAAATTGATTGAGTTAGCCCAGACACCCCTCAAGCTACCTCTCCGGCGCAATCTCGGTCCTGGTAGTGACGACCGGGCCGCTTCCCGCGTCTTTCACCACAGGCAGCTTTACCTCATACCCCATCTCAGTGGCCTTAGCAAAGGCCTCCTCAGCCTCTGAATTTCTATCCAGAGCCCACAGGGCCAGCCCCTTGTAATACCAGAGCCGTGGGAAGGTCGTGTCCATCTCGAGGGCCTTTTCGTAGGTTGTGAGGGCCTCATCGTACCGGCCCATCTCCATCAGGAGGTCCCCTTTCTTCTGCCAGACGGGGAAGTACACTGGAGGCAGCTCGATGGCCTTCTCGTAAGCTAAAAGCGCCTCATCAAAGCGTCCGAGACCTCGAAGGGCCTCGCCCTTTTCGATCCATGGATCGCTGCTGTTTGCATCGATCCTGATGACGGTCTCGCTCAGGTTTAGAGCCATCTCGTAAGCTGACTCAGCCTCGTCGGTCCTGTTCAGGGCTTTGAGCGCATCTCCCTTGCCCTTCCAGCTCGAACTTCTCTCGGGATTGGCCTTTA
>JBATEC010000010.1:0-10928 GCA_049663825.1 Methanothrix sp. | reverse complement strand
CCATATCTACAACCATCATCGCACCGTTCAGGCCTTCTTTGGAAAGCAGGTCCAGGGCATTGACCATGCCGGGACGCATGCCTCCAGCTTCAGTTGCTCCATCACGCCCTCTGCTGGCCGCTTTTTTCCTCAGTATCTCTATTAGCTGCTCATTGGATTCTCGATCAGAGGTGAGAGTGGTTTCCAGATATTGAGCAATCTTATCCATGAACTCATCTGGATCGGCACTGGACTTTTCCATGTCATTGATATACTCTCGCAGGTCTCTCTCGGCGTTCCTGCGTTCATTGATCTTGTCCCATTCCCGCAAGACATTTTCGGCAATCTGGGGAAGCTGATTCAGATCTTCTCCTTTCACCACATAGTCCATGGCCCCTGATTTCAGAGACTGGACAGCCAGCTTCTCAGATCCTACACCCGTTATGATAATGAATGGAAACTTCATCTCCATAGAGCCTTCTGCTCCACCAGTCAGGTCCAGTCCGGTGCCGTCAGGAAGGCGATAATCTGAGATCACCAGAAAATCCTGGCCAATATGCTCAGTTATCCACTTTTTGGCTTCTCCAATCGATGCGGCATGATCAATTTTCCAGTCATCATCATTCTCTTCAAAGATCCTTCGAACCAGCAGAGCGTGAGCCTCTTCATCCTCTACCAGCAGAATCTGTTTGACATCTTTTTTGCCAACAGATGATTGCATAACTTGCCTCCTTTATGTTTAATGTAATTGGCCAATGTATCTTCATTTGGGCTCTGCCAAAGTAAAACAGACGGTGCAACCTTTCCCCAGCTCGGACTCTATCCAAATGCGTCCTCCATGGACCTCGATAATCCTCTTAATTATGGCAAGACCAGCGCCTGATCCCTCGCTCTTCTTATCAACCTTATAGAAGAGCCCAAAGATCTTGTCATGCTGGCTGGTATCTATTCCTATACCGTTATCTTTTACGAAAAATACCGTTTCTCCACCATCTAGTCTGCATCCCACTTCTATACTCGGATGCGGCTGATCTCCTATATATTTTATGCTGTTCTCCATCAGGTTTGTCAGTACTTCGACAATCCTCATGCGGTCTACATTGACCGATGGCAGATCTGGTTGGATCGTAACCTGGACACCACTTACCATTACTTTCTCACCGATCTGATCCAGCGCCTCTTGGACAATATCTGTGAACGCAACTACATCCGGTGGATTGGCGACCCTGCCTATGCGGGAAAGCTCCAGAGTATCCTTGAGAAGATTTTCCATCCTGGAAATGGCAGAGCTGATCATCTTGAGATCTACCTTGACGCGCTCAGAGTCGCCCTTGGCCAGGTCAGACTGTAGGAAGCCTACGAAACCGTTTATCGTGACCAGGGGAGACCGAAGGTCATGGGAGACCGTGTAAATGAACCTCTCCATCTCTGTGTTTTTAGATTCAAGCTCAGTTACCAATCGTTCTCTGACCTCCTCGGCCTGCTTACGCTCGGTGATATCACGGAAATACCACACCCTGCCATAATACTTTCCGCTTGCCCCAATCATCGGAGCCGAGTAACGGTCGAACGATCTGCCGTCTTTCAGAATGACCTCACCACTGCTTATTTCATCCTGGACTTCGTAGAGGTGTTTCACCTTCTGCATGAATTCCTCGGGACTTGCCAGTTTATCCGTCACCGACTGCAGCGCACGCTCATCTGATTGTGATTCTATTACGTCGAGAGGAATACCCCACATCTCGACAAAACGCGGGTTGTAGGATAATATTTTGCCATTTTCGTCCACCACAAGTATTCCATCGATAGATAACTCCTGCTGTGTGCGAAGGATGGTATAGGTGAACGCCAGCGCCTCCTCGGCCCGCTTGCTTTCGGTGATGTCTGTGAGGAAATTCAAAGAGGCTGGTTTGCCTTGCCATTCGATCAAGTCGGCATGGATTTCCACCCACTTGACAATTCCGGCACGGGTAACCACTCGGAAGGCATAGCGGGGCAGTGCTTCCTCGTTTGCGATCCGTCGCCGGTAATTTTCAACCACATGGCTCCGATCATCCGGGTGAATGAATTCAGTAAACGGTTTATCAATGAGTTCCTGCTCAGAATACCCTTCCAGCAGTTCAAGCGTAATGGGATTGACAAACTTAAGCAGGCCGTCTTGCGCAACGATGATTGCCTCGTTAGCGTTGTTTATTAACAGGCGGTACTTTTTTTCGCTCTCTAACAGCGCCTCCTGCGCCCGATTGCGCTCGATGGAATATCTGATGGAACGATCCAGCAATCTGCCATCCAATTCCCCCTTAATCAGGTAATCCTGTGCACCGTCACGAACGGCTCTCGTCGCCAGCTCTCTATCGCATAGGCCGGTTAATATCAGTATGGGAATTTTTGCCTTCTTTTTATGAATTTGGGAGAATGTCTCTAAACCAAGGCTATCGGACAGATTCAAATCCAGGAGCACAGCATCCACATCTTCCCGTGTCAGGAATTTCAGCCCAGAAGAAAGACTATCTTTCCATACAAGATCGAACATTGCGCCGGAAACGCCATCCTCCTTACGGGAGGCATCCAGTAGATACTTCTGGATTATCCATGCATCTACCTCATTATCCTCTATTAGAAGGATTTTAATTGAATTTCGGCTCAAGTATATCATTCCTTTTCCAGCAAGACTATGACGTTCCATTTGAGCCAGTAATTTCCCAGGGCAGTAATCATCTCTCTAAACATATCCGAGCCCATCGGCTTTACCAGATAGCTGTTGGCATAATTGGAGTACGCCTTGGCGATGTCTGCATCATTTCGGGAAGTGGTCAATATCACGACAGGAAGCGCTTTTAGATGCTCAGATCCCTTTATCGATTTCAAAATCTCATGCCCATCTACCACCGGAAGCCGAAGGTCCAGGAGTATCAGATCCGGCCTGGGGCTATCTTCAGGGTTTGCATATTTGCACCTTCTCAAGAGATAATCCAGAGCCTCATCTCCGCTGCTCATCCAGTGAATCTCATGGCTGATCTTTACATCCTCGAAGGCGCGGGTGATGAGCATGGCGTGAGTCTCATCATCTTCTATAAGCAGTATCACTGCAGGGCGATCTTTCATGGCATTGTCCTTTTGCCTTGATGGGGTAAAGATCCTCGATTTTATTATTTAATTCGTAATCTGCTTATTTAATTTTTTGGAAGTCTCAAACTTAGAGACAAAATTAATTCTGTAGATCACCGACATGCGGCATATCCCCAAGTCCGACATATCGACAGCCTTTTATTCTCTCCGTGGCCGGATAGTCGAAAACTGCCTGGTAATTGACAAAAACTGCGGTGATGAATAATTGGATGGCAACGAAAAATCATGTGAAGAAAAAGATCAAAAAGAGATGACCAAAGGCGTTTCCTTATTGATCGGAGACCCAAAAAAAGCCATTTTGAAGCTCTCCGGCCCGATGATCGTCGCCATGATGATTCTTGCTGCTTATAATCTGGTGAACGCCGTCTGGGTTTCAGGGCTGGGATCAGATGCCCTGGCAGCAGTTGGGTTTGTAAGCCCCATTTTCATGGTGGTGGTGGGCCTCTCCAATGGTCTTGGTGCAGGCGTGTCTTCCTCCATCTCCCGCAGAATTGGAGCTGCAGATAAAAGCGGCGCCGACAATACGACCATGCATGCCATGCTCTTGACGATCATCGTATCAGTGATATTGACCTTCGTCCTACTTTACTTCTTAGAGCCGCTGCTCATAGTTATGGGCACGGGAGTTGCTCTTGACCTCGCCGTCGAATACGGCAATATCGTCTTTGCGGGAAGCATATTGATCGTATTTACGAACACAGCATATGCGATTTTAAGGGGTGAGGGGGACACAAAACGCACCATGTATGCCATGGGTGCTGGCTCGCTGATCAATGCCGTTTTAGATCCCATCCTGATCTATTGGGCGGGGCTTGGAATCGCAGGAGCGGCATGGGGGACCATCATTTCCCTTCTTCTGGTTTCGGCAGTTCAAATCTACTGGCTGCTCATTAAGAAAGACACCTATGTCTCGCTCTCCCGGAAAGCCTTCGTCCCGAGCCTGGATGTGATGAAGGATATTCTCCAGGTGGGGATACCGGCAAGTCTTGAGTTCCTGCTGTTCTCGATAGATGCAATTATCATCAACTGGATGCTGGTCCGGGTGTCGGGTACAGACGCCGTTGCCGTTTATACCGCGGGCTGGCGGGTGATAATGATAGCCATTATTCCCTTGATCGCCATTGCCACCGCTGAGATTTCAGTCGCCGGAGCGGCCATCGGTGCCAGACGATATGAAAATCTGCCCATCATTCACAACTATTCGACGAAACTAGGGTTTTTCATTGGAGCTGCCACGGCCATTATTACCGGGGTTTTGGCACCGCAGATAACTACGTTCTTCACCTACACCTCACAGAGCGCTCACCTGGCTCCAGCGATGATCGCATTTATGCATGTCATGTGCCTGTTCTATCCTTTCATGTCTCCCGGCATCATGTCCGCCTGTCTTTTCCAGGGAGCGGGCAAAGGGCTTACCTCTCTCTTCCTCAACATGCTCAGAGATGTGATTCTCATAACCATGTTGTCTTTTGTTCTTGGCATGGTCCTGGGACTGGGTCAAGAGGGCATCTGGTGGGGAATTGTCTTTGGCAACATCAGCGGGAGTCTTTTTGCCTACCTGTGGGCCAAACTCTACATATCGCGGTTGATAAAAGATAGAGGGCTCTCCTGGGGAAAGAGGGAAGACTCGTGAGAGATGCGCCTCATAATCGAATGGTCTGATATCTTCGACAGCCTGGACGGCCTTTGCTTCGCACTAAGCCCGCGAACCAAATGCTAGGAATCCTCCTGTCTTCTATTTTTAATTTTTATCGGGAATTAAATTCAATCCTGATCCGTTAGCCGCATCGTCCCGGCTCGGCAGAATAGGGCCTGTTCTCCTTCAGGCACCACTGCATCTGCTCCAGTATCGGTTCTATCCTGCCGTTCGTCTCCTTAAGCTTTTGCACCATTGTCTCCGCCAGGCTGCCCTGATCTATGCGCTTTGCCACCAGCGGAAGATATCGCTTCTCCTCAGCAGTTGCGCTCTTTTCCGCTGCAGCGAGCAGCCTTTCCAGCTCCGGGCGCATACCGGCTACGCCGCTGTGCATGGCATCATCCAGCATGGCCAGAAGAGTGCTTTCATCCTCCTCCAGTATGAGGTCGGAGCGCAGCAGCGCCAGCAAAAAAGCCGAGAATGCCATGTCCGAATGCAGGCATTCCTGCTCATCGATGGCTTTGACCTCCAGGCACTTTCTCGTAAAGCGCACAATCACGCCTCTGGAATTGACCCACTCGTTGCAGAGAATCCCCGCTTTGCATTTCTTCAGCTCTGAGTAGATCTGCCGGTTGATTTGCACATAATCGTCCACGCTCTCCAGCTTTTCGGGCAGTATATTATGGCAGATCTCAGGAATGGCCGCCTGGTTTTGCCGGTAGTAAACCAGCCGGTTGTCCATGTAATTGGTGAGCTTACCCTCAACCATGGGCGAGGAGGCAGATACGGCCACTAGGTAAGGCATCAGCGAGCGAATCTTGTTGAACATGGCGACCAGCTCCTCCTTGCCGTTGTAAGGTATATTGACCTGCAGAGCCTGAATATTCAGCCAGCCGTGCTGCTTGATATTGAATAGCCGGTCGTATGCCTGATAGTACTCCTGCTCATCATGATCCCAGTAGGTCGTCTCATCCAATTTGAGCAGCGGGTGCATTCCAAGACCCATGAAGCCGTACTCATGATTAGTGGCCCGGTAAAGCTCAGACAGGCCGTGGTAAAGATTGCTTTCCAAAAAGCTGAGGCTCCCAGGTCTTGCCGGTATCAGCTCGATGGCATGCTTTTGCAGCTCCTTGGAGACCAGTATCCCTCCGAAGGGCACCTCGTGCTGCACCTGTCCGGCGATCTTCTGAATGATCCGGTCGGAGATGGCCAGTGGTCGGTGGTTTTTATCGTTTATGGAGTACTCGTGCTCCGTTCCTATGGGCGATGCAGCTGCAAGCGCATTATGCATTGCTTTTTTCATGGCGCATTTCATCTCTTTTCATTCCCCAAGCTTGATCTCCGCCACGAGGTCCGTCTCCGGCTCCTCGATCTTCAAGATCTCCGCCATCTCTGAGGCGGGAACATTCTTTACCAGATGCATGATTTTCTCCACGGCGGTCTCGAATAGTCCGTCGTAGGCTTTTCGATTGGCTTTGAGATATCGCACCATGGGGCAGATGTTCTCCCTCTTAAGGAAGATCTGCAAAACGTTGTCTTCGATATCAAAGGTAAAGGGTCCTGCGACGCAGGTCTCTGGCTTGATAGTGTGAATGCTGCATTTTCCATTCTGAAATAGCACGCAGAATCCATCTTGCTTCAGGCGTAGCCTTTTGTATCCGGCAAACTCCACAACGTCTTTGGCAACGCCGTTTTTCAGCAATATATCTATTCTCTCCTGGCTTAAGGGGGGCCTGGCCTCAAAGCAGCAGCCTCCGTCCAGATGGCATTCGCTGCAGGCCTGGCTTATGGCTTCACACAGGTAATCTTCCATCAGACTCTCATCTCTTTAATATTATTACACAATTAATAAATGCTCAACCAAAAAAAGGATTTTCTCTATCGCTCAGAGAAATCAATCTTGTATGAGTGGGCCTCGGTTTCTGCCAGAGCAGGTACATTGGAAATGCCGGCAGCTGCTCCCAGGCCGTACTCACCCTCAAAGCCATGCGGACCTAAGGCATTATCGTAAAGCTCATCGGCATAGCTGAGGGCGTCTCCCGTCATCAGATAGGAGATGATCTTTTGGAACATGTCCGGATAATGGGCATCCTCGCCTCCATCCAGGGAGGGATTATCATTGACCTCGATGACGTAGAGCTTTCCGTTGCTCTCTTTGATGTCCACACCATACATTCCTTTGCCAATGGCATTGCCAGCTTCGCGTCCCAGCTCAATAACCTCGGGCGGGACCTGATCGGCCGGCACGCTCTCCACATCGCAGTAGACGATGTGGCCGTTCACGGAGGCCTGGATCTTGAAGGTTTCTGAGGGGATGATGTAGCGGCATGCATAGAGTAGCTGTCCGTTGATGACGCCCACCCTCCAGTCAAACCTGCTCTCGATGTACTCCTGTACTACAATCCAGTCGGAGAGCTTGAAGAATCTCCGGGCGATTTTCAATAGCTCGCTTACGGATGAGACCTTCTCCACTCTGACCGAGAAGGACGTGGATGGCTCTTTTAGCACCAGGGGCGTGCCCAGCTCCTCAAAGAGCAAGGCGGCTTGGGCTTCGTCCAGCTCCTTCTTCTTTAGAAACTTGGTCCTGGGCATGGAGACATTCTTCTTCATGAGGTGCATGTACATGTTGATTTTGTCTGCACAGATCTGGATGGAGCTGGGGTCGTCTATCACCGGTATGCCGTACATTTGCGCCATCCTGGCCGCTACATAGGTGATATTCATGGGGTCGGTGTTGGCGCGAATGAAGAGCGCATCCAGTCTGGGTATCTTTTTGATGTCCACTGGGAAGATGAACTCGGCAGTGTGGCCCATGCTCTCAGCCACGTCCCGGCATTTTACCACGGACGTGAGCTGTTCAGAGCTGCTTAACGTCTGTCGATTGACGAAGATTCCAAGTTTACTCAAAGCGTCTCACCCTCTTATCCAGAAGGTCCTGTAACATTTCCGTCTCATCCTTAGATAATTGCGAATATTTCACCGGTGCCAGGGAAGATAGCCGGCAGCCCGACTCATCCTTGACCAGTGCTATCTCCACTAACGGTAGCCTGAAGACCTCGTAGATCTTCTCCGCCAGCGACTTCGTCTTTTCACAGCAATTTATGGTCTTGCCGAAGATGGATATGCATTTTGTCACGGATGAGGTTTCACTTATCTTCTGATAGCAGAAGGGATACCTGCCATGATTGGTGACATGCTTGATGACCTTCTTCGCTGCATCCAGGTCGCTGATCAAGAAGTGATCGGACGGCGTGGAGAAGTAGTTCAAGCCGTAGACTATAGCCGGAAGCGAGACGTACTGGTTGGATATTATCCAGTCGCAGACCGGGATACCTGCCAGCTTCGCCTTCTCCAGACAGATAGGAACGATGTAGGCATCCAGCACATCACTGCTGCTAGGCGTGGTTTTGATGCCTTCATTCTCGTTCTTGACGATGGTATAGTACGGCTCTGTCTTGTAAAAGTAACTCTCATTTACAATATATTGGGAGTCATCTTCCTTTAAAGTGTACATGATATCCTTCTTAGGAATATGCTCTCTTCGTTTGTTCATAAAAGCATCACCGCACAACCTGCGTGTGATAAAATAGACCTATTTGTTGTTTTTTCTGCGTAGGATACCCTACGGTATTTGTCTAGACTACGGTGCCTGTCCGGATCGGATGCCATTTCATTCTCAGAAATTTGGATCTCCTCGGGCTTACTACCTAGCTGGTAGTATTTAGCGTTATCGACCAGATCAAGGCTACCCGGTATTCACGCCATCTACTGCTATCAAAATCACATTAAGAATCGCCAAGCTTCGCGTCTTAAAGGAGAGGTCTACGCGAATAGCTTCATCATCTCTTCCGGGCTTGTGGTGGGAAGACTGCAGACATGATCGGTGCAGACATAGGCTGTGGTCTTTCCGTCCACTTGGACCAAATTTCTTGTGAATGGCGCAATCTCTCTAATCTCTTCTTCGCATACCAGTACTATGGATTTGTTAGGCAGATAGCGAGACCTTATGGCTTGCAGCATCTCAATTATGAGGGCATCCTGCAAGCTTCCCAGCAGTGCGATTTCATATGCCGGCCCAAGGGCATAGTCCAGAGAGCAAAGCAGCATGGTGTAGCCCAGGGTCTGCTCGCCTGTTGCAGCTGCTGCGAAGCTTTTCGCCAGATTCCAGGCCTGTTCTTCCAGTTCGGTCCGTCCGGAGAGGTGCATGAGTCGCAGAAGGTTATGCATGGCAATGGAATTTCCTGATGGAATCGCTCCATCATAAAAATCCTTTCTGCGCAGCAGCAGGGCCTTGGCATCATCAGCCGAAAAGAAAAAGCCGCCATGATCTTTATCCCAGAAATGCCGCATCATGACCTGGTTTAGCTGTAAAGCCACCTTCAGGTACTTAACATCATAGACCGTCTCGTAAAGATCGAGGAGGCCCCAGATCAGGAAGGCATAATCATCCAGATTGGCAAAAATGCCCGCCTCGCCCCGATAGCGATGCAGCAGCCTTCCCTCCTCAGTCTGCATCTCTTTCAGGATAAAATCGGCAGCCTTTATTGCCGCTCTTGCATACTTTGCGTTATTTGCAGAAGGCAAGGCCTGCGCGGCTTTAGCCAGGGCCGCAATCATCAATCCATTCCAGTCGGTGAGAATCTTGTCGTCCTTGAAAGGATGAATCCTCTTTTCCCGGGCAAGAAAGAGCTTGGATCTTATCTTTTCCTGCTGATTGTAGAGATCCTGCTCGCCGATCTTCAGGACGGACGATGCGTCGGCAAGAGCTGACCTCTGGCGCAGGATGTTTCCTCCTTTCTCGAAGTTTCCATTTTCGTGCACGTCAAAGAGCCGGATGAAGAGCTTGAATTGCTCTTTATCCAGTGTCTCTTTCAGCTCATCAGCCGTCCAGACATAGAATTTGCCCTCCTCTCCCTCGCTGTCTGCATCTTCCGCAGAGAAAAAGCCACCTTGTGGTGAGGTCATGTCCCGCAGCACATACTCCAGGATTTCGCGTGCCGTTCTGGCGTACTCCTCTTTTCCTGTGGCCTGGTAAGCCTCAGTGTAGGATATTGCCATTAGCGCCTGGTCATAGAGCATTTTCTCAAAATGGGGGACAAGCCACTTCTCGTCTGTGGAGTATCTATGAAATCCGAATCCTACGTGGTCGTAGATCCCGCCCATGCGCATGGCCTGCAGCGTGGCCTCGACCATTTGCAGAGCGTGTTTGTCTCCGGTCCTATGCCAGTGGCGCAGAAGGAAGAAGAGGTTATGTGGTGTGGGAAACTTGGGGGCCGTGCCGAATCCCCCGTTTTGGGGATCGTAAATGGATGCCAGGGCCGCGTACCCACTGGCAAGAAATGCTCCGTCCAAATTCGAGGCCGCAGCCTGAGAGGACTGAGGGCTTTGTGTCTGCAACAGATAATCCAAAATCTTGTCCGCTGAACCGAGTAGTTCGTCTCTGTTTTTGTCCCAGAGCTCCTGGATCCGGGGGATGATCTGCATCATTCCCGCCTGGCCATAGCGACCAGTCTTGGGTATGTAGGTAGCGGCGAAGAAGGGCTTTTTCTCGGATGTCATGATAATAGTAAGCGGCCAGCCGCCTCTGCCGGTCATGGCCTGGGCAGCGCTCATGTACATCTGGTCTATGTCCGGATGCTCCTCTCGGTCCACTTTTATGCAGATGAAGGCCTGGTTCATGAGGGAGGCGACAGCCGGGTCCTCAAAGGACTCGTGGGCCATGACATGGCACCAGTGGCATGTGGAGTAGCCTATGGAGAGGAAGATGGGCTTGTCCTGCCTGGCGGCGGCTTGGAAGGCTTCCTCGCTCCAGGGATACCAGTGCACGGGGTTAGAGGCGTGCTGGAGGAGGTAGGGGCTCTTCTCAGAGTGGAGGCGATTGTGCGGTAGAGATGGTGATTTGTCCCTGGCAGGAAGAAGATCTTCAGTCATAGTGACCACTTATCAGTATATGGCTATTATTGATACATGAATCCATCTATAACCTTCTGAAGATGTCTTGAAATATACCACATCTCAGTCGTCGTAAATTGGATTTCCAAATACCGGATCAACGTTTCCGTTTGCATTGTAGAACGCAAGCTGAGCAATCGGGATTCGTCCTGGTGCAAGGGACGGGCCGCATGCGGCCAGAGCAATATATCTCGTACATGCTCAATAGAGTTACCAATTTGCCAGAACAATA
>JBATEC010000009.1:0-8853 GCA_049663825.1 Methanothrix sp. | reverse complement strand
TAGGCCAGGAATGATTCGTTGTACTTGCCCTGTATTCTGAGTATCTCTCCCTTACCAAGCCATGCCTTTGCCAGATAGAAGAAGCTATGAGGAGATTGCATATCGAGCTGCAGAACCTTCTCGTAGTGCTCAAGGGCTTCGTCATACCTGCCCAGGCTTCTCAAGACATTGGCCTTTTCGGTAAGGATGTCTCCATCCATGGGATCAAGCTGCAATGCTCTGTCGTAAGCTTCCAGGGACTGATTATACCTGCCAAGGTCTCTTGCCAGGACCGTACCAAGCTCGTGCCAATCCCTCAGGCCCTCGGGGGTAATCCTGGTGGCATTTTCAAGTGCCTGGACCGCTTCCTCGTATCTTCCCTGCTCTTCCAGGAGCTGTCCTTTGTATTGCCAGGCCTCTGACAAATTCATGTAGAAATCCCGGCCGGAAGCCACCCAGCCGATGATGGTATCCACGTCCTCGATGGACCTGTTGTAGGCATGAGCCGCTTCCTCATCACGTCCCAGCTTCTCCAGGACCCTGCCTTTGGAATACCAGATATAGGGATAGTCGAATATTCTCTGGTCCTCGCTGGGATAAAGCTCAATGATTTTATCAAAAGATTGCACCGACTCTTCATTCCTGCCCAACTCAGAGAGAGCCATGGCCTTGCCCATCCAGGCATAAAGATCGGATCCGTTCAGCTCGATGGCTTTCTCCTGGGCCGCTAACGCTTCTCCACTTCGGCCCATCTGGGATAGAACAGTGCCCTTGCCCCGCCAGGCCTCGGAAAGAGCAGAAGTGTCGGAGCCTGCCACTTCGATTGCCTTCTCGTATGCCAGAAGTGATTCATTGAACTTGCCCGGATCAGCAGTGACGAAGGCCTCCTGATAGAGGACGAAGCCCTTGCCGGACCAGGATCTTGCATTCGCGGGATCGATATCGATAGCCTTGTCACAGGCCTGAATGGCTTCGGCAAAGGTTACGTTCTGTTCTTCTCCGGAGAGTTCCAGATTTGCGTTGCTGAGGGCTTTGCACTTGGCGCACCAGGCCTCTTCGTATTCGGAGTTCAGTTTGATGGCCTGGTCATAGGCATCAATTGCTTCCTGCCAGGATCCCATCCGTTCCAGCTCCTGGCCGTTTTTATACCAGCTCTCTGCGCTGTTCTCCTGTGCCAGGGCAGATGTAGAGAGCGCCGCCAGCGCCAGCAGGCTGAAGGCCAAACTGGCCCACAACCAGTTATTTTTCTGTCTTTTCCCCACTCCAATTTCTTTCAATTCAGTCACCTCTTTTTATTGTAACAAAAAAAAACTTAATATGGGATCACTTCTCGTACCCCAGCTTCTCTGCCACGTAAAATGACAGGCTTGCATCTCTGGCCCTTCCCAAAGCCTTCTGGGAATCTCCTTTGCCCTGCCAGGCCTCGATTAGCGTTGGATTTATCTCTAAGGCCTGTCTGAAGGCTTCCAGAGCCTCTTCGTTCCTGCCCAATGCCTGAAGAGCTTTGCCTTTGCCAATCCAGGCACTTGGCACATGGAAAGAGTTTGGCGATGCTGTCTCGATGGCCTGGTCATAGGCCTTTGCAGCTTCATCGTATCTGTCAAGATTGAAAAGTGCGTTACCTTTCAACAGTATGAAGCTCGTCTGTTTGGAATCGTTCAACAGGGCTTCATCGGAGATTTCCAGTGCCTTTTGGAAGGCTTTTCCAGCATCATCCCCATTGCCGGTCTCGTTTTGAGCATCTCCTTTGTCAAGCCAGATCTGCACGATCTGTTCAAACTCTTTGAGATCATCGCCCGGCATCAGCTCAATGGCTTTATCGAACGCCTCTTGAGCCTCGTCATATCTTTTCATCTCGACAAGCTGTCGAGCTTTGGTGCTCCAGGCTTGAGCGTCCTTTGGGTCCAGCTTAAGGACTTCTTCATAGGCCTCTAATGATTCATTGTATCTGCCAAGCTTTGCCATATCATATCCCATGAGGCTCCAGGCCTTTTTGTTCTGTGGATAGAGATCCGTGAGGTTGTCAAGAAGTCTCAAAGCTTCTCCAATCTGGTTTGAACTGTGGAGCACGGCGACTTTGGCTAAGTTCCAGGCTTGAATGTCTTCATCATTATCTGCCGGTATGGTCTCAATAGCTCTATCTAAAGCCACCAGGGATTCGTTGTACCTTCCGATCATACCAAGAAATTCGCCTTTTCTTCCCCAGGCCCCGTAATCTTCCGGATCGATCTCTGTCACTTTGCTGTAAGCATGCAGGGCTTCTTCCCATCTGCCCAGGAAAGCCAGTACATCCGCTTTGCCCTTCCAGAGGCTGACATTCTCCGGATCCTTATCAAGGCTATGGCTGAAGATGGCCAGAGCCTCTTCATTTGCCTCTTTGGCCTCGTCTTTCCTGCCCAGACCGCTCAAAGCTATGGCCTTATTCTGCCAGGCTTTAGCATTCTGTGAAGTGTTCTTCAGGTCTTCCTCCATTAGGAGAAGTGCTCTCTCATAAGCCCTTTGACCTTCGCTCTCTTTTCCCAGTGTGTAAAGCGTCGATGCCTTGCGAAGCAATGCAGTCTTATTCTTTGGATCGAGCTTCAAGACATCATCGTAAGCAAAAACGGCTTCTTCTTCCAGGTCTTTATGGATGAGCACGTTGGCTTTGTCCATCCAGTAATCTGTGGTATTTTCCTGCGCCTGGGTACAGGTGCATATCATGGCCAGCGCCAACATGACGATAGACAATATTGCTTTCATTTACAGACCTCTTTTTTCTCAAGAAAATGTGCTGTGGGTCATTCCTGATGCCCCAGCTTCTCCGCCACATAAGCCGATTCATAGGCATCCTGAACCAAACCCAGCGCCCTCTTGGCTTCTCCCTTGCCATGCCAGTCATCGCTGTACATGGGATTCAGATCAATGGCCTTGTCGTAAGCCTGCAAAGCCTCGGCGTTCTTTCCCTGTGCACGCAGCGCATCGCCCTTGCCGATCCAAGCGGAGGCGGCATAGAAAGAGGCCGGCGAAGAGGACATCTCGATGGCTCGGTCATAGGATTTTATGGCCTCCTCGTACTCATTCGACTTGAATTGAGCCCCGGCTTTCAGGAGCACCAGGCTGGTGTCGCCCGGGTCCTTCACCAATGCTTTCTCTGAAGCTTCCACGGCCTTGACGAATGCCTTCCGGGCCTCATCATTCTGGCCGGTCTTGTTTAGCGCGTCTCCTTTCCCTACCCAGGCCACGGCAAGCTCCTTGCTGTCGCCAGACGGTAGCAGCTCGATTGCTCTGTCATAGGCCTCCTGGGATTCATTGTACCTCTCGGCTCTGGCGAGCAGGCCGGCTTTCTCTCCCCAGATTTGGACATCATCAGGATCGACCTGGAGTGCTTGTTCATAGGCAGCCAGTGATTCGTTGTATCTGCCCAGCTCCCCCAGATAGACAGCTTTCATGCGCCAGTCGGCCACATTTTTCGGGTCCAGCTCTGTGACATTATCCAGGGCTTTTGCGGCCTCACTTCTACGGTCCGCAAAATCTAATGTCTGGACCTTGGCCATCCAGACCTCTACACGCCCTGTGACATCGTCGGCAGGCATCAGCTCCAAGAGCCGGTCGAAGACCTCCAATGACTCGTTGTACCTGCCATCGAACTCAAGAAACTCGCCTTTGCGAGACAGAAGATCCAGGTCTTCAGGATTTATCTCGAGAGCATTGTCCAAAGCCTGCAAGCCCTCATCGGTCTTGCCCATTCGGTAGAGTATCTCAGCCTTGCCTCTCCAGGAGCTGACGTTCTTCGGATCCTGCTCAAGGCTTCTGTTGTAGATCTGCAGAGCCTTTTCTTGAGATATCAGGGACTCTTGGGGCTTTCCCAGGTCTTCCAGGGTCAGGCTTTTTAAATACCAGCTCTTGGCATCCTCTGGATTTCTCTTCAGGTCTTCATCCATCAGGCCCAGTGCCATCTCGTGGGCCTGGGTGGATTCATTTTCTTTGCCCAAAACCTGAAGCTCCAAAGCCTTGCGACGCCAGGCGCTCACATTCCTTGGATCGATCTTCAAGACCTCATCATAAGCAGAAATGGCCTCCTCATTCGAGCCATTATGCGAAAATGCAAGGGCCGTGTTCATCCAGTATTCTGTCGTATTTTCCTCAGCTGCTGCCGAGGTACACAGAATAGCCAGCGATATCAAACACAAAATAAGCTCAAAGCCGGCACGCGATATTTCAGGCAATTGACGATAAACATGTCCAATTTTTGTAAATTTGCTGATATTTTTCATCAGACCACGCTCCTTTAGGAATCTACTCTGTTCCGGTGTGGAATAAGTCTCAATATTGCGGCTATTCATCTGACCTATCCTACGCAGAACTGTCGTAGCATTTTACGGTATTTGTCGGATTACGACATCCAACGAATATAAACCTTCCGGACAATGTTTAAAATATGGCTACGAGTTAACACTATGTAAATATATGTTAACACTAAAAGTTATTGTTTTCAGGAGAGGAACTGCTTAGGTTCCTCATTGTTTCGTGTTGGGAATGGACTATTCGAATCCTCTGTGAGTCCCCCGTGCGCTCTTTTGTGTAAACAATAGCTTGCGACGTATTCAACCATAGAGGCACAGAGTTCACAGAGGACGCACGGAGAGCGCTAAAATGGCGAATCAGGGAATCGTTAGAGACTGAAAGTTCTTTAGCCTTGGCGAAGGCCATATCAGCCTCGGAATTTAGTCCCAGGGTTTTTAAATATCATTTTGACCCAAAAAGAATAATAACCCATAGAGCGATTCAAATCACTTCAACCGGAGAATTAGATGATTCGCGTCATATCCCTGGACATGGACGGCACCCTGGTCAACTCCAGGTTCGTGGACAAGGTCTGGATGGAAGGCATGCCTATGCTTTATGCCGAAAAGACCGGCCTGGATTTTCCCGCTGCCAAGAGTTACGTCGTCGGCGAGTACATGAAGATCGGCAGCGGCCAGCTGGAATGGTACGACCTGCTCTACTGGATTGAGAGGTTCGGACTAAGGGTGGGCAAGGACGATCTATTGCAGATGTACGAGGACGAGATCGAGACCTATCCTGAGGTGCCGGAGGTGCTGGACCTGCTCTCTGAGAACTACGAGCTGGTGGTGACATCCAATGCCGCCCGCGAGTTCATCGACATTGAGCTGGACGGCCTGTCGGACTACTTCAGCGAGACCTTTTCCGCCACTTCAGATTTCCGGGAGGTCAAGAAGTCGCCGCTGATCTATGGCGCAGTCTGCGCTCACATGGGCGTAAAGCCTTTTGAGGTCCTGCACATAGGTGATCATTACAACTACGACTACGAGTCGCCCCTGGAGGCAGGCCTGGATGCGTTCTTTTTGGATCGCAAAGGCGAGCGCTCAGGCCGCGAGGTAGTGGGCGATCTGCGAGAGGCTATGGTGCTGATTGACGGCTTCATTTAGGTAGAAAAGAACCATCCCGAATTCAACTTGAAGATGATCACATGAAGAGAGATACAATGCTGATCCTGGCACTGGATGTAACAAACCGAACGCAAGCCCTTTCCCTGGCCGAGAAGCTTCGCAACTATTTCGACGCCATCAAGATCGGCTATCCACTTATCCTCTCGGCGGGATTGGAAATCGTAACCGAGATCAGTGCTATTGCGCCGGTCATTGCCGATCTGAAAGTGGCTGATATTCCCAACACCAACCGGCTCATCTGCCAGGCGGTGCTGGGCGCAGGGGCGGGCGGGATCATCGCTCAGGCCTTCCCTGGAAAGGACTCTCTGCAAGCCTGCGCAAAGAGTGCCGCAGAGCACGGAGCCGATCTCTTTGTGGTAACGGAGATGAGCCACCCTGGGGCGGAGCTGTTTATGGCGCCCCAGGCGGAGAAGATGGCCCGGCTGGCGGTAGAGGTGGGCGCAGCCGGTGTGGTGGCTCCAGCCACGCGCCCGGATAGAATCAAGCTGATCCGCTCCATCATCGGAGAGCGGATCATCATCTCGCCTGGCGTAGGTGCCCAGGGAGGCTCAGCCAGAGCAGCTCTGCAGGCCGGCGCAGACTATCTGATCGTGGGCAGATCGGTTTACGAGGCAGAGGACCCGGTAGCTTCGGCAAAACAGATTCATGCTCTTCTCCCGCCTGCCTAATTGATGCGAACGGGCCGGACCGATGCCATCCGGCAGCTTTTCAATACTTTTCTATATTTGTAAATTGATATACCACTATGATCGTAGCAGATTTCGCCACTATTCCCATGGGTGAGGGAACCGCCGCCTCTCAATATGTGCTGGCCGTTCATGAGCTTTTGAGACAGTCTGGCATTAAATTCGCTGCCGGTCCCATGTCTACCGCCATTGAAGCAAGCAGCTTTGAGCAGCTCTTTGAGGTGATCGAGAAGGCGAATAAAAAGCTGGCAGAGATGGGTGTGAAGAGAATAATAACCTCAATTCACATCGATTACCGTCTGGATAAGGATATCTCTATCAAGTCCAAACTGGAAATCGAGCCAAGATAAAAGAGGTGTAGTGCAATAGACACAGATCACGTCCCGTTCCTCATGTCCCTGGCACTCTGCTACCTGCGGGCGGTTGACCTCCTGCACGCCAAGGAGTACGCCATGCGTTTTCTGGCCGCCGATCCAGGAAAGCCACATTCCGCTGGCACTGCTGTGGATGGATATCAGGGTGCGGCCCGCGCAGCCTCTCGCCGTCGGGCCCGGATGTTAGCGATATTCGCCCTTGGCAATCCTACTAGCTAAGCAGCAGTACAGGTGTCATTCAGGTCTCGTCAAATCTCGAGTGTGAGTACAAGCCTCATCTCCATGCCCCTATTGGGGATGGTGGTCCAGTAGCAGCCTTTCATTATCGTCTCTGCATGAGATTCGTCCAGGAACTCATAAGTGCCGTAACCTGTTCTCTCAACGCTCATCCTATCGAATAGTTTCAAAAGTTCAGGATAATCCTGGTACAGGGACGAGCTTTTTCTGAGCAAAGCTTGGGTGGGATCGGTGTCGAACAGGATCGTTGCATCATCTGCCTTGCATACCCATATATTTGAGTTTCCTGCAGGCAGGAATGCTGCCAGGACACTTCCTAAAAACCGGCTGTTATTAAACATTAAGCTGACCGTTCCCATTAATGTTCCATTCTGGTCGAAGACCGGCATCTCTGAATCGATTGCATACAATCCTTCGACAGCCTTTATGAAATGGAAACCCGAATACAGCTTTGTATTGATTGTATCATTAACATGCTTCTGTCGTTTCAAGTTTGCTCCTTTCACGCTTTCAAACGAAATGGGCTCGACCTCACGCACCGTGCCGTTTGCGTCAATAGTGATGCAATCGATTACCGCAGTATCCACCATCGTGAGGTTTGACAGAATTGCCTGGGCAGCAGGACCGTCAATGCCTGTTTCTGAAAGGGCCAGGCTGGCATTAACAAGGGCCATTTCAATTCGTGAAAGGTTGGAGTTTACAGCATCAGAGGCAGAGAGCAGCCTCCACAAGGGCTCGCAATTTGTCGTCTGCGGTCCAAATGTCGCCCCATCCGATGCACATGCTGTGCAGGTCACCCCCAATATGATAATGAGGGCTAATAAAAATCCCATTTGCAGGATTCTTTTTGCCTTTTCCATAATCTCACCACATAAATCTTTTGTCTTTGGCTCAAACGAGGGTTGCTGCAACTTCACTTTCGGTTGCACATTAGGAGCATTCTGCCCATAGCATTGACTCCTTAACACTGATCACCATTATTTCTGATAGCAATTATTATTCCTGAGAAGAAAAAGCCTTTGTCTGTTGCAATGATTATTGATAATATTCGCGAGTGAATATCTTGAAATCCATATATAATGCAGTTGATAGCTTTCCATGAGTCCCCTGGCTATCGGCTTGCCGTAGCATTTTCTGAATCGATTTCTAGCCCCATTATTGCCCTCAATGGCCCTCGCAGAAAATTACTGCGTGAGGAGGACGATGCAGCGACACACCCTCAGCCAGCCGCATTTTTGTAACACGAGTACGTCGCCCCGCGAATATCTCATATTGACGATGTCTCAGATTAAAGAACCGTAAGGTATAGATAAAGTCGGAACATAACGTATGGCATGAAAAAAATATTTGTGGCTCTGTCTTTAGCTGTCTTATGTACCTGTGTCCTGGTCTTGGCAGAAGAACGGAGCAATCAATCAGCAGATTTGACAGAAATAGTTCCGGTCAATCTCATTGATTTAGCCCAACAAAATAGTATGGGCACGAAGGACGGTCTCAATATAACTCAAGTGGCATCTGAAAAGAATGCCAGCGTCAATTTAGTAATGGGTCCAGTCGGCTCGATCCTAAAGATGCACTATCATCAATACAGTGATGAGATAACCTATTGCATTAAAGGTCAGGCCGTCATGAACGTATCCGGCAAGGAGTTAGTAATGATAGCCGGCGATCTGATGTACATACCGGCATTAACGCTCCATGGATCAGAAGTAACCGGCAATGAAACTTTGCAGCTCATCTCTATCTTTACACCACCATTTGACGGGAAAGACAGAATTTACGTCTAGTCAAACAGCTCACATCGCTGCAAGCAGCGCGTGTACGTGTAACCCGCTATTTGCCATCTTTTTTCAATGCCCCGTTTAGGAAGAATGCACAATATTTTTCGCAAATATAAAATGGGATGCTATAGAATCATCTCCTATGCACCGCATCCCCCGCCGACGACCGCCGTCATGCCCTACAGAGGAAAGCCCGGGTGCTGGCCAGCGACGCTCGCGCCCTGCAAAAAGCTGTCCGAGCATCCGCGGCCCGCCGCGTGAGGCAAGGAAAGGCAAATGCGAAGCGGATTCATTTTATGCACTTCCTAGTGTTACAGTTCCAAATTAACATACCAATACCCCACCA
>JBATEC010000008.1:0-16444 GCA_049663825.1 Methanothrix sp. | reverse complement strand
GTTCTTGAGTGTCCTAAATATTGGACTTATAGCCATTAAACGGTACAAGAACGTTCCGTTAACTATAAATTCTGCTATTAACGTTTTGTTTCAACGATTTCGTTCAAATATTCAATATTTACAGGACTTAGCTCTGATTAATCAGGATTGCAGATAAGGCCTCGTCCAGCCTCTCGACGTTGGGCCTGGGTTCAACTTAAATCCGCCCCTTCCTTCGTCCTCCGGCAGCTATAGCTATCTCAAGCGATGTACTCAATTCCATGAAGATACCCCGAAGCGATCAGGAGCCGGGTATTGAAGCTCGAATTGGCTCTCGCGCTTTATCAGAGGGGCATTCTCGCCATGGGCCCGGCCCGGAGGCTAGCGGAGATCTCAAAACGGGAATTTCTCAGAGAGCTGAGAAAAAGAAAGATAGAACGGCATTACACGATGGAGGAACTGGAGGAGGACGTGGCCTTTGCCAAAGGTAGTCAATAACACATCGTTCTCGCTTATCTCAATCAGATCTTATCTAATCTGAGTGTATTCCCGCGATCCTGATTGCATTCTCTGTTACTACGACTAAGCGGCCAGATAAGTCTGATTCATGGAGGGAAAAGACCTTTTTCATCAGAGAGATCTTTTTAGATGGACCGCAGTATGCGCTGCGAAGCAGTATAATGCCGCAATGAGGCATTTTCATTCGAAAGACCATATTCCCAAAATCCTTATCCATGGTTACTACTATGCGCCCTTCCGAGTAGGCTTTTTCAAGTATGCTTTCGTCTTCCCATCCCCGGCAATCCTCGTAAGCAGAGGTGGCGTCATGATTGTTCTCGCGAAGCCAGCGTACGACAGAAGGGCCTACGCATTAGTCAACCAGGAAACGCATCTAAACGGCCTCGGCCACGATGGGGACGAAGGAGGCATCTTGAAGGGTCTTGGAGGCAAAGAGAAGACAGGCATATATGTCGTCCTTTTCCAAGCCGGGATACTCCTCCAGAATCTCCTCCATGGTGCTGCCGTAAGCCAGGAGTCCCAGGATGTACTCCGCAGTGAGCCGGGTGCCACGGATGACGGGTTTGCCTACCATCACGTTGGGATTTATGGTAATCCTTTCCAGCAGATCTTCATTATTCACGAAGATGCTATTGGATGCTCTTTTGATATAAATGTGGGGATAGATCACGAAGGGGACAATGATGTTCAAGAAGACACTATTATTACAAGATGATAGCCAGAGATCGTCCGTGGATTTGGTCGCAATTTCGACGGGAGAGATTCTGGAAGGGCTGATCCGAAGGATAAATATAAGGTTAAATAGACCTTAATTTGTATGTTCTCGACGATCCCGTCATTTATGTTGTTGTTATGTTCGATATTGAGCATTTTATGTCTCGTAGGATTTGCAATACTGTCTCAGATTTCCTTCAAAGTATTGGCTGAAATACTCGTAGCTATTGCACCAATTGCAACTTTTTCCCTTGCGGTTATGACTTTCATAACGCTTAGAAAGATCGCCGTACAAGCAAAATATGACAGATTAGTTAAAGAGATGGAGAACTTGGTAGCACCGTTACTTGCCAATATAAAGCGAGACTCAGGAAACGAATTTATTCAAGTTTATTTAGATTGCAAAGAGCATGTGGGTGAGAAGGCAATTTGGATAATTAACGAGAAGGGAATAACGTTTTTGGATAATATTCTTCGCAGCAAACATCTTGGAGCCCCTTACTTACGAAACGCTTTAAACAGCTATTTTAATAATGATCCATATTGTGCAGGGCGTTCACCAAATGCTGAATTCAAAGCCGCAGAGAAAATTTTAATTGATGCAACAAAGCGTCGATATTCTGAACTAATTGGGGAACTGGAAAAACTGGAAAAAAGATTAGGCTGCCTATAGATAGACATGTAATATTAGCGTCATTCGGCGAAGGAGGTGCTATTCATATGGCTAAAGAAACACTAAAGTCAATCTTAGGAGAAAAATTAAAATTATGTGAGTCTGAACCTGAAAAACTATTTCTGGTCGCGGCGAATAAACTTGGCTATATTACCTCATTTATTCCTCAATATGAACTATCCGGATATCGTCTGGATTTCGCCATTCCAAACAGAAAGATTGCCATTGAGATAGATGGATATAATTTTCACAAGACAAAGGAGCAAATGAATTATGATTATAAACGGGAGCAGTCATTAGAGAGATTGGGTTGGCGCGTTTTTAGATTTACTGGGTCTCAAGTTTTTAAAAATTCTGAAAAATGTGTTCATCATGTTATTGGATGCATAAATGAGGACGCAAAATGCAAAAAAGATATCAGCAAAACCGAGAGGATCCAGCGCCTTTACCAAATCGCAAAAGGAGTAGATTGGATAAAATCCGAAGCAGGTGAAATTGAGGATAAATCTCTGCAAATAAATGTTCTGGATACTTCTGCATTAACTGATAAAGGTCTGATGTTGATTAACGCCGGGAATTATGAAGAAGCGATAACTACTTTTATCAAAGTTATTGAGATAAATCCATTATATGTTTGGTCTTATATAAATTTAGGCATAGCGCTCTCGTTTTCTGGACGCCATTATGAAGCAATCGAAAATTTTAATAAAGCACTCGAAAGAGAACCATTTGATGTAGATGCATTGACAAATAAAGGAATAGTTTTAGGCGAATTAGGTAGATATGACAATGCAATTACTCTATTTGATGCAGCACTAAAAATAAGACCTTTGCATACAAATGCTCTAATCTCTAAAGGAGAAGCTCTTAAAGAATTGAACCGCTTTAGAGAGGCAGTTATCTGCTATGATGAAGCTTTAAAAGATCGCCCCAATTTCCCATCGCGAGCACCTATATGGAAAGGCAAAGGCGATGTGTATTTTGCACAAGATGATTATGATGCGGCTATAAATTGTTATGACAAAGCAAATACTCTCGATCCGTCGTTGATAGATTCGTGGTACAACAAAGGTAAGGCCTTTTACAAGTTAGATAAATTGGATGAATCCATAAAATGCTTTGATAAAGTAACAGAAATCGATGACTGCTGTGCCAAAGGATGGTTTCTAAAGAGCAAAGCTCTTCGCAAAAAGGGAATATTCGACGAGGCCGAAACTGCTTTTAAAAAAGCTAAACGTATGATCAAAAAATAGGCAAATCCCTCAACTCTTCATCGCCTCCCTTCCCGCCGCCAGGGCCTCGTCCAGCTTCTCCACATTGGGCCCACCGCCCTGCGCCAGTTCAGGCCGCCCACCGCCGCCTCCGCCCAAAGCCTGGGCCGTGGCCCGGATGATGCTGCCCGCCTTTATGCCCTTCGCCAGGCCAGACTGGCCCACTGCTGCGACGAGCTTGCCAGTCTCGCTGCCCAAAAGGGCGACGCAATCCTGCTCCGCCAGAAGGGCTGCCGCCTTGAGCAACTCATCGATGTCGGCGCTGCCCATCTTCTGCACCACGACCTTCAGGCCGTCCCTGATCTCGGCCTCAGCTACCAGCGTCTTGAGCCGCGCCTTTGCCAGGTCCTCCTTCAGCCGCTCGATCTCCTTCTGCTGGCCCTTCCACTCCTCAAAGAAGCGCGAAGCAGTCTTGGGCAGCTGTTCGCCAGGTACGCGCAGTATGTCTGCAGCCCCAAAGAGCAGGTCATCGCGCTCCTGTCCGGCCCGCACGGCCGCTTCACCGGCGGCAAACTCGATCCTCTCCACGCCGTCCTGAATGCGCTCGGCGCGCAGGATCTTGATCGCGCCAATCATGCCCGTGTTTGTGACATGCGTTCCAGCGCAGGCCTCGATGTCGCTGCCAACGCGAACAACGCGAATCATCTTTCCGGGCGGCACGCCTCCCTGGTACAGCTCAAAGCCGAAGAGCTTCTCCGCCTCGGTGCGGGGCAGGAATTGGGTGTCCACGGGCACCATTTCCATCACCCGCCGGTTAGCCTCTAACTCGATCGCCTTCAGCTCTGCGTCGGTGATGCGCTTGTAGTGAGATATGTCCAGACGGGCCCGGTTCTCGCTCTTCTGGGCCCCGGCCTGCCAGACGTGCTTGCCTAAAACGCGCTTGGCTGAGTCGTGCACCAGGTGGGTGGCCGTGTGATGACGGGCGTGAGCCGTCCTGCGGTGCATGTCCACGTGGCCCTGGACGCGGTCGCCCTTTTTCAGGCCGTGTCCCTCCGGAGTTGCCAAATTATGCAGCACCACGTCTCCCGACTTTTGCACATCCACTACCTGGAAGACCCGGCCCTCCTTCTCCAAAGTGCCGTGGTCGGTCGGCTGGCCTCCACCCTCTGGGTAGAGAAGCGTTCTGTCCAAGATGATCGCACCGTTTTCCGTCACATCCAATACCAAGGCCTCAAAGACCTGCTCGAAGGGGTGCTCGTAGAAGAGCAGATCCGTCTTGCCGGGCAGGGTTGCCTTGGCCTCTTCCTTCTCGGCCCGGATGCGTTTCTTGGCCACCAGTGAATAGAAGTTATCAGGCAGCTCCACCGTCGCACCTATCTCCTGCGCCGACTCGCGAGCGATCTCGGGGGGAATGCCGTGCGTGTCGTAAAGGGAGATCATCTCCACCAGGGGGATGCTCTGGCCTATCTTTTTGAAGTGCTCGGCTGTTTTCCTGACCAGGCGCTTGCCCTTCTCCAGGGTCTCGGCGTACTTCTGCTCCTCCTGGTCGAGAATCTCCTTGATGGTGACAAATCGCTCCTGCCAGTCGGAATAGTCCAGCCGCTGGATCTGCATCTCCACCAATTCCGCCAGCGGCAGAGACAATTCCAGCTCCCTCATCAGGCGCAGAGTGCGACGGATGACCAGCCGGGACAGGTAGCCCGCTTTGACATTGGAGGGGATGATGCCGTCGCCCAGCATGTAGGCCAGGCAGCGGGTGTGGTCCACCACGGCATAGATGCGCTCCATGGGCTCGATGGTCTTCTCCAGCTTCTCTGGCGAGATGCCGATGCTGCCCGCAATTTTTGCCCGCAGATCCGACATGCTGTACTCGTCCAGGTCCACCATGCCAGCCAGACGGGCATTCTGGGCGAATATCTCGGCATACTCGGCATCTTGCAGGTTATGCTCGACGCCCGCCAGATCGGCAACCTTTCTTACCAGGTCTGGGAAGATGGCATCGTAAATGGTAGGCGATCCAGTGGAGGCCCAGACAAACCTCTCCAGTCCGTAGCCTGTGTCCACGATGTAGTTGTTCATCTTCTCATACGACTCGCCCTTGATCCGGATGGGGCCTTTGGGCACGGCTTTAAGGTCCATGAAGACCAGCGTGGCCAGCTCCAGGCCGCCGACCATGACTTCCACGCTGGGTCCGGCGTTCCCTCCGCCAGCCCAGGGATTCTCCTTGTAGGTCACAGCCAGCGGGTCCATTCCCAGGCCCACCAGCAGCTCATCGCATAGTTGAACCGTCCGATCCTTCCAGTAGTACTCCTTCTCGCGGGTGTTGAAGACGTGGTGGGCCATCATCTCGAAGGTTGTGAGATGCCGTCCGCTGCGCCCTACAGAATCGAGATCGTCCAGCCGAATGCATGGCTGGCTGATGGTTAGGGGGTTGGCGGGTGGCGGCACCTGTCCGGAGGTCACAAAGGGCTGGAAGTCGGCGATGGATGCGATGGTGAGGTAAATGTCGTCCCGCCAGCGAGCCACCACCGGATACCTCTTGATGCGAGCGTGCCCTCGGGCCTCAAAGAAGCTGAGGTAGTGCTCGCGCATATCGTCTATTGTGTGCTCGCGCTTGAATATGGGCGAGCCTATGAAGGTATAGGGATCGCAGGGCGGGTCCCCGCAAGTCTTCCTTTCGCCGTTCCTGGTCCAGAAGAATTTGCCGCATTTGTCGCACTTCTTGCGCTGGAATCCCTCATCAACGAAGAAGTCTAATCGATACTCATCCTCGGAGAACATAGTTGATCAGCTTGAGTGCGGAAGATGATTGCAGGAATGCTAAAAGGCTTTCTAATGGCCGGGGAAAAATATGCCCAAAGAAGACCCCTCTGAAAAGATATGAATGGCCGTCTTTTCCGGCCACCACAACAGCATGATCTAATTTACTCTCAAGACCTTCAAGAGCGAGACAACGGGCACTCCTGCAATCTCGTCCGTGCCCTTCTTGTCGATCAGGACGGCGATGGCATTGATCTTGGCTCCGTGCTCGTCCAGATACTCGACAGCTTCCTCCAGCGTCCTGCCGGATGTAATCACATCGTCGATGATGATGCACTCCTTGTCCATAACGCCTGCAAAGTTAGCGCTCAGGTTGCCGCGCGCCTTGCCGCTCTCTTTGGTGAGCATCTGCTTGCTGGGAGTGTAGACGGCAAGCTCAGTCGCCAGGCTGTTGGCCACCATGCTGGCCAGAGGCAGGCCGCTTAAAGCTATGCCCACCACGACATCCACGCCGCTGTCATTCTCGTCTAAAGTCTCATAAATGGTATCGGATAGGGCTTCTGAGACGTGGCTCAGTCTAAATGCGCTCTTGCCGATCATGGACCAGTCCACTGAGATATCTTTTGGCCCCGGCGACGTGCTCGTCTTCTCAGCATGAGTGAGCAGCCAGGTCACCGTCTCGCTGGAGACATTCAGCTCCTCTGAGATCTGGCCCTCCACCAGCCCTTCTGCCTTCAATTCCGTTGCCTTCTTCATCAATGTTTCAATATTCTTCATCTTATGCACCTCTTTTTCTTTCGGGCAGGAGTTCCGCAATCAGGACACGCTTCCCCCTCGAATCTGCTGCCGCAGCCATGGCATCTCTGGACATGTTTTAGTAATCTCTTTATCCTGGGCTGCCCGATGGGTTCGATCTTCAGGCCGAGGTGAAGAGCGACGTTTTGCAGAGCGTAATCATCGGTAGCGAGGACGGCTCTATACTCCAGGGCTTTTGCCAGGACATCTAAATCCGCGGAAGACAATGCTTTGAGATCGCCAGTCTCCGCAGCCGCGTGCTGCGCTGCCTTTCGCGCCTGGGGTGAGGGGCTTTCCACCCGCGCCTCGAAGATCGCAAGCAGTGACTTTGTCCTTATATCTTTGAGCTCCGCTTCAACCGCCGGGACGGTTATCAGATCACCTGCTGGCCTTTTACCCCAGATGAATACCGAGGCATCCGCTACGACATACACATGCGAAGGCTCTTGGAAGTTATAGTACTTGGACTTTTCCCGGACCAAAACGCTATTATCATATAATGAAATGGAAAGACTGGATGGCCAAGAAAGAAAAAAAGGTTGGCAATAAGGAAGGCCAAAGGCTCGCGACTACCGAGGAAAAACCGGGCGAAAAGGTAGCCAAGCTACCGCCTAAGGTCAAGCCCAAGAGCGCAGCCGAACGCAGAAAGGACCGCATTGATGGAATAATCAAGACCGTGTATCCTTCCGTCCTGGGAACCGCGGCGGGCTTTGCCTGCTATTATACAGGCGAGTCAATTGCACCTTATCCCTGGCATTTTGTAATGCTGTCTGTAATACTGCTTACCTACTTGATTCAAAAATATACCTATACGTTCCTGAATATCGATGCAGCAAGCTTCAAGACCAAAGATTGGTTCTATGTGGAGTTCATGGTAGTCGACTTCTGGCTGGTTACCTGGACGCTTCTTCTCAACTGAGGTAGATCATGAGAATTGCCATCATCAATCGCGATCGCTGCCAGCCCCGCAAGTGCTCCAAAGAGTGCGAGTACTTCTGCCCGCCGGTACGCACTGGCGACGAGACCATAGTCTTTGAGGACAGCAAGCCCCTCATCACCGAGAACCTCTGCGTGGGCTGCGGTATTTGTGTGCGCAAATGCCCCTTCGGGGCGATCACCATCACCAACCTGCCAGAAGAGATGGAAGATCCGGTGCACAGGTATGGCCAGAACGGCTTTGCGCTTTACGGTCTTCCGGTGCCGGTTGATGGCCGTGTCACCGGTCTTTTGGGCCCCAACGGAATCGGAAAAAGTACTGCCGTATCCATACTCTCCGGCATCCTGCGCCCTAATTTAGGTAAGAATGCCTCAATGGATGATGTGTTCTCCCGCTTTGCTGGCAGCATCCTGGGGGATTACCTGAAAACGGTTGCCGAGAAGGGCGTCAAGACCTCCTACAAGCCTCAGTATGTGGATCGCATCCCCAAGAGCTATTCTGGGCCGGTTAGCGGTCTTTTGAATAGAACGGACGAGCGCGGTGCTCTCGCTGATCTGGTGGTGGGGCTCTCCATAGACAAGCTCCTGGACCGGGAGATATCAAGCCTTTCCGGTGGCGAGCTGCAGCGCGTGGCCATCGCGGCGACGGTTGCGCGGGACGCTGATTTCTATTTCTTCGATGAGATCAGCCCCTTCCTGGATATTTACCAGCGCATCAACGTGGCTCGCATCCTGCAGAGACTTGCCAAGGATAAGGCGGTCATGGTGGTGGAACATGACCTGGCATTGCTGGATCTTCTCGCGGACAACGTTCATCTCATCTACGGTGTGCCTGGGGCCTACGGCGTCATAACCCGGCCCAAAGGGGTAAGGGTGGGCATCAACCAGTACCTGCGCGGCAACCTTCCTGAGGAGAATGTGCGCTTCCGGGATACATCCATTCGTTTTGATGTGCATGCTCCCAGGATCGACAAGGTGATTCCCACGCTCATCGCCTACGGGGCCTTTGATGTGCAGTACTCCTCCTTCCGGTTGGTGGCGGAGCCCGGCATAATTCGTCGCGGTGAAGTGGTGGGCATCCTGGGTCCGAACGGCATCGGCAAGAGTACCTACATCAAGGTTTTAGCGGGCGTGGAAAAGCCGACCACTGGAAGCTTTGATAGCAAGCTTAAGGTCTCCTACAAGCCCCAGTACCTGAAAGCCGACAGCGATGTAACTGTGCAGGGGCTTTTGCGCAGCGTGACTCATGACTTTGACACCAGCTTCTACCAGACTGAGATTTTAAAGCCCATGGGCCTGGAGCCGTTGATGGATCAGACATTGACTGAGCTATCCGGGGGAGAGCTGCAGCGCGTGGCCATTACCGCCTGCCTCAGTCGCGAGGCGGACCTCTATCTGCTGGACGAGCCGTCGGCGCATTTGGATGTAGAGCAGAGGATGCTGGCGGCCAAGGTCATGAGGCGCTTTGCCGAGTCCTCAGAGAAGACGGTGCTGGTTGTGGACCATGATATCTATCTCATCGATCTGCTCGCGGAGCGGCTGATGGTCTTTGAGGGAACGCCTGGAATTTTAGGCATTGCTCATACACCGTTGGAGATGCGCGAGGGCATGAACGCTTTTCTCAAAGCCATCAACATCACCTTTAGGCGCGACGAGGAGACGCGGCGGCCGCGCGTCAACAAGCCCGAGTCAAGGCTGGACAGAACCCAAAAGGAGCAGGGCGAGTACTATTATCCGGTTGAGGAAGCTTAAGAGAAATTTTTTTATAACCTCCACATCATAACTGTTCGCCGGATCGTCTCGCAGATAGCAATATCGCATCTGCATTTTGGGTCAGGATTGGGAGATCTTGGATGAAGCTATTCAACCGCCACATGATGCGCAACCTGGAAGCTGCAAGCCTGCTGGAGCTTTTCTTTGTCACATCCGTCTTTTCTGTTTTAGGCATCCGCTTCTTCTTGGCCTTGACCGGCTATCCCTCCCTCCGTCAGGGCAATCTGCACATCGCTCATGTCCTTTTAGGCGGAGTGCTCATGATGATTGCCCTGGTCATTGCTCTCGCTTACATCAACAAATCAGCTTATTATCTGGTGGCTGCCCTGGGGGGCTTTGGATTTGGAGCTTTCATAGACGAGCTGGGCAAGTTCATCACCGGAGACAACAACTACTTCTACCAGCCCACAGTTTCCCTGATTTACGTAGTATTCATTCTGCTCTACCTGGTCATAGAAAACTTTGTTAAGAAGCCCATACTCAGCGAGCAGGAGAAGCTGATCAACGTTCTGGAGATCGCCAAAGAGGTGGTTTTGGAAGACCTCGATCACCGGGAGAGAAAACGGGCGCTGGATCTGCTTAAAGAATGCTCTCCCTCCGATCCGGTGACCAAAGCCCTCAGAGAGCTGCTTTACGCCACGCAGTCCGTGCCCGTTCCCAGGCCCGATATCTACACGGCTGCCAAGTATCGGGGCAGAAAGATTTACCGGAAAATGGTGCAAAAAACCTGGTTCGTGGGTGCAGTGATATCGTTCTTCATCCTGCAATCGCTATTCGCCCTGGGTCTGGATTTCTTTTTGCTCTACATTAAGCTGGAATGGATGGAGGATCTGCATACCGTTTTTCCTTCGCTCTCATTCTTCGATCTGGCCGGCCTTCTCTCGGCCACACTGGCGGCAGCCCTGGTGATTGCCGCTGCCATAAGGATAAGGAGCAATAGGTTGCAGTCCTATATGCTCTTCAAGGACGCCGTCTTAGTGCAGATCTTTCTGGTGCAGGTATTCATCTTTTACAGGGCTCAGTTTCTCGCCCTCCTGGGATTGGCTGGCAACATCTGCGTTCTTTTCGTGCTCTATTACATGATTCGACAGGAGAAGGCGGCCAATGGCATCTGCACGACGTGACCTCTCCCAAGTGACTACAACTTCATAAGGCCGCATATGGGACTTGATGGAGAAAACAAGTGGACGAATCTGCTCAATGCGAGCTTGAATCATGCAAAATAGGCATGCGCTTAATGACAGGAGGACATTTTTGAGATAAGTTAATAAATGTCCTCCTGTCATAGATGATCATATGGCCAGAAAACCTTACCGAATTGAGATAGACTACCCAAAAAAAAGGAGCCCACAGTACAACCTCGTAAAAGAGGTAAGAGTAGGCAATAAACACAGAAAAATAAAAAAATACATAGGCAGCGGATACACTCCGCCATCTCCTGCAGATGTTCAAAGATTTTGTGAAGAGTTTGCATATGAAATAGAACTCAAAGCGGCCCAAAAAAAGGCCGAAATGAGCTGTGCTTTATATAGATCTAATTATCTAACTCGCGAACAAATTGGCTTTCTTGAGGAAATTCGTTTTGTATATGAGTCCTTTAAAGAATTGATGACCACGAACGAATTAGAAGTATATGAAAAAAATTTTGAGATAAAATATATTCAAGGAACAACACACATAGAGGGAAACACGATTTCTCTGCCCGAAGCGGCCGATTGGCTTTTACGAGGCGTTCAACCCAAAGATAAGAGTCTAAGGGAACTTAATGAGCATCGTAATTTTATTAATGTTGCCGCCTATAGAAATAAGTATAACAGAAAAATAACACTGGATTTCATAAAACATTTGCATGCCCTTATAATGTATAATATCGACGATGACTCTGCCGGATCGTTTAGGAGATCTGATGATATATTTATATCAGGATGCGATTTCAGGGTTTGCCCATCTGATTTAATTGAACCCGAATTGAGTAATATGATTACAAATTATTATTCTCGGCTCGATGCAGGGCACCATCTATTCGAGGAAGCCGTACTATTTCATCACAAGTTCGAGCAGACGCATCCTTTTACAAATGGAAATGGCCGAGTGGGCAGAGAAGTTTTTAATTATATGCTAATGAGAGGAAGATATCCACGATTGCTATTCTTAGGAGATGGTAGAGATATATATCTCAATGCCCTTAGATTTGGAGATAATGAGAATTATGCAGATATGGTATCGATCTTTGCAAAAATAATTCAAGAACAGCGATTTGAAGTTCTCAGAGATAATTTAAGGAAGGTGGCCGCACCAATTAAGAAGAGTGGGCAACTTCGACTTACAGATTATATCTAATACAGAAAATTTTTCTGTTTAGATCGACACTCCATATTACCCAACAACAGATGTCTATACATGCAACACCACAACTGCACCACCCGCAAACGCAACAGAACCTCATCTCGCAACATTCATATAGACGTTCAAACATCCGATGTCCTAATTTGATCTAAATCGCATTGGAGGTATTAAATGGCAGCAGGACAATTCGGTGGACAGACACCCATATTCATTCTCAAGGAAGGCAGCCAGAGAACAGCTGGCAAGGAAGCACAGAGGTCGAACATCATGGCAGCCAAGGCCGTGGCAGGAGCCGTCAGAACTACGCTCGGCCCCAAGGGCATGGACAAGATGATGGTGGACAACCTGGGCGACGTAGTAATAACCAACGATGGTGTCACCATTCTCAAGGAGATGGACATCGAGCACCCCGCCGCCAAGATGATGGTGGAGATCGCCAAGACCCAGGACGCTGAGGTCGGAGATGGCACCACTACCGCTGTGGTTTTGGCCGGAGAGCTGCTCAAGCAGGCCGAGGCTCTGCTGGATCAGGAAATCCATCCCACGGTTATCGCTGCAGGCTACAGGGCTGCTGCAGACAAGTCCCTGGAGATTCTCAAGACCATCGCAGTAGATGTCTCTGTTAAAGACACTGAGTTTTTGGAGAGGATCGCCATCACCGCTATGACCGGCAAGGGCTCGGGCACGGCTCGGGGCGAGCTGGCCAGCCTGGCAGTTGAGGCCGTCAAGGCCGTAGTGGATGATGACGGGTCTGTCGACACCGACAACATCACTGTGGAGAAGAAGGTGGGCGGCGGAATTACCGATTCAGTGCTTGTACACGGCATGGTCATAGACAAGGACCGGTTGCATCCGAATATGCCAAAGAAGGTCACGGGCGCAAAGATCGCTCTGCTCAACGCCGCCATCGAGATCGAGAAGACTGAGGTCGATGCCAAGATCGAGATCACCTCGCCCGATCAACTGCAGGCCTTCCTGGACCAGGAAGAGACAATGCTCAAGGGCATGGTTGATTCCATCATAGCCACCGGCGCTAACGTCGTCTTCTGCCAGAAGGGCATCGATGACCTGGCCCAGCACTTCCTGGCCAAGGCCGGCATCTACACTGTTCGCCGCGTCAAGAAGAGCGATATGGAGAAGCTGGGCCGCGCTACCAGCGGAAGGGTTGTCACCAGCATCCACGATCTGACCAAGAACGACCTGGGCAAAGCTGGCATTGTCGAGGAGAGGAAGATTGGCGACGAGAAGATGACCTTTGTCGAAGAGTGCGAGAACCCCAAGTCGGTTTCCATCATCCTGCGAGGCGGAACCGAACACGTGATCGATGAGCTCAGCCGGGCCATGGAAGATGCGCTGCGCGTTGTGGGCGTAGTCGTAGAGGACAAACAGCTTGTTCCCGGCGGCGGTGCCCCCGAGGTAGAGCTGGCGCTGCGCCTGCGCGAGTACGCCGCAACCGTGGGCGGTCGCGAGCAGCTGTCCATTGAGGCCTTTGCGGACTCCATGGAGGTCATTCCTAAGACACTAGCCGAGAACGCTGGCCTTGATCAGATCGATTCCCTGGTGGCTCTGAGAAGCCAGCATGAGAAGGGCATTAAGAGCGCTGGCCTTGACATGGACACCGGCGAGCCGGTGGACATGCTGAAGCTTGGCGTTGTCGAACCCCTGCGGGTCAAGACTCAGGCCATCAACAGTGCCACTGAGGCCGCAGTTATGATTCTCCGGATCGACGATGTCATCGCCTCCAAGTCCGGCGGACAGGGCGGCATGCCTGGCGGTATGCCCGGCGGAATGGGCGGTATGGGCGGCATGGGAGAGGAATAAGCCTCTCTTATCCTCTTTTTTATTTCAAAACCAAAAGTGTTATCATCTTTCCCGGTCAGAAAGGCTCTGATGCAGCGCAAGCTTTTGATGAAGGGCAAGGTCAAAGAGGCCTACGATCTCGGGGACCGACTGGAGTTTCGTTTTACCGACAACATCTCCGTCTTTGACAAGGTCATTCCCAGCCTGATTCCCTTCAAGGGTGAGACCCTCAGTCGCGAGGGAGTCTATTGGTTTGAGAGGGCGGCCAGGATGGGCATCAAGACTCACTTTGTTGAGTACCTGCCTCCTGCAGGCATGATCTGCAAAAAGGTGGACATCATTCAGTCGCCGCAGATCACCAGCCAGTCCAAGAACTACCTCATTCCACTGGAGTGGATCTGCCGCTGGTATGTGGCAGGGTCCCTTTACGATCGCGTAAAAGATGGAAAGGTCTCGGCAAAGTCCCTGGGCTTTCCTTCCGGTCACAAGGTCATCTACGGCGAGATTCTTCCCGAGCCCTTCCTGGAGGTCTCCACTAAGCTCGAGAAGACTGATCGCCTGCTGGAAAAGGCAGAGGCCCTGCAGATCTCCGGCCTTTCCTCTCAGGAATACGAGGACGCCCGTGAGGTAGTGCTCAAGATTGATGAGGACATCGGCAAGAGCGTTGCCTCTCGCGGCCTCATCCATGTGGACGGCAAAAAGGAGCTGGCCTTTGACGATGGAAGACAGATCATGGTGATCGATGTCTACGGAACCGCAGATGAGGACCGCTTCTGGGACAGGGCCTGCTATGAGCGGGGTGAGTTCGTGGACCTATCCAAGGAGTATGTGCGCCAGTACTATCGCCAGACGGGCTACAAAGACCAGCTCTATGCTGCCCGAGACGCTGGTGGAATGGAGCCTGCCATACCGGCTCTGCCCGATCAGGTAGTACAAGAGACGAGCAGGATTTATATCAAGCTCTTTGAGATGATCACAGGAGAAAAGTTTTTGCCCGCCGGGCAAAAATAGGCTTGAATGACTAAGATTGGAGCTTAAAATATGAAGAGACTATTAATAGTTCTTATGTTGATTGCCGTGGCCATCTCCGGCTGCACGGAAAAAGGTCCGAGTGTTACTGATAAGAATTCAACAGAGCTCAAGACTCTGTCCATTGCATCATCAGAAGACCTGACCAGCTACAGCGTCAAGAGTTCAGTGACTCAGACGCTAAAGCTCAATTCTGGGGCCAATGCAACTACTGAAAAGTTGACCACAGTCACGGAAAACGCTGAGACTGTTGCCGTTGTAAACCTGTCGAGTTTGGAGGCTCATGCCAGCGGCTCGACCAAGAACCAGATGGAGATGTCTGGTCAGCCTGCGAACACCAGCACCACAAATGCAGATGTTTATCAGATCGGAAACTCAACATATGTAAATGATGAGCGTGGCAATTGGACTCATCTTGCAGACCCCCGGTCTAAGCAAGAGGTTTGGGGAAAGGACAGAAATAATCAAGTAAAGGCATTAGCAGAGACGTTTAATCTGTCTGTTGTAGAGGATCTTGGCACAGAGGCTATCGGTGGAGAGGATGCCTACAAATTGAAGATTGTAACCGGGAGCGGGGATTACACCAATCTCAATAATGCCGCTTTTGCGATAGCTGCCAAGGTAACACAGTATCCCATGTATTTGCCCTCTGTCAACAGGACCGAGCTGAATGAGACTGGCAAGATCGAAAAGACCGTCTGGATCTCCAAGAAGTCTTACTTGCCTGTGAAATACCATAGCATCATGAGTTTTTCCATGACTCCTGAGATCATAGGTGCACTGGATCCAAATACCAGCCAGATGAATATGTTCAATCAATCGATTCGGCTGGGAGAAATCTCGGTTAGCATAGAGACGGATGATCTGTATTATGACTTTGACAAGCCGACTGACATAACCCCGCCGGAGCAGGCCCTTTCCGCTCCGGTAATCACCCCCACTCAGGTCCAAACGCAAGATGCTGTGCAGGCCTGAAAAAGTCTGAGAATGCATGCGTGAACCACTAGAGCGGCTTTTCCTCCGGGAAAAGCCCGTTTTAGCAATAATTGCCGTGGGTGAGATAGAGCACGCCTATGCCGCGCTGGTCGCCAAGCGCATAGATTCTACCTTTCCCCATACCTGCAGCATCTTTCGTGAGCTGGAAGAGCAGGGTTTGATCAAGTCGCGACCGGAGGGACGGATCAATTACCTGGAACTGACTGCGCGCGGCAAAAGTGTCGTCAAGGCCCTGCAAGAGCTGTCGGAATTGCTGCAAAGGCCGGATGCAATGAGGCAAAGGCTGGATAAGCTGCGGCAGATGGCATCCTCGGCAGAGGGACAAAACGCGACTTTGCGCTTGGGACCTTTGCGGCGGGATCTGGCAAAGCTCAAGAGCCAGGGAGACGGACCGCTGCGACAGGATGCCGAAGAACTGGATACGGCGATTGCATCCATTGTACGCGGATGATCATTCTTTTTTGGTCCGCAGACTTCAATATTTTATCAGTATCTAATATAATAAGATAAATGAAGGTAGACAAAAAGTGGGGAAAAAGAGATGACGCGAAGAAACAAGCTGGAGATACTTGGCGGTATTCTCGATATCTGCAAAGGGGATGGATCAAGCAAGACCAAAATTGTCTACCAGGTCAACCTCAATTTTAAGAATGCAGGGCAATATCTCGAATGGTTAACTTCGCACGGTTATCTTGTTAAAGAGGAACGGTTATACAAGACCACGCCTTCCGGCAATGAGCTGCTGCAAAATATTAATAGTATAAATTCTACAATAAATGCAAATCTTGGGGACGTTTTAACAAGGAATGAAAAATTAGATTCTATTTAACTTATATATGGTGGATGACAGGTCTGGAGTAAGGGGCCCGGCAGTAGTGAGAGTGGGTATCCATGGCAATCGTCCGTATTGTGG
>JBATEC010000007.1:0-12420 GCA_049663825.1 Methanothrix sp. | reverse complement strand
ACATGAATTAAATATAAATCGATATCGATCGCACGTGCATAAAAAATTGGCTCTGTATGATTTTGTTGTGCTGGAGGCGCGTAAATGTGCTTCTAGATGCTGATTATGATGAGCTAAACACATACCTTTATTCTATATCCTGCGATCCGGCCATTCTCAGAAGAGTCAACTTTGCAGGGAGCTGAAGCATTCGCTTCCTCCTCTTGGCTTCTTGCGCACTCGCTGGCCATGGTTGGGTTCATCCTGCTCATACTGGGGTTGCTCGGTCTGTGCAGCCAGCTACGCAAAACGACGGCAGGGAGTTTAGGCATCACAGCACTCGTTGTGACCTGGATTGGCGTCAGCTTGACTCTGACCTATTACGGAGCCGAAACCTTCGCATTACACGCCGTGGGTCAGGAAGCTGTTAGCCAGAACAACGTTGACTTACTTGTGAATCTCACAAATTCGATCCGATTTGGGGAAGGCATCTGGTTCTTCGGATTCGGCCTTCTCGCTATTGCAGTCGGCACAATCCTATTTGCGATTGCGATTTGGATGTCGGGTATCCTGACCAAGTGGAGCGGCATTCCTCTAGCTGTCGGCTTCGCACTCTTCATCCCGCAATTCTTCACTCCTCAGTCAGTACGAGTAGGTCACGGACTGTTGGTCCTGGTTGGATGTTGGTTGATGGCGTGGAGTATGTTGGATCCGAGAATGATAATAAAAAAATAATATGATTATTGCAGCAGTGACTGCCATGATGATAAAGGCAATGATACCAGCATAGCGCAGAGGCCGGATGGTGCTATGCGCGATTATTCAACAGAGACACGTTGCTGCGCAGGAACTGAGAGATCTTCGACTTAACTTCCTCGTGATGTCCTAAAAGCATATGGCCCCCATCTGTTACGGACAATAAATGTGCATTGGGAATTCGGCCCGCCAGAGCTCGCGCATTCTCATGTATCGCCAGTGGATCATCCACAGCGCTGATCACCAGCGTTGAGGTCTTGATATTACCAAACGGATAGTCCTTGCTCTCAGAGCTGTTGAGCATCTCAGGAGTTGATACGTAGATATCAAAAAGACTTCCATTGACCCGCGCGCTGACTGGCAGGAGACTGGTCAGCAGAGCCTTAACTTCAGCATTTTCTTCAGCTGTGAATGTGAATCCCTCAGGCACACCGGCCCATGCGGCTTGCACGCTCGATCCGAAATAGGTGATCATTGTCCAATAGATAAAATCATTCCGGAAGACGATATCAAATATCGGTTTTGGCATGATTGGGCCCTTTCCCAGGCCAACGGGCGAAACGAGGATAAGTGCCGAGACACGTTCCGGGTGACGTATGGCAAACTGTACCGCTGATGTGGAGCCTGCCGAATAAGCGACGACGGAAGCCTGCTTTATATTCAGGGCGTCCAAAAGGCAGGCAAAGGCATCGGCCTGCATTGCTACGCTGGCCTCCGCCGGCATAGGCGAGCGAAGATAGCCGAACCGCGAAACGGCGATGACTTGAAGCTCAGGATCTATGCTCGTATTCGCCAGCATCAATCCCTGATCAAACCCACCCGCGTTGCCGTGCACTACCAGCAGAGGGTACCCGTCCCCAATCCTGGCGTATTCGATTGGTCCGCAGTCCGTCTTGATCACCTGGCTGCCCAGGCTGTTGATATGCTCTCGGATGGCGCGCATATCGCTGTGGTAGTGCATCGTGACTGCCACTCCAATAATGGCGATAACGATCAGGATAACGATGGAACCAATCAAGAATTTAGCCATAAATTATGTGATTCTGAAGCGGTGAATCAGGATCGATCGACACTTTTTCTAATCCGGAGAGTATTAGAAAAGGCCAGAGGAAATCCGGAAAGTTCACGCCCAGGAGAGGAATTATAGGAGTTACCCCCGGGAAAAGGCGGATGAGAACATATGCTGCTGCGAAGTGGCCAATAAACATATGAGTTCCTCAAATCTCGAATTCATAAATAAAGCCGCCGATGGGATTCGAACCCATGAACTGCTGATTACGAATCAGCCGCTTTAACCGGGCTAAGCCACGGCGGCCCACAGTGCTGTTCGACCGGAAAGCCAGAGACCCATTTGAATTTAAGTTTTCCTATCCTCGCAAGGCTTCTCTTCCAGTCCGTTCTTCAATTTATCGACCTCCACTACGAGCTGGGGCAGGAATATGCCGATATCGGTGACAAGGCCGATAGCCTGGGCTGAACCCCGGTCCATGAGCTTGGTCACGGTTGAGGGATTGATATCCACACAAATGGTCTTGACGAAGGAGGGCAGCAAATTTCCCACGGCGATGGAGTGCAGCATCGTGCCCAGCATTATGGTCATGTCCACGCCACGCAGAGCTTTGTCCATGGCGTCCTTGGCCTTCACCGTGTCCGTGATGACCTCAGGCAGAGGCCCGTCATCGCGAATGGAACCGGCTAGTATGTAGGTGATGCCCTTCTGGGTGGCCTCATACATGATGCCCCCTTTAAGCTTTCCTTCCGCTATGGCATTCTTGATGGAGCCGCTGGCCATGATCTCGCTTATGGCGTAGAGGTGATTTCGGTGCCCTCCGGAGATGGCATTTCCCTGGCAGTTCATGCCCAAGCTGGTGCCGAAGAGCTGCCGCTCGATGTCATGCACGGCCACAGCGTTTCCGGCCAAAAGCACATCAATGTAGCCTTCCCTAATGAGCCGGGCCAGTGAGGGCGCAGCACCCGTGTGAACCAAAGCCGGTCCGCAGACCACGGCAATCTTCCCGCCCGCTTTCTTTGTGCGCACAATCTCGCCCGCCAGCTGGCGCACCAGCTCACCGCTGGGCCGCTCTGAGCTGACCTCATTGGACATGAAGCCGAAGAAAGTCTTCTCGCGGGGACGCTCCGGCGGCACGACCTTGACCCCGGAGGTGCCAATGACCACACGCTCACCCTTCTTGATATGGCCTATGGGAGTGCACAGTGCCCGGCCGTCTTGCAGCACGACCAGACAGTCCATGTGGTTGTGCTCCACCTCCACCCAGGTGCCCTGATAGCGCACATAGGTGGGATGGTTGGTGGTTGAATAAAAGCCTCGGGGGACAACCATATCGCCAGGGGCTACACCGGTTTTGACATCCTCCATCTCCACGAGGCGCGCCCCCAGGGCATGCAGCTCTAAGAGAACCCGGTCCAGATGGGACGCATCCTCGCCGGTGACGGTGATCTGCACATAGCTGCTGTCGTTCTTCTTCTGGCCTATCTGAAATTTTTTGATCTCAAACTCGCCGCCCATATCCATGATCTTATCCAAGACCTTTGTTAGGATCTGCGAGTCGATGAGATGGCCCTGCAACTCGATATCTGCAATTTCGCTCATAAGACTTGGCCTTCTACCACATTTCTCCACCCAGGAGCGCCTGGGTTTTATCGTTTGTGCTCATGACAAGCTTGGTTATTCGTATCAAATAGCAGCCGTCGTCGGGTTCGGGCGGCTCGAAGATGGTACGAATGCCGCTTCTCCGGAGGTGATACTCAAAATCTCTGGCCGTCTGCAGGCTTTTCACCCTGATCTGCACCTTCTGCACAATAGTTTCGCCCTGCTGTGCTCTCTTTATGGTATCGACCAAAGGTAAAAGAATGCTCTCGCCCAAAGACAGAGCCCTCGCTCGTCTCTCCTCATCCGTCTCGTTCCATTCCACAGACTGATAGCCCTCTCGCACCGCCCGGGAGACAAAGAAGTCCAGAGCATAGTCGTTATAGTAGCGAAAGGCCACGGCCAGGTCACTGCAATTGGTCTTGGAGCTGGTATACTTTAGCGGCGGCACAATATTTTCCGGGTCTTTCATCACCACGCCCTCGCGCCCCTGACGGCCAAGCTTGATCACGATCTGCTTGATCCTCTCAGCGGCGCTCTCCTTATGAAACTCGCCCAAAAAGGCCGCAGCCAACAGGCCAAACTCCTGGGCGAATTCATGGGTTTTGTGCACGCCCAAAGTTCCCCGGTGGTTCTTTTCGGCTATATCGAAGAGATAGAAGTCAATGCTGTCCGTAGGATAGATGTCATTGGCCACATAGGGATTCTCCGGGCCCACCATCTCTCCACATAAAACCCTCATAGGGTGCTTTTCGAACACGCTCTCAGGTATAAGCCCGCGCGCCACTTCCGTGGAATATGGACAGATAAAACCGCCTCTGGTGAGGGCCACAATCTCACCGTTTAAAGAGAGGATGCGCACATTATGGCCGTTCATCTTCTCCTCTACCGCCACCGTATCGGAAAAATGCCGCTTTATCGCAGCGGCAAGCACGAGAGGACGGCGGATCTTGGGATAGCCAAAAACAACCTCGCCGTTTTCAAAAACAACTGTCCCGGCCTCGATTCCCGAGGTCTCTTTTTCAAACCGGAGCAACCGAGGCTCGGGCCAGGCAGATTCTCTGATAATAGTCTCTTGCAGGCCTTGCAGCCTGCTCTCCGTTATTCCCAGTCTCTGTGCAACTCTTGCCAGATTCATCCGGTCCTCACCAGATAATCCAAGACGGACCGCCTGGTGATCATGCCCACGACCTCTTCTCTACGATTGAGAACGGGCAGGCCGCCTCTGTTTTCGGTAAGAATGATCTTCTTGACCTCGTCCAGAGGAGTATCGGCATAGACGTACTTCACATCATGAGTCATCACATCAGAGACCAGGATGTTGTAGATACGCGCGTATTGCTTGCTGGCAGTATCGTTCAGATCCCGGAAGGCACGAAGAGACTTGGCCACATCCCTTTCCGATATTATGCCCACCAGCCGGCCACCCTCCACCACAGGAAGCCTTCCTACGCCCCTATCCAGCATCATGCGCCGGGCATGAACCAGCCGGTCGTTGGGGTTGGAGGTGAGGGGGAAACGCATGGCATCGGATGCCATGCCGCTTACGTTTACAGAAGCCAGAATCTCTCTGGGCCGAACCCATCCCAGAACCTTCTCGCCATCCATTGCCACCAGAACGCCGGTCTTCTGCAAGAGGACCATGGCACCCTGCACATCCATATCGGGGAGCACCTTTATTACGGCATCCATGGTTGCAGACGCCACATGCAGAGAGGAGGCGGGCATTCCCAGAGATTTTCGTGTTCCCAGAACGCGAGCAATCTGTCTCATGGTGATTATGCCGCCCATCTTGTCTTTGTTGGTTACCAGGAGCCTTCTCAGATCATTCTTCTCCATCAGATCCAGAGCATTGCCAAGTCTCTCTGATTTATCGATGGTAACGGGCTCGCTCATGATGTCCTTTACCTGCATTACTTCCACCTCCCAACCTCTGCGATGATCTCATCTGCGGAGAAGTAGCCCACTACTTCATTCTGGTCCATCACAGGCATGCCAATGATATTCTTCTCCACCAGGGTCTGGCTCGCCTGCACTGCCTTAATCTCCGAACCAATGGTAAAAATGGGAGAGGTCATGATGTCCTCCGCCACAAAAGGCATCTGCTTTACATAGCGGTACTGCTTTCTGCCGGCAGGGCTCTCTTTTCGGGTCATCTTGACGTTCTTGGTCTCCATCTCGTCCTTCGGCCCCATTATCTCGGAAAAGGTAAGACCGGAGCGGGTCACAATGCCCACCGGAGTCGTATTGTCCTCATAGACCAGGGCACGGCTCTGGCCTTGCACATTCATCTCTTCCAGGACGTGGCCGATGGTATGGTGGCGGTGCACACGCAGCACATTCCTGCTCATCATGTCTCCTACGGTCTCTTTGAGATCCTGCTCGGAGAAGTACTTCATTATGTCCCGAGATGTGATCATGCCCACGATCTCGCCATCGCGTTCGACCGGCAGGCCGCTAATGCCGTTTTCTATGAGAAGCTCTGCTGCCTGAGGCATGGTGGCTTCAGGGAATATGGTGAGGGGCTTCTCAGTCATTACCACCTGGATGGGGACCTTGTCTATGGGCCTTCTGCGCCACTCAGGAGCCGCCTGGTTGAGCCGATTGGTGATGTCGTACTTGGTTACGATGCCCACCAGCAAGCCGTTGTCCATTACAGGCAATCTGCCGATGGCGTACTTGAACATCAGATTCCTGGCTCTTTGGATGGGCTCGTTTCGCTCAATGACATAAATGGGAGCGCTCATGTAATCTTTGACTTTTTTTATTATCATGCTAGAAGACCTCTGTTCTCGGCTAACGCCCTCACGTAGTCTCTCTCCGTCAGAATGCCGACTAATGATCCCTTGTCCATAACAGGCAGAGATCCGATTTCGTTGTCCATCATCTTCCTGGCAGCCTGGCCCAGGTCGGCTTTCTTCTCAGTAACCAGCAAGCCTCTCTTGATCAAGATCTTGATGGGCTGATTCATTACCTCACCGATGTCGCCGGTAACCACCTTTTCAAAAGCATCCCCGCTACCCAGATATTTCATGATATCCGATGCTGTGACCATGCCCATGAGAACTCCATCCTGAACTACCGGCATGCGACGGAAGCCCTTCTGGATGATCATCCTGGTCATCTTCTCGATAGTGGTCTGAGCCGGAGCCGTCACCACATGTGGGTTCATGAAGGCCTCTACGCAAAGGCCGGTATCCAGTCCCCGGCAAAAGCGCACAAAGTCCTCTTCAGTGATTATGGCCTTGATGCGGATATCCTCATCAACTATGGGCAGTCCGCCCACGTTCTTCTCATACATCAGCTTCAAAACGTCATTTAAAGAGGCTTTGTCACTGGCGTAGGTGAGGCGCGTGCTCATGATCTCTGTGATATCGGCATTTATGGCGGTGAAGATGTTTCCTCCATACTTTTCCCGCAAGAGATTGTGCCGCAGTCCACCGCCCAGAAAGTCGACAACGTCCACTGATGTCACAAAGCCAATCAGCCTCTTTGTGCCTGGATCAGCAACCGGAAGCCGGGAGAAGCCATAGAAGGTCATGGTCTTTATGGCGCTCATGATGGTAGTAGTGGGAGGAACGGTGACAACATCAGGCGAGGCTACACCCACCACGTCGCTCGCTCGCTTGGCGTGCCGTGAGTCGAACTGTATTGGTCCTCGATCCCCCGAGCCGGGGGCTACAGGCATGCGATCGTTCTTTTGCGGAATCCTTGTTACTTCTTTTCCCGTTGTTGGCCCTTTGCTCATCTTCACTCACCAAGGTAGCTTTTGATCAGATCGTTTCTATCCACAATTCCCACGAGCTTTCCTTCGTCCACCACTGACATTCGGCCCACCTCGTGCTTGAGCATCAGCTCGATGGCTGCTCTCACGCTATCTTCCGGCTTTACGCTAAACAACGGCGAGCTCATAAATTTCTCTACAGGCACCTGCATCGAGTCCGCCGGTCTTCTCTCACTCTCCTTGCCGATTCGGGCTGTGCCTTTCAGCAGATCAAATCTGGTGATCATTCCTACAAGCTTGCCGTCCTTGACCACAGGAAGACCTGTGTAGTCCTTATCGACCATCAGATCCCAGATCTTGGTTACGTGATCATCGGGGCGAGTGGTTACAACTTTGCTGGTCATAATCTCAGATACCGGCCGATCTGGCACCTTCTCTAAATCGATATTCTTAAACACGTCCAAGAGGCTAACAACTCCTTTTAGCACGGGCTTCTCCTCGGACTCGACTACAGGAAGTAAAGTTTTCTTTTCTTTGAGCATGAGCCGGGCGGCATCAAGGATATCCATCTGCCCAGTCACAGTAGGAACTTGCACCACAAAGCCCGATATAGTCACATTGGACCTGGTCGAGGTCACACGCAGCATATCCTGATTGGTTACGATTCCGACAACTATGCCTTTGCTGTTCACAACCGGCAACCCGCGCACATGGTTGTCTCGGATCATCTGACGCGCTTTGGTCAGAAAAGTGGAATCCTCGACGTATAGAGGATCTCTGGACAAAATATCTTCGACTAACATTATTATTCCCCTGCTGTCCAGCAATAATGAAATTCTATCTTTTTCCGTCCCTGCAACTCCAGCAGAGCAACTCTCCATTCACGCTCTCCAGGGTATCTGAGAGCTGGCTGCAAACCTCACAGATTCCTCGCACCACCCCTCGAGGCTGTTCTAAATGAATACTCTCTTTGTGCATCTCCATTAGATCGCTTAAAACCTCATTCAAACCGAGTGAGGACCCTGAGACAAGATCCGTATCTGTAATTATGCCCACGAGCTTTCCCTGGAAGATCACTGGCAGTCGCTTTACACCAGAGCGGAGCATCAAGGCTGCAGCTTCACGTAGGCTGGCATCAGGTTCAATGGAGACTACGGGGGCGCTCATGATCTCTGCCACCTTCAAGCTTCTGGGATCTATTCCCAAGGCTAAGACCTTCTTTACCAGATCCCTTTCCGTTAGAATACCGGTGGGCTTGTCGCCGGATACTATAATCAGACTGCCCACGTTGGCCGAGCCCATCTTTTTGGCAGCGCTTAAAACGTCCAGTTCGGCATCTGCTGTGATCACCGGCCGACTCATGATATCTCGCACTGGAATCTCTGTCTCCATTGGCCAATCTACTCCCAAATAGCTCTATATCCTTATTAGAGTGCTAATGATATAAAAGGCTACTGTGGCCCAATGAGAAGTGATAAGATTAATATTATTTTTTAAATTTTATTCTCGTATATGCCCGAGAATATGCTCTATTTCCACCAGTATGAGATCCATTCCCAGACGCGCTGCGCCAGGCGATCCTGGCAAACAGAAGACCGGCCTGCCATGATAGACTCCCGCCGCTGCCCTTGTGAGCATGGCGCGATAGCCCACCTCATCCAAGCTTTTGTAACGAAAGATCTCCCCAAAGCCGGGAAGCGTCTTTTCAAAGAGCGGCTCAATGGCTTCCAAGGTTAAGTCAAGATGAGTAAGCCCTGTGCCACCACAGATGATAATGGCGTCTGCATCACTTTTTTCCACGGCATCCCGCAGGACAAAGCCGTCCGGCAAAAGAGCGTAGCGGGCGGTATGTCCTGCAGCTTTAATTTTCTCCAAGATCGCCTTGCCGGAAAGGTCCTCCGCCTCAGCCGGAGAGCTTGCCGGCCCAAACTTTTGAAAGCGGGATGTGCTCGCGACCACTACATCTATGATCATGCTATTTCCTTAACGTCCCAGGATAAAATTATTCCCGTGAAGGAAGATCTATGTCGCTTTTGGCAATTGATGTAGGGGCAGGCACCCAGGACATTCTGCTCTATTCGGAGGACGTGTCACTGGAAGGCTCGACCAAGATGGTTTTGCCCAGCCAAACCGTGCTGGTGGGAAACAGGATAAACAGAGCCCGTCTGGCAGGCAAGGATGTATTCCTGCGCGGACCGACCATGGGAGGAGGAGCCTCTACTGCGGCAGTAAGATGGCATCTGGCTGCGGGACTGCGAGTTTATGCCACACCGTCGGCTGCTGCAACCATAAATGATAACAAAGAGCGCGTGGCGGCCTTAGGCGTCACGATTCAAGAGGAGGCACCCAGTGGTGCGCAGGTCATCGAGACAGGGGACATAGACATTGCAGCACTATCCCATGCCTTGCAGATCTTCGACATTGCTCTGCCCGATGATATGGCTGTGGCCGTACAGGATCATGGCTACTCCCCAGACCGATCAAACCGGCTGGTTCGAATTGAGCATCTTGCTGCCGCGATCCGCTCAGGCGGGAGACTGGAGGCTTTCGCCTACCGCCAGCCTCCAGCGGCCATGACCAGGATGCTGGCCGTCAAAGGTGCCCTGGAAAGTGCAGGAATACAGCCGCTTCTCATGGACACCGGCCCGGCAGCGATCTTTGGTGCAGCTCTCGATTTGCCGGACAGGTCGCCCGCACTCATCATCAATTTCGGAAACGGCCATACCGTGGCCGCGCTGCTGGCCGAGGACCGGATCACAGCCTTCTTCGAGCACCACACCTCGGAGCTTTCTCCGGAAAAGCTGCGAGAGTTTACAGAAAAGCTGTGCAACGGAACATTAAAAAGCAGCGAGGTATTCGAGGATGGAGGCCATGGAGCCTATATCGATAGTGTTCCCAAAAAGATAGGGGCCACGCTCGTTACCGGACCGCGCAGGCAGGCGTTTCTCTCCAGCGGAGCCCTGAAGGGCGCGATGGCGGCATCTCCCGGAGGAGATATGATGATCACGGGCTGTATCGGCCTGGTCAAGGCCTGGAAACAAAAAGAGGAATTATGGAGATAGGCAGAGGCGCAGAAGCTGTCATCACTCTTGAGAATGGAATCGTAAGGAAGGAGCGGCATGCCAAGAGCTACCGTCAGCCGGCACTCGATGAACGTATTCGGCAGGAGAGAACCCTGCGAGAAGCAAGGATAATGTCCGACGCCCGCAGGCACGGGGTCCTCACGCCCATCATCTGCGATGTCTCTCGCTTTGAGCTGAAGATGGAGAGGATAGAGGGCGAGAAGATCAAGGATATCATCAACCAGGAGCTCTCCGAAATGGTAGGGGAAACGGTGGGAAAGCTGCATCGCGGCGGAATTATTCATGGGGACCTGACCACCTCCAATATGATACTCACACGCGGCAAGATCTGTCTCATCGACTTCGGCCTGTCATTTTATGAAAAAACCGTGGAAGCGCAGGGAGTGGATGTGCATGTATACTTTCAGACCCTGGAGAGCACGCACGACCAACCGGAGGAGCTGATGGAGGCCTTTGTGGCCGGTTACACTCGAACCTACCCGCAGGCAGATGCGGTCTTGCAGAGGGTCAAGGATATCAAGGCGCGAGGCAGATACCTGTAAATCCATCATCAGTAACTTTATCTAGGAAAATGATGATCTAGCTTTAATTTAATTCCCAAGGTGATAACCCAATGGCTGAAGATGATGTCGTGTTCGTCGGCAATAAGCCAGTGATGAACTACGTACTGGCAGTGGTTACACAGTTCAACAACGGCGCAGAGGATGTCAGGATCATGGCCAGGGGCCGGGCGATCTCCAGGGCGGTGGATGTGGCAGAGGTTTCAAGGTCCCGCTTTCTGTCGGACGTCACTGTGAAAGGCATCTCTATCACCACGGAGGTCCTCAACACCGAACGGGGAGAGACCAATGTTTCAGCAATTGAAATCACACTTGGTAAATGATATTATAGTGAGATTATCATCTTGACAACTACAATTGGCGTCATATCCTCGGGCCGGGGAGAGAATTTGCGCTACATTCTGCAAGAGGAGCGCAGCGGTCGGCTGCCAGCCCGTGTTAGAACAGTCCTCACCGATCAGCCGGATGCTGGAGCCCTGAAGATCGCAAAGGAGTTTTGCGTTCCCGCTCATTTTATCGATCCCGCCCACCGCTCCCGCGAGGAGTACGATCAATTGCTCATTGCCCAACTGGAGGCAAAGGGCGCAGAGTTGATCGTTCTCACGGGCTACATGAGGATTTTATCGCCCATATTCGTTCGTCACTACAAGGACAGGATCCTGAATATTCATCCCGCACTTCTGCCCTCATTTCGGGGCATGGATGCCTTCTCCCAGGCTCTGGCGTACGGAGTAAAATGGACGGGAACGACCGTCCATATCGTGGATGAGGATGTAGACCACGGCCCCATTGTCTACCAGAGGCCGGTGCCAGTTTTGCAGAACGATACCCACGATAGCCTCAAGGCCCGGATCCAGAGAGCGGAGTACAAAGCCTATCCCAGGGCGATAAAGATGTTTATAGAGGAAAAGCCCAAGGTGCAGGGAAGAAAGCTCGTCTGGCTGAGAGAGGAGAAATAACATGGAAAATTTATGGGCCCCCTGGAGGATCGATTACATTTTAAGCGTAAAGCCGAAGGGCTGCATATTCTGCGACAAGCCGAAGGAGAGCCGGGACGAAGACAATTACATTCTTTACCGTGGCCGGTATCACTTCATCATCCTGAATGCTTTTCCCTACAACAACGGCCATATGATGGTCGTTCCCTACCGGCACACGGCCTCTCTATCGAGCTGGGCGGCAGAAGAGCAGCAGGAGATGATGCAGCTTGCGGATCTATGCGTTGATCTGCTCAAGAAGACCATGCACCCGGACGGCTTTAATCTGGGGATCAACATGGGACTGGTGGGAGGAGCCGGCGTTGCCGATCACATTCATCTGCACATTGTGCCCCGCTGGAATGGGGATACCAATTTCATGCCAGTGCTCTCCGACAACAGGGTGATATCGGAGGCGCTGCAAGCGACTTACGGGAAGCTGAAAGCGGCACTGGAAGAGCTAAATAAAACTCAGTAGCAGCGATTCTTTTTTGCAGCAAAGTGTATCCTCACTCCGCGATTCTGGGAAATTTTCAATTTGAGCGAAAGATGGATTAATAGCGAGAGGTCTTACTTAGAGATTATCTGGCTCCAGGAGGTACCGGGGTGCGCTTGAAACGCCTCCAAACAACGAGAATTTTTGCGAAGACAAACGCACTTTGAAAAGGAACGCACAGAGACGAACCAACAACAAGAAAACCATAATGGCAGGATGTTCGCGTCGGCCCGTTAC
>JBATEC010000006.1:0-13019 GCA_049663825.1 Methanothrix sp. | reverse complement strand
TGACTGGCGTCTTCTCCATCGAGAAGTTCATCCAGCTTTGGGGGAACTCCACATGCGGCGCAATCAGCGTTGACTGGCTACCGTGTGTGTAATTGTGACTACTCCCATCTCCATTTTTTTGTCAACTTAAATCGCTTCCAATAGTTACACATTATACATACTACAAAGAGCCAGGATCGCCTATGCGTGAAAACAGGGTTTAGTAGTCCCGCAAAATTATGACACACGGCAGCAGTAGATCGATGCCGCCCGTAATCCTGAGGGGAGCAGGGGCGACAAGCCGTAGATCCTGCAGGACGCTTTCGTTGCATTGCTCTGACTTGACCACCAGGTCAAGCATCTTCGCGGGTCCTCTGCCTGCCTTCGCCCTCCACCTCGTTTGGCAATGAAAATGCCTTTAAGCTTCGTAAAGCTTTGCATTTGCCTTCTTCGCGCCCGTCAAGGCTTCGCTTGAGATTCAACAGGGTCCGGGTTCACGCGAAGGCGCGAAGCCGCGAAGTCCCGATGGTACACGCCCATCTTCCAATCAGATTTGAGCCTTCAAACAGGCCTGGTGCTTGAGGGCCTCGGCCTCTGCCAGGGCCATTGTCCGCCTCTCCTTGCAGCTTCTGCGCCTCCCTGCGAGCCGCGGGTGGCACGGCAGCCTTCTGCAAGGGCCTTCCAGCGATCGCCTGAAACGGACCGGTGCATGTAAGGTAGTTCTATGGCACTATTTTTAAGATTTATGAAAATGCCATAGAATTATGGGAGACAAGCGCGCCAAAATTCACGAGTTGTTCATAGTACAGTATAACTTCCCAAGATTAGCCTAAATCCTCGTTGGTCTAACTACTTGTTCATATAGTCTTGGCAAATCTTGGTTTACAATCAACGGATTGCACTAAATCGATCGCAGTAAAAGCAAATAGAAACTTCACAATATTTCGCGCATCATCAGGTGGTTTGACTCGGAAAGATATCTTATAATAATCTATTGCGGTTTAATGGATATCGAAAAGAGGCGGATTTGATTACAGGTTATATGCACTATCTGAGTTGGGGTCAGCCTTCCTACTCCGCTACTTTGTCTTGATGAAGGCTGATCGGCGTGTGAGATACGACCCAAACCTTCTCATACTTTATTTTTAATAAGGATGTTGGGGTAAACCTGGTGAGAGATCGAACGAGACTTGTCTTGGCTTTGATACTGCTGATGGCGGAGATTACGACTGTAGATTGTTCTGATTACACAAAGACAGTTCCAGCCAGCGAGATACTTGCCAAGATAGAGAAAGGTGAGCCTGTAGAATATGACCACGTCATAATAAAAGGCGATCTGGATTTGAGCCAATTGAATTTGCCAAATGGACACATCAATAGATCTCTGTACGATACTTCAATTCTAGGTCTAACAGAAAATGCAAAAATTGTTACTTCCGAAATAAAAATAATAAATGCCACAATTGAGGGAAATGTGAATTTCGGCGAAACTGTATTTTATAGCCCAATCGACTTCTCTGGTTCTAATTTCACCTGTTTCGCCATATTTCATGGTGCTCAGTTCAGTACGTATACTAATGTTTTTTCTGATGTTGCCGTATTCAGTGGGATAGCTAACTTCAATAATGCTCGGTTCTACAATGGTATTGATTTCATTGGAGCCAGTGGGCCTACTTATTTCATGGATACCGAGTTTGACAAAATTGCCCATTTCTGGGGTGCTAAGTTATACAATGCCTGGTTCTCAAGAGCTAAATTTAATAGCACATATATCGATTTCAGGAAAGCACAATTCATCGGGCAAGCATCTTTTAGTGAAGCTCAATTTGATGTTAATGATGGACCCCTTTTCAAAGAAGCTCAATTCAACGGAGATGTTTACTTCAGAGGAACCAAATTTAACGGAACATCCAACTTTATTGGAAGCCAGTTCAGCAGGAATGTCGATTTTACATACGCCGAATTCGGAGGAGATGCGGTCTTTAATGGAGCCAAGTTCAGCGGTTATATTGTTGGATGGAGGAACCTCGATAATGTCTTCAAATGCGATGATGAAGTAACCTATTTGGGCTTAATTCAAGATTTAAAGGATCACGGCCAGTTTACTGATGCAGATAATTGTTACTACGATTATATGAATTGGAGAAGAGATCAAGATTCGGGATTCTCTAAGGTCTCAGATTGGTTGTTCTGTGCCATCTGTGGATATGGAGTTAAACCGCAACGTCCTATTATATTTGGAGGGATTATAATAATAATTTTCGGAATTATATACTATTTGGGTAGTAGGCATTATCCCTTTGTTACTAGTAATAATTGGCAGAAAATGATAGAATCAATCTTCTTTAGTGCTGTTGCATTACTTTCACTGCCAAAAGAGTTGTATCCGTATGGTCCTGCAACGTATGATCATCTACTAAAACAAAATATTTTTAATATCCGCATACTTGGATTCAGATTTTTGGTGTCCATTGAACGTTTACTTGGCTGGAGTATATTGATATTATTCATAAACACCCTGAGCAGAGTGATGATACGATACTGATCTCTCGCATGAGTGCGAGAATCTCATCCCCCGCACGTTCTCATGTTCAGAAATCACATCTATGGGCTATATTGATGCTTATCTTGTGTAGATCTAAGGAACGTACGCCTTAAGGTCTCCGGTTAAAATCCGGAACTCCGCACCAATCAATTTTGATCTTCCCCCAATTGATGTGACTATATGGTGATCAGCTGTAATTCTCTGGTATATTGCGTTTAAAAGGGATAAGTATAAACTGAGATACCTGTATAGGATTTACGGTGGTTTTATGTCGGGTGTACCGTTTAGTCTCTTTTCAGTTATGGGAAGGTGTATACAAGATTTAATAAGAACCAAATTCGATAGCCATGATATGGGTATCTTTTTTAGAGAAGCTATGCGTCTTATCGAGAGTGATAATTTTGATTTAGCTTTTGGTTATATTAATGCCGCAATTGATCGAAGTGCATCGGACGAAGATAAACTCAACCTCTATTTGCTTAAATGTGAAGCCCTCCTCGGCCAGTTGGTAACAGCTACGGGTGATTCGATAAATGATAATAGGTCGCAGATGCTTACTCCGGGCGTTGTACAAAGTGAAAGAGCCCTGCTGATAAGGGAAAAAATATTTGATGTAGTTGATGCCACATTAGCAATAAATCCTAGATTTTATTTAGCACATTACTTCAGGGGACTTGCGTACTTGGCTACTCTAGATTTCCGAAACTTTTTAAGAGCACTTGATGATGCTCTGACTCTAGAACCTGATGAAGGAATCAAACTTCAAATCTTAGACTTCCAAGCGAAACTTTATTCAGTTGCAACTCTGGATTGTTACGATCCCCAAAAGGCTATCAATTGCTGCGAAAAAATATTGCAGATTGATTCCACAAATGAAGACGCTCTTTTTCTGCTTAGACTATTAAGAGGCGACCAATAAGGAGCCTCTAAACTTTATTGTTTCGTTGCTACTTATACATACTACAAAGAGCTAGGTTCTCCTATTCGTGAAAACAGGGGTTAGTAGTCCCGCAAGTGCATGACACGAGGCAGCTGGAGATCGATGCCGCCCCAAATCCCGAGAGGCGCAGGGGCGAGAAGCCGCGTATCCTGCGGGGCGATTTCGTTGCATTGCTCTGACTTGATACCAGCCATGTGCAACGTGCCTCTTTCAACCCTTTCCCGCTTGCCTGGCCGCCAGAGCCTCTCGAACCGCCCTCTCCATCACATCCACGGGAGCCTTTTTGCCCGTCCAGATCTGCAGAGCCTTGGCCCCCTGATAGACCAGCATCATAACTCCGTCCACGGCCACCGCTCCGGCGGCGCGGGCATCCTTGAGAAGCTGTGTGTCCCGGTTGTAGACGATATCAAAGATCGCCTGGTCTCTCTGCAAAAGCCTTCCCTCCAGCAGCCTGAGGTCCCCCTCGCGCATGCCTACCGATGTGCAGTTTATTATTATGTCCGCCTGAGGTGCGAGCCTTGCTAGGTCGCACAGGCAAAAGCCCCTGGCCCCCACCAGAGCCGCCAGCTCCTCTGCTCTCTTCAGGCTGCGGTTGGCGATGGATATCTCTGCTCCTTCCTGCTGTAAAGTGTAGGCAATGGCCCGCGCCGCGCCTCCTGCGCCGATTATCAGCACATTCTTGCCCCTGATTTCGACGCCTGCATCCTGCAATGCCAAAAGCGCGCCCCATCCGTCTGTGTTGTAGCCTGCGATGCCCTGCGGCCCGAAGCTTACCGTGTTCACCGCGCCGATAGCCTTCGCGAGCGGATCAGGCCGCAAGAAATCCAGCTTCAGCGCCTTTTCCTTGAGTGGAATGGTCAGATTCAGTCCGGAAAAGCCCATGGCCGCGGCCCCAAGAAGGGCATCTTCCAGATCAGCCGAGCTTACACGAAAGGCATGGTAGCAGGCATTTTCGCCCAGCGCCCGCAAGGCTGCGTTCTGCATGGCGGGAGAAAGGCTGTGCTCAATTGGGTCGCCAAAGATTCCGAATATCTTCATAATCATCCCTAAATACTTTGCAGGATATACCAGAGGGCTCCTCCCACCAGAGCGCCGAAGGCCGTCGCCACCAGATTCACACCATTGTTGCTCAAAGTGTCCCGGCTTTGCAGCGTTGCCCCGAGAAGGCTGTCGAAGTTCGTGCCCAAGAAGCCGCCGATGGCAGCAACGATGATGCCGGAAACGCCCACCATTCCCATGCCTGTGGCCAAAAGGCCGATGATGAGGGCTCCGGCAAGGCAAGCGGCTTCGCCCAAAGGCGTCACGCCTCCGTCTACGCCCGGATCTGTCTCTTTGAGCGTGGTTATCATGCGGGGTTTGGAGCGGCTGGTCTCGCCAATCTCGCTGGCCAGAGTGTCTCCGTTGGCGGTAGCCACTGAGGCAATGAAGGCAAAGATGAAGACGTCATTGCCGTAAACTCCGTAGCAGATGGCCAGAACAAGGGGCACCAGGCTGTTGCTGTAGACGTTCTTGTAGCCGCGACGGCCTCCATGGGACTGAGCTATTCCGAGCTTATGCTTATGGGAATATCCGTAGCGAGTAAAAGCTCCTCCCAGCAAATAGAAGGCGAGCAGCAGGATAAACCAGGAGAGTCCGGCAAAGAGGATCACCAGCAGGCAGACGATGGTTTCGCTGAGCACGGCATCCGAGTCCGCGGCTTTTGCCCAGTAGGCGCCGATGCCCAGGACCAGGGCGAAGATGCAGATGAGCAGAATGCGTTGCAGCTCAGGCAGCGGATAATCGAAGGAAAAAAGCCACATCACCATAGCGGTGCCAAAGGGCACTGTGAAGTCGCGCTCTTTGGATACATGGTGCAGAAAGGCTCCGGACAGACCTCCCAAGATGACCAGGAATAATATTCTCTCGGAGGAGAGGCTGCCACCGGATATCAGGCTAGCAACGGGGTAGCCGAGCCCCACGTTGATGAACAGATACATGATGCTCCCTGCCAGGGAATCGAACTTGCGGAAGGCAAGAGGGGCAAAGGTGGAGGCCACAAAGGATATGGCGATGACATATTGCGGCAGATTGGTATCAGTGATGGAAAGCGCCGGCCTCATGATGAGCAGCATGGCCAGGGATGCACAGAGCAGGCGAGAGCCTCGGTTCAGGAAGAATACGACCGCCAGGGGAATGACGGTGAAGGCTCCGGCATAAGGCAGCATCAGGACCATCAGTCCGATGGCCATCCGGGCGATATCTTCCCGCTCCATGAAACTACAGGACAATTTTCATCGCAAAAATACTTTGCCTATGGAAGATTCATTGGGACATGACTATGATTTACCGCCTCTACGAGCATCTCCTGCAATCCAGGATCGCAAAAAGCAATCTGCCCGGCTGTGTGGCCGTTGTTCTCAGCTCTGGGGATCTATCCGATGAAGGTCTGGTGCGCCTTTGCCAGCTGCTGGAATGGAGCCGGTCCATTGGTCTTACCTCTCTGCTGCTCTACGTAAACGATGATGCGCCCATGCTCCTGCGCAATATCGCCTTAAAGCTCGCTGCGGTACCCGCCCAAATCAGCTTGCATACTGCAGAAGGCGTCGAGCAAACTGGCACCGGCGGCCCGCTCAAGGTAGTAATATCTCTGGGCTATGGAGGCAAGCGCGAGGTGGCAGAGGCATTCCGAGGTCTTCTCAAGGACGTGGAAACGGGGCTTCTTTATCCCGAGCAGATCGACGAAAAAACCATAGAATCGCATCTGAGATTTTCCCAGAAGCCCGATCTGGTGATAAGGGCGGGCGGAAAGAGACTGAGCGACTTCATGATCTGGCAGGCAGCCTATTCAGAGCTTTATTTTACCGATGTCAACTGGCAGGCGCTGAGAAAGATCGATTTTCTGCGTGCCATCCGGGACTGCCAGCGAAGGGAGAGGCGCTTCGGTCGCTAGAGTTCTAGATATTCTTATGGCTTTCCGGTTTGGCGATGTCCCTGGCGGCAAGAATGCAAAGAAAACGGGACGGAATCGTCTCCGAGATGACGATATCGTCGTTCACGGTCATCATCTTCACACCGGCCTCTTGCGCTGCGGCGGCATCCGCCTGGATCACTCTGGGGTTGCCGGTGCGGAAGGTCGCCACATGCCAGGCCTTCTCGGGAGTGGTAGATAGATGAACGTACCTTTGCGATGCAGACTTGATGCCGATCTCCAGGATCCTGTCCGCCTCCTCTTCACTTGCCCCATAGTAGAGTTTGGGTAGCTTATTTTCCGGGTGATCAAGCTCTACATCCACGGAATGGCCATATCTGGCTCTGACTTTGTCGTCGGCAATCTCGTATCTCTGCTTGGAATCGGACTGTACGAGCGCAATCACCAATTCTTTGCCGGCCCAGCGATGCCTGCTCGTCACAACCTGGCCGAGCTTGTCGAGATCAACCCAACCGCGGGAGTCCATAACCAGGCCCAGATCACCGGGAAAATGCCGAAGACCCCCGGCGACCAGCCGACCGAGCTGCTCCGTCTTGGTCTCGTCCAAAAGAAGCTGACCGGCAGAGCCGCACTCACAGTGCTCTCCCCTGAAAAAACCGTGCTGAGGGCAACGCTTGATCATCAGTAGAACTCCTTATCTTAGGGTAGGCCCTTCGCATAGATATATCTGACCGCTGAGCAAAGTCTCAAATATGTTCGCTCTAAAATAAACCCTCATGCCCGATTTGAAGGATGTCGAGAAAAAGATATGCAAGATGCTCGATATGGGCGATGAAGATCTATTGGCGGAAATGGAAAGGTCTTTCCAACTCTCGGATGAGCGCCACCAGAGGATCAGCGATACCCTGGAGGAGATGATGCAGGAAGTAGACCGGCTCATCTCTCGCATAGACGAAATAGAGGACGAGTCGCTCGAAGACGAGGCTTTAGAGTCGAGCACAAGGTGAAAACAGTGGATAGCCTACCTGATATTCAAGCTTGCGAGCCAGATTATCCCTTCAATTTAACCAGAGTGGGAGTGACCGGCGTCAAAAAGCTGGTGAAAGTTGAGCGTGGCAATGATGAGCGGCCCGTGGTTCTCATCTCCAATTTTGAGGTCTTTGTCGATCTTCCATCTGACCGTAAAGGGGCCAATCTCTCCCGCAACTTTGAGGTGATAGACGAGGTTTTAGAAGAGGCCATAAACTGCCCTGTCTATGAGATCGAGGAGCTGTGTGGAGAGATTGCCAAGAGACTTCTTTCCCGGCATGAGTATGCTTCCCGGGCGGAAGTAAAGATGAAAAGCGAGTACATTGTGCGCAGACAGACGCCTGTGACAAAAGTCAACTGCCAGGAGGTCGTGGACATCTTCGCCGAGGCAGTGGCCAGGGCCGGGCCCACCGGATACGTGCGAAAGACGGTCGGGGCCGAGGTTTTAGGCATGACTGCCTGTCCCTGCGCTCAGGAGATCATGAAAGAGCAGGTTCGCCAGGAGCTGGCCAAAGCGGGTCTCTCTCTGGAATCGGCAGCAGAACTCGCGGAGCGTCTGCCCGTGGCCACGCACAATCAGCGCGGACGGGGCAGCATCTCTGTAGAGGTTCATGACCGGCGCTGCGTTTCCATCGACATGATCATTAAGATCATTGAAGAGTCCATGAGTTCTAAAGTCTATGGGCTATTGAAGCGTCCGGACGAGGCAGTTGTGGTAATGAGGGCGCACAGCAACCCCAAGTTCGTGGAGGATTGCGTTCGAACCATGGCTCAGAAGCTGGTCGAGGCATTTTCCGATCTTCCTGATGACGCTGCAGTGACCTTAAAGCAGATCAATGAGGAAAGCATTCACCAGCACAATGCCTTTGCGGAGAGAACGGCCAAGATGGGCGAGCTGCGAGCGGAATTAGCCCGCGTTAAAGGGAATGATGAATAAGGGACTGATAATGACACAAATCGAAAAAATAGCAGGTCCTCTCAGAGAGCTGCTCTGCGAGAGGGAGATCATTGCCAGGTGTGAGCTTCTCCTTCGCACCTACGATATTGTTCGATCTGCAAAATTAAGCGACCAGGAGCGAATTGAACTTTGCAGAGTTGTGGGCGAGAGAATTGCCCCTGGCATCTTTGCCAGCATCATGGGCAAAGAGCCCATATTATCCGACCTGCCCACGCTTGATTCCTACACCCAAATTGATGGCCGCATATTCCATTTTTCGCACACCAAGAGATACAGCAAACAGGACTTCGCCAATGCCAACAGTAAGCTGCTACGATCCCTCCCAGAGCTGAAGGTCATCCTGCAGCAGTGCATGGTGGATCGACTGATGGATTTCATGAGTGACGCCGGGTACACCTGCTCTGCACAGAGCCGGCAAGAGTTGACATTTTCAGCCGCAAAACGCATGGCAAAGGTGTTTGTAGTCACAAGCGTAAAGCCCCTTGATATCAATAATTACAGTCCCGTGCACGGGTTCGACTATATTATCCTGGTGGCAAGCAGCGAGACTGTAGAGCCATTTGTGCAATTCTTCCAGGAGAATGGGCTGGCTGCAGAGGATAAGGGTCTTCAGATCTGGATAATGAACATGGAGAAGGGCACCATAGATCCCTTTATAGGTTATACTACCGATCTGGATATCTACAATCAGTTCAACAATCCCCGTCTGGCAGAGATGGTGAGATGCAACTGGAACCGGGGTGATGGTCAATAGCCCGGAACCCACTTTTCTTGTTAATCTTTTATTTTGGTAGGTTAATCTGGGTGCCAAATATTATTATTATTAACTAATTGGTTTACTGCTCTTTGAAACATGAAGCAAGTATTAAATAGATAGAGCGCGCTAAAAAGAATGGAGAAAGCAAACCTATGGGGTGGGGTGCATGAAGCTTTATCTTACGTTATCGGTTATGTTTTTGGTTATGATTAACGTCGCCTTAGGTGCAGTAGGCGATGCGGGTATATCTGATACAACCGCCACTCTTCAGCCGGAGCAAAGCTCTTCGGCTGGCCTGGATACGAATTCATACATGCAAGGACTGTCAAGTCAGGCATCGCTAAACCAGCCATCGTTATCATCTTATGGCAATTATATCGCGCAGGGCCAGGATTCCTCTCTGAGTCAAAAATCCACTTACGCAGCCCCGCAGATCGGCGGGCCAGTGCAAGAGCAAATGACTGCAGAGGTGCTGGGACTCTCGCAGCCGCAAATGGAGAGCTTCGCTCCCGATGCGAGTTTGGGTTTCGTGTCTGCCTCACAGCCGGTCGATACGGCCCAGCTAATATCCGTGCCTGTGCCTTCAGCGCAGTCTACAGTTCAGGCTACATCGACAGGCTCCAGCGTCTGGTATTATCCCAGTTCAGTGGTTTCTGCCAACAGATTCTACGTCCAGACTGCCACCGGCTTTAGGACGGTGGGAGGATGCAGCTATCGAGGCTATCTGCCCCTTTGGGCGGATATCAAATCAAGCGGCAACTTCTTTGTCTATGAATGGTATCCCGGACGGTCCACCCCCTCGGTGCGATGGTGGGGCTGGACGGGTACGGGCTGGAAAAAGGGTTGGTTTTGCGGGGATGTAACGGGATGGCATATCCTCGGATACAACAGCGGCATCTGGTCCAACTACATCTACATTTATGTGTATCCCAACGGTTTTGCTCTATCTAATCCATCCGGCTACTCAACCGCTGCGGCAAGCATGACCGCAGCATCTTTGCCCACTGGTTCGCCCATTCCACCTGATCCCGGTACAGAAGGTCTTGTTCTGCCTGATTTCAACCAGTACAGGCCGGTCACAGACCAGAGTGGCTACATTTATCCCGTTCAGGGGAGCACCCAGTCTGCTGCTTATCCCAGTTCGCTCAATGTTCCTATTTCATCGAGCGGAACGGGACTGGCCGAAAATCCGGCTTTGATAAGCTATCCTGATCAAGCAGCTTATCCAGGTACAGCAAGCCTTCTCGGCCAGGCAAGCTCTTCTAGCAAGACCTGCACCACCTGTACCAGTTCTACCGTAATTACAGGCGGCGTTTCCAGCAGCTATCCTTATGAGAAAAGCTGCCCCGCCTGCACCGCTTCGGCAAGTCAAAGCGCGCCTTACGGCTACGCTGCGCAAAGCTACCAGGCCGTCTATCCAGTGCCATCAATCTGCAAATGCAATGAGTACTACGTCCAGAGCTGCCCGGGAAGGCTGGCAACTGTGGCAGGCGTATTCTGTGGGGAGTGGCTGCCTCTCTGGTCCAAAGTGAGTCGACCGGGTGCATATTGGTCCTTTGAGTGGACGGTTTGCAGCAGCGGGCCAAGCTATTATTGCTCCCCCGAGGTCAAGAACTTCGGCTACAAGAGCACCGGATGGTACCAGACCTGGTTCAAGGGAAATAATCCCGGCTGGCATATACTCAGCTACCACTGCAATGATTGGTCCAACTACATTTACATCTATGTCTGGCCGGCAGACTAGTTCTCATATTTTTTGGGCGATCGGTTTAAATACCGTGAGCTTGAACGATGTTCGGATTGATATTACCTTGGAGGATGTTTATTGGCAAGAAGATCACAAAGAAAGGCTGAGAGCAGAAAGGCCAAGCAATGGTATAAGGTTGTAAGTCCGGAGATGTTCGGAAGAGTTCCCTTTGGTGAGACGGTCGCCAACGATCCGGAGAGGGTTGTGGGAAGGATCGTTGAGACCACACTGGGAGACCTCACAAACAACTTCTCTAAACAGAACACCAAGCTCAAGTTTAAAGTAGATCGTGTGGCCGGAGATTCGGCATACACCAAGTTCATGGGCCATGAGATGACCACGGATTATGTGCGCTCCCTGGTCAAGAGAAGGACATCAAGAATCGATTCTATTGTGGACGTAATCACCACGGATGGCTACCATGTCCGAATCAAGCCCAGTTGCTTCACAGTGAAGAGGGCGCGGGCCAATCAGGTCAAGAGCATCAGAGAGCTCTCCAAGAGGGTCGTCCTTGAGAGGTCGAAGAGTCTGGACTTAAACCAGTTGATCCAGGAAGCTGTGGGTGGCAAGATATCTTTGGATATCTACAAAGAGGCCAAGATGATCTATCCCCTCAGGCGCGTGGAAGTGCGCAAGACTGAGATCAAGTCCGAGCCGGTCATGGCAGCAGCCGCACCGTCTCCAGTACCGGAAGCTCCGGCAGCCCAATCTTAAGTCTCACACGCCAAATTTAATGGCGATCTCCGGCGCCTTTCTTGCGGCAAAGCTTGAAGGGCGCGGTTAGAGATTTTTAGTAGCATCTAGCTGTGCTTTTTAAAAAAGATTTTTTCCGTATTTCTAGAAACAAGAGAATGAAATATATTCCTGAAGAATCTCTGAGTCCGTTATGAAATGGGTATTCTTAATTGCATTATGTCTTGTGCTCTTTTGCGCGGGATGCCTTGAGCAGAAAGATAGCACCGCGAAGAATGACGGCAATGCTGCGGACAAGAGCGTGGAAAAGTTAACCGTGACAATAACCTCACCCAAAGCTGGAGAGATCTTGCAGGGAAACAAAGGCGTCAGCTTTGATGCCGTTGTCAGCAATGGCAAGACACCGCTCAGCTACCGCTGGAGTTCAAGCATCGACGAAGAGCTCTCGACCAGCCGCAAATTCATGCAAAATCCCTCCCGGCTGAGCAAAGGCGGCCATGTGATCATCTTGAAGGTCACTGATGCGGCCGGCAACTCCGGCCAGGGAAGCGTCTTGATCGAGGTGATGTAAGGATCAAATTAGTATGAGCAACGATTGGACGCAAAAGCATTATAATCCTATTCCGCGAAGCTAAAAAGACATGACAGACGTCCCTGAGATTCCTCTGGAGCAGATCCAGCAGCGTGTGGTGGCCATGTGGATGGGCAGCTTCTACGGCAGCAGCGGTTATGTGGCTCGAAAACTCGGCAAAAAGGGTCTGCGCGAGTTTCAGGACATCGGCGCCCGCCAGGTGGCAGCCACCTTTAAGCAATTGGGCCTGGACAAGCCAGAAGATGTTGCTCTGGCCATGGCAACCAACGACAAGAACCTTTTCGGAAGCGTGGTGGAGATTGCAGAGGAAGACGGCTTTGTGCAGATAAGACGTCATCGTTGCGGCTTGATGGAAGGTGCCAAATCCTTTGCTCGCGTGGGGGCCAGCTTGATCGCCAAGGAACACTGCAAGACCTGTGTGGAAGGCCACTGGCAGAAGGTCTTCTCCAACTTGAAGATGAAGCTCGATGTAGAGCATACCGAAGACGGGTGCATCATGAGGGTCTCCAAGCAATAGATTTCAAGAAAAAAGGCGGATGCATTTGCCTCATGCAGGTCCGCCTTGCGAAGGATTCTTTGCAGGGATTGATCTAAGGACCGGTTCCATATTAAGGTTAGTTTGGTGCAGATTTGGATCGCTTTTGTGCCGCTTTTTTCTTCATGTTCTCTGCAACCCGGTCTCTATTGGCCTTTAGCTTAGCTTTTGCTTCCTGTACTTTTTTGGCTTGGCTTGAGGCAGTCACTTTGCTCTTTTGCGAAGATGCGCTCTTCGTTCCTATGGCCTTTGAATTGGTTTTTTTCGTCGCGTCTTTTGATTTTATGCTGTTATCCGGATTTTGGCCTTGTTCTGATTTCGGGCTAAGAGTCGCTT
>JBATEC010000005.1:0-6716 GCA_049663825.1 Methanothrix sp. | reverse complement strand
GCAGCGCGACGGGTTAAATCGAGTATCGTAGCAGGACTTATTTTCAGACCGAACAGTCTCATCATTGCGTCTTGATTCTCCGGTGAGGCATTCTACCATCATATTTTAACATTGTCGTCTGCGCAATTACGTTGTTTCCGAATTTGCCTTCATGTGGACAGCCTGGATCGTTTGCAACAACTTCTTTCCGGCAGCAGGGACCTCGTAATGCCCAATTTTGTATTCAGTTACGATGATCGGCTGAGGCTCAGGAATCTCTTCGATAATCTTCAAGTCTATTCGAAAAGGAGCGCCAAGATCAGCTCCGCAATCCGGGCAGAGATCAATTGTGACTTCTACCTGTCTATCCGGGGCAGCATAAGGTCTTGTTACGCCTTTGTGTCCAATTTTTTGTCCGAGCCTTCCTTTGTTGTTCTTATCCAGATCTTTTTTGCGATTGCGGCCACGTCTTAGACTTGGTGGGGTATGTGCATTCTCATATTGGGCTAGTCGGGCTTCAAGCTCACTGATTTTTGCCTTAAGCAACCCTCATATTTAACTGCGCTAACGCTGTACGATCCTTCTATTCCAGAATTCGCATCTTGTGTCATGAGACTAAGCTTTATCGCGGCTAAGTTATGAATAGCATAATCTAAATGCCACGTTTGGCGCAATACTCATCAAGGGATATGTATTGGTTCTTCTCTATCTGGAGCATCCTATACTGCTCATCTGCATAAGCCACCAATACATCCTCTTTTTGAACTTCAACCGTTGCCATTATCGCAATACCCCGCAGCTTGCTTCGGAGCACGCCGCCGCCGTTTGGCTTGGGTGTGCCTTGCCAGCTCCATGCCAGCAGCACCTCCCATCTACACCACAAAATTCCACAGAACCCCAATTCCCCCGATATCCACTTCCACTGCATCTCCTTTTCGCAGCTGCCCAACTCCTGGGGGCGTGCCCGTGGCAATCACATCGCCAGGCTCAAGAGTCATAACGCCGCTTATGAACTGCACCAATTTCGGCACATCGAATATCAGATCGGAGGTGTTCGAGTTCTGCACCACCTTTCCGTTGACGCGAGTTTGAATATCCGCGTCTGATGGATCGATTTTGGCGATCCAGGGCCCAAAGGGGGCAAAGGTGTCGAAGCTCTTGGCACGGGTCCACTGGACGTCTTTGCGCTGCAGATCGCGGGCCGTCACATCGTTGAAGCAGGTGTAGCCTAAAATGTACTTCTCCGCGTCTTCTGCCGGAATATTCTTGCAGCGCTTTCCAATAACCACAGCCAGCTCGCCTTCGTAGTCCATCTGCTCGCAGGAGGAGGGATAGACGATATGCCCGTTCGGGTCCAAAATAGATGATGGCGGCTTTAAGAAGAGAATTGGCTCCTCAGGAAGCGGCATCTTCAGCTCCTGGGCATGCTTCACGTAATTCAGGCCCACGCAAACGATCTTGGTCGGCTGGCAGGGAGGCAGAAGGAATACTTCCTCCAGTCCCAGCTCCTCTCCACCAGAGATTATGCCATTCTCAATGCTGTACGATCCCCCCCGGACTATACCATCCTTCATAAAACGGACTATCATTTCCAACCTACTCTCCCTTCTTTTCCCCTGGATTAATTCATCCCCGGCAAGGCCCCTTGCCGCCTGTCGGCCCGCGCCTGTACCGCCCAAACTCGCTCTTAAGCAGCCGGTCGGCCATGAGCACCGGCCCTTCCACACAGACCCTGAGGCCTTCTGGGTCCAGGCAGCATGATCCGCAAATGCCAGCCGCGCACTTGAAGTAGCGATTGATGCAGGCCTGAGTCTTTTCGGCATGCTCCTGCGTTCTGGAAATTATGTCCCACATCATCATCTCCGGACCACAAAGGTAGATCTGATCGTAATCGAATAAGTTTAGCTCCTTCAGTCCGGCGGAGGCGCGACCGTGTATGCCCAGGGAGCCGTCGTCAGTGGTAATAATCGTATCTCCCAGAGCCTCAAATCGATCATGGAAGATGAGGTCGTCAACAGATCGAAAGCCGAGCAGTGAGGCGACCTTTATCCCTGCCCCTTTGGCCTGTTCGCCCAAAAAAGCCAGCGGTGCCGTTCCCACGCCGCCGCCGATGAGCAGAATTCTCTTGCCGCGAAGGACGAAGCCGTTTCCCAGAGGGCCGCGCAGGCCGACGGTGCTTCCTGCGCTTAAGCCAAAGAGTGCGGCTGAGGCTTCGCCTACAGACTGCACCGTTATGGTATCCAGGCCCGAAAAGCTCATGGGAATCTCATCCACGCCTCTGATCCAGACCATGACGTACTGCCCCGGTGCCGGATCAAGGTTCCTATCCAGCCGGAAGGTCCTGATCAGAGGAGCCTCCGAGCGCACTTCTTCTATGACGGTGTTTATGGGTCTCATGAGCGTCTCCTCCCGGCCAGACCGCACAGCTCTTCAAGTGTCAGCGATTTTCTCTCCAGATAGCGGGACAGGCCGGTTGTGATCTCCTGAAAGACGCCATAGCCCCTGAGAAGAGCTGTACCCACCTGCACAGCCGAGGCTCCGGCCATGATCATCTCCACGGCATCCTCCCAGGTAGAGACTCCGCCCACGCCGATCACAGGAATCTCCAGGCGGCCGGCCAGCTCGTAGACGCATCGCACGGCCACTGGCTTTACGGCAGGACCGGACAGGCCGCCGAAGCAGTTACCCAATATCGGGTAACCGGTTTCGATATCAATGGCCATCGCCTTTAGAGTGTTTATGGCCACCACGCCGTCGGCTCCGCCTCGCTGCGCAGCCAGGCCCAGCTCGACGATATCGGCAGTGTTCGGAGTCAGCTTGACCCAGACGGGCACGCTTGACGCAGCCTTGACTGCTCCTGTGACGGATTCCACCAGATCGGGATAGCGGCCCAGTTCGCTGCCATACTTCTCGGCATGGGGGCAGGAGAGGTTCAGCTCGAAGGCATCGGCCTTCAGGCTGCGTGCGATCTGTGCGAACTCTGCCGCAAAAGAGCCGAATATGCTGGCGATGACGGGCACGCCGCTGGCGCGCGCCGTATCGATCTCGTCCTGAAAGTCTTTGTAGGAGGGATTGGGCAGTCCCATGGCATTGAGAAGGCCGCCGTCCACGTGAACAATGGTGGGACCGGGGTGGCCCTCCCGCGGCAATGATCCCACGGATTTGGTGACCACGCCGCCTGCGCCTGCCCGAGCGGCACGACTGAGAGAGGCACCGGTGGTGCCCAGTATGCCTGCTGCCAGCAGGATCGGATTATTAAGCTGCAGGCCACCGGCATGGATGGAAAGGGATGGCATGATGAGGGAGATATGCCGGACTAGATAAAAGGCTTATTAACGAGAGTCAAGCCGTGGCTAAATAATTCCTTTCTCCCTCAATGCAGCTTTCATCTCGACTACCTCGTCCTCCAGCTTCTCGAACCTCTGATCCAGGTAGCCTTTTAGATCTTTTCTGGATTGTTTGACCTCCTCCAGAAGATCCTGTTGCGAATCAATCATTTCTCTTTGACCACTTAGCATTTGATCCTGCTTTTCGATCATCTGATCTTGCTTTTCGATCAATATATCCAGCTTGACGCCCAGCTTGTCGCCCAGATTATTAACGGCGACGATCAAATCTTTTAGGTGAACGGCAGCTGTGTCCAGCCTGGTATCTGTCTCCCCAATGTCTACCAATTTATAGAACTTAGAGACATTGCCAACCGCAGCGGAATACTCTTTTTCGATGGTCGAAACTTGGATTAGGGTATTTTTGATATCGATAGCTTCTTCAAACCACTTCAGCCTGTCTTCGTCTCCCTCAGCTACAATCCTAACTCTGCCGTCGTCCAGGTTCTCCACGAATCCTCTAAAGCCCAAAGCTCGGGCGATATCCGTGACCCTGGCACGGTATCCAGTCTTCTGGACCTTGCCTGAGACATAAGCAGTCAGCTGCTTCATATAGTCATTGTTCAGTAATTCTTTCTATTTGGCTCTATCGTCGCATTGATGACTCATCTTCTTATTTTGCAGCCATCACACCTTCTGCAATTCCCGTCCAGGGATCTCCTTTAGTCGAAAACGCCCTGTATTCGCCTTCGGCAAAGTTGCCGCTCAGATTGAGCTTAAGCCGGTAGAGGTTTACGGTTCCAGAGGAGATCACATCCAAACTCAATTTATCTGCGGAAACTGAGCCGGAAGCTGAGACCTTCATCGTATCGCCGCCGTCATTCATGTTGCCCGTTCCGAAAACTGCATCCTCTAACTGGAAAAGCTTCAGGGCCAGGAATCGGTTCTTGCTGTCTCTAAGCTGGAATGACCAGTTTCCTGCCGCGATTGATGCCTGTGATGTGGTCGGCGATATCACGGTACTTGCTGTCTGATATTCCAGTGCCTCGCCGGTTTTCGCAGAGCTTCGGGAAGCCTTGGGATTGGTGCCGTTTTCTGATAGCTTGCCGGGCATGGTGAAATTTATGCCGCTCTCCTCGCTCCACAGCTTTCTTGCCGCCTGGGGGTTTTCCGGCATACCGTTATCAGGAATGTAGATCCCATTGCTGAAATCAATGAGCTGGTCCGCGGACAGTCCCGAGCCTCCATCAATGATGGCGCAGGCATGGACGGCAAATAATGCAAGAATCGCCAGCGATAAGGCAATTGGAATTACGAATCTCCCTGATTTTGAAACCACGCGGTTAGATACTTGCTTTGACATCTTAAGACTTATGTTAGGTCAGGCCGGCAAATGATCATTTTAAAAAGATCATAACTCGCCACAGAGCCGTCTCTACTATGTCTTTCTCGCCCCAAAGACCTTCTTTAATAGGCCGCTTGCCTTCTTCTCCCCGGGTCTTTTTGCCTTAGCTCCCGCAGGAGACGTCGGGGGAGAGCCTGATCTTTTTTCCGCGCCCCGAGAAGCACGGGCTGCGCCTGTTGCCTTCTCTTTGATCACGATCTGGGTGCTCACGCCTCCGTGTCTGGATTTCCTGGGCCGGATATCAACTGTGATGGGCCTTTCGATCTCATTGCTCACCAGCATGGCCACGCCAGACGGCAGCCTTTTGATCTCCTCCTCCAGCTCGCCTGTCATTCCTTCCAGGCCTTTGGAGAGCGCCTTGAGGTCATTGGGATTGGTGACCCTCATAATGATCTGTGTGTTGCACTGAGAGATGACGTTCTTGTCCACGCGGGCCGGCCTCTGGCTGATGACCATCAGCCCCAGGCCAAATTTTCTGCCTTCAGCGGCAATGGTGCGCACAATGCTGGTGGAAGCGGCGTTTCCGCTGCCCCGCTCCGGGATGTAGTTGTGGGCTTCCTCTACCACCACCATTCCCGGCGATACCAGCCTGCGCTTTCTGGCCTCAAAGACATCTGTCAAGAGTCGAGATACAATCATGGACTGCAGTTCAGGGAGTATGCCGGTCATGTCGATGACCGCGGCCCTGCCTGGTCGCAATAGCTCCTCCACCGGCGTCTCTGCTCCCGAGAAAAGCCCCAGCTCCAGGAGCGACTCCAGTTGACCTACCAAATTCCACTTTACCTTGGAGTTGCTGCGTACTACCTGTTCGATGACGTCCTCCAGGGTATAGGCATCCGTCTCCGCCCGCAGGGCGCTGATGGCCTCGTAGAGCAATCCCAACTGGCCGCTGCTGCTGCTCTCGTGGGGAATCATCTTCGACACCTCTCGAGCAGACATGTTCAGTCCGTTAAAGCGAAAAGGCCGGTCAGCTCTCGGGTTCATGGCCATCTCTCCTGGTGTGTAGATGGTTGCATCATAGCCTCGCGGCTTGACCTTATATTTAGAAAAGTCGCCCACTTTGTTGGGCTCCTTCATGGAGGCGTACTCGCCGTGGGGATCGATGATGAGCAGAGCCACTTTTCTTTCCAGCAGCTCTTCCAAAATCACAGCTGCCGTATAGGATTTTCCTGAACCTGTTTTGGCCAGTACGCTGCAGTGCTTTTGTACCAGGGTATTGGCATCCAGCTCCACCCGAATATCATAGCCCCGCAACATGCCGATGTACATATCACCCTTGGCCAGGCCGAGCGTTGCCTTGATCAGTTTTTCGTCGGCTATGAAGACAGGATCTCCCGGCCGGGCAGGACTGGTGGGAAGATGCAGCTTGCCGTTGCTTGTCACTCCGATAACCCTGGCCTCGGCGATCATCATCTCTCTAGAATCATAATTTCGGGCGGCATCATTGAGCTGGTTCACACTGTAAGCAGAGTTGGACCGTTTGACGTCCTCCACCTGGGCCAGGGCCCATTCCCTCCCATCGGCTTTGGCCTTGATGTAAGTGCCTCGACCTACCTCTTTGTTTATAATGAACTTAAATGCTAATGGATTGGTCTCACCAACAATTGTACCGACAGATCCCTTTGCTATCGACATCACTATTTTGCATCGCCTTCTTGCTACATTCTCATTTTTAATACGTATCTTGAAGTATAAAAAGATTGGTTCAAATGCAAGACGGCCCATTGCAGAGGGTATTAATTTAATATAATTGTGCACTGAGCTATAAGGCCGCAACTCTTTGCAGTATTATGCTCAATAATTAATTATTATTATTTACTTATTGCAGTAAAATTGAGATGATTTGTCATGCCTGTGCGAACATTTTAAAAAATGATATGTACATGCTCAATAGGATATCAATTACTCGACTTTTGCGAGCAAATCTGCCAATCTCGGCATGCAAATATCATTAGAATAAATATCTCGAACATATTTAAAAAAGCCAACTTTTAGCTTCCTGCAAG
>JBATEC010000004.1:0-3331 GCA_049663825.1 Methanothrix sp. | reverse complement strand
TTAATACCCCTACTTGTAGCGGAGTGCGCTGTTTTACAGGAATTCTGACTTTGAATCATCATCCTGACCATATACTTGTGAATCGCTGCAGACTGCACAAGAGTGCCTCTTCTCATCCTCCAACTGCCTCCTGCCTCAAGCACTGATGCCCTACCCGCCCGAGCGGCTACCGGTTGAAGGCTCCTGTGCGCGAGTGTCCGATTGAGCTTGCATGCGTGTCCGCCTAGCGATAGCTCCATAATCCCGGACCCCCCGCCCCGATAGCGGCGGCTACTAACAGCAGCCGGGACCCGAGCAAAAATGCGACACAAGCCTGCTATTTATCAATCATCTCTTGCAGAATCTCCCAGACCTTAGCTTTTAAAACCGGCATGTCAAGCTCTGCGGTCTCCCAGACTTGCCTGAGATCAATTCCGAAGTACTGATGGACGAGAATGTTTCTCAATCCCACGATATCGGCCCAAGGAATGTCCGGGTTCTGTTCTGTCAGTTCATCAGAGAGGTGGTTCGAGGCTTCACCGATCACCTGGAGATGATGAATTATCCAGACTTGTGTTCGTTCGTCTTCGGCAAAGGTCTGATAGCCAATGGAAACATACTTCTCAATCTTTTCTATAGCCTCGTTTATATCACGAAGACGCTCCTTGTCATCCCTCAAAGGGGCACCGCCTCGCTCAAGACTCGCTCTCGAATTCTCTCTCGAAGGCCACGGTCGCTAACTACATCTACCTTTATTTTCAGGAAGGATTCAAGCTCCCGAATCATGGCGGATTGGCTGAGTAAAGTTGAGCCAGGAATAAACTCTACCAGAATATCTACGTCGCTCTTTGAGTCAGCCTCACCTCTGGCAACGGAGCCAAAGACCCTGACATTACGAGCGCCGTGCTTTGCCGCAATCATCAGAATCTCTTCTCTCTTTTTATTCCGGAGATCTTCCATAAGCATAAATTATTATCAGCCGTTCAAGGAGATCAAAGCTTCGATCCAGTTGGTTAAATATCGGCGATATCTCTTTTGAATAATTCCAGCCGCCGTTAAGCATCCTGCACGGTTCCGGCTCCACCTGGCCCTCAGGCCCGACCGGGCTCCTGCCCGCCCTGACGACAACGCCGCAACCCCGGACGGCCCGGCCCCACAGGCGGCAGCCACGAGCACCAGCCGGGACCTGAGCGCCATAGCACGCGGCCCTGCGGCTGTCCGGCGCTGCTGCCGGTAGCCTGCAAGGATCGCCAAGCTGGAGACCGCCACGAATCTCTTTGTCAGTCCTTTGTGCCTTTGTGGTGTGGTCCGGAGTTGATGGATATATTTATCCGCGGATAGTAATAGCGAACCGAAGAAATTGTTTTCCAAATCCAGCGCCCGGAAAAACGCCCCGTCTGGAGGCCAGCAGATCTTGCCCTCAGGCCCGACCGGCCTCCTGCGCCCGAACGCGAGCCTGCACGCGTGCATGCGGGCCCGCCTGGCGCAAATCGCCGCAAGCCCGGACGGCCCGATGTCGGTGGCCACGGGCAGCAGCAGGGACCCGAGCGGCGCAAAAGCGCGGCCCTGCGGCTGCCGTAAGTCGTCGGATGGCAAAGATGGAAAATGCATCGGGTAGTATTATATGCTAATAGGGAGCAATTGATCTTGATGAAACGGCTTTATGACTACACAATAGTCCTTCGTCCCGAAGACAACGGTACATTCGTGGCCTACATACCTGCAATTCCGGGTTGCCACGCCTGGGGCCAAACTCCTGAAGAGGCACAAACCGAGTTGATAAATGTTTTCGAAATGATCGAGGATGAATACAAAGAAGAAGGACGCATGCTTCCATCAGATGTAGATGTAAAGGCGACTCATGCCTGCCAAAGCTAGGGACCTGCAGAAAGCTGCCAATAAACTCGGATTTCAGATGGTGAGGCAAAAGGGCAGCCACGCCAGATGAAAGCATCCCTATGGCCGAGCGACAACGATTCCAATACATGGCAATAGCGAGATTGGAAGCTGGCTTTTCTACGAAATTCTCAAGCAGTTGGGCATAACAGAAGAGGATTATTATAAGCTATTAGAATGAGAAATCTCTCCCACTCATTCCGGCGACATTGGCTCGATCGGCCTCCCGCGCCCCCGGCACTGGCGCTTGCTGGACAATCCTGCCCGGACGGCCCGGTTCATGGGCGGCGGCCACGAGCGCACCCCCGCGGCTGCACGGCGCTGCTGCCGTAAGCTGTCGGATGGCAAAGATGGAGACTAGAACGAGATTTCTTCTTCGGTCTTTGGCTTATGATTGTTTAATCATTTCTATCAAGTCATCCTCTGAAATTCCATTCCAGATTGATATCTGAGATAAAATATCGTTTAACGTACCCTTCGCCAGCTCATCGTGCATTGGAACCGTGATATTATGATCTCCTGCAGCAGTTGGCTTTCTTAGCCTAATGTGACTTCCTCTCTGCCGAACGGTTTCATAGCCCAGCCGGGCGAGCACTTTGAGGAGCTTCTCGCCGCTAACAACCGGACGCTTTCGCAAGAGGCTGCACCTCAAATTCAGAAATGGATAAGATCTTCAGCACTTCACCAGATTCAAGAATATCTTCGAAATGCAGACTAGTTGCCTCTTTTATATTTTCAGTTAGCTCATCAAGGGTTTTTCCTTGTGTGAATATACCGACACTTATTCCACGAGCGCACCAGTTCTCTCCATCAAAGTAGACCTCAAATTTCACAAGCAACCAAACCACCGCTTCCTTCTAAAATGCTTATTGCTACTGCTTAATATTTGTATGCTCCGTGGATTGATGGACCGTTTAATTCTATCAAGCTCTGCTCCATCTCTTCATGACTTCAGGCCCGACCGGGCTCCTGCCCGCCCTGACGACATCGCCGCAAGCCCGGAGGGCCCGGCCACAGGCGGCGGCCACAAGCAGCAGCCGGGACCCGAGCGGCGCAAAAGCGCTGCCCTGCGGCTGCCAGGCGCTGCTTAAATTGACCGCAAAAGAAAAATCCAGCGTTTACACACTTACATCCACGGAAGCCGCAGTGGTAGTTGGTTCAGGGATACTGAGGCGTTCGGCCCTCAATCCTTCCAGGTGAAATTCTATTGCCTCTTTCATCAACTCCAGCGTTTCTTTTTTCGTTGGACCGGTGGCTATGACGCCTGGCAAATCCGGACAATAGGCCGCGTAATTATTTTCAGCCTTTTCAATGATAATCAGATACTCAGTCATCTTTCCAGAATCTCCTTGAGACCACTTTGTTTCCCATGGAAAACCACATGAAACCAAAATCATGAGGCGATTATCCACCTCCCTTAGATGGCCTTTTCCGGCCGATCTTTATCTCAGAAATG
>JBATEC010000003.1:0-2165 GCA_049663825.1 Methanothrix sp. | reverse complement strand
GAACTGCAAAATGGAAAAGTTATAAGTATACCTGGGGAAATTTTATTGCCATAACTGAGGATTTTTGGATTGCCATTGACAGACGTAGGCGGCAAGGCCATTATGCTCACCACCTCAACTGACTGTCTCTGGAAAGATAAACTCTATCGCTTTTGGGCTGGGAGGCCGCCACACTGACTGCAATCGAGACCTTCAAGACTCGTCTGAATATTAGAGCTAGCTCTGGTAACATATTTTCCTACGCTCCTTGGCTCAATCTATGTCCCTCCCAATTGTTTATATATTTGAAGCTGTCGATATTTTGTGGGCACTGTGAAGTCCAAAAAAAATTTCGCACCTACTTAAATTCCGAACCTGAAGTTCGGTACATGAAATTGAATCTGCGAAAAATCCATTGGATTATTTGCGAAAAGAAGAAATGAGTGACAATGCGTGATATAGCAAGGGACATGAAGGTAACGCGGAGGCGAGTCCAGCAAGTCTGGAAAGAATACGTCGCTATGGGATAGGAGCCAGTTGTTGGGAAAGCACTTGGGCGACCCAAGAAACCCTTCAATGAAATGTTTTTGGAGAAGACAAACGACATAGACATGCGTTTCCATCATTAAAAGAGTTTATTTTTAAAATTTATACTGCATATTTTATATTAATCATATCCTGCAAAAGTAATGGACCCCTGATTCGCGGCAAATGTCGATAAAATCTCCTCACGTCAAATGCTTCTTCAGCACATTCTCGTAAAGGCGGTTGACATTTTCCTCTGTCTTGGCCATCTCCGGAAATCCCCGGTACTGCATGGCCTTTTCCACGTCCTCAGAGAGCTTTAGCTTGTACTGGCTCTTGGATAAAAACCATTTCTGCCTGGCGTAGTAGCGGGAGAGGTACTCCTGCTCCGTCTGACCGGGTGTGGGTGTGAAGAGCCCGTGCTTTTTGTCCAGCTCAGCCAATTCCATCATAGTAGTATAGCCGGACCTGGTGATGATGAACCTGGCCCGGTTCATCAGCTCCGCCTTCTCCTCTGTGGAGACGTAGGAGTGCACAGTGGTATGCCCGTCCACCTTTTTATGCGAGTCCTTTTGCGGACTTCCCAGGAGGACCACCTTCTCGCCAGGGAGCATCTGCACCTGCTTCATGACGATCTCCTCCAGTTTTGTTCTCTGCGGCTCGGGACCGGAGACAACGGCCAAAAAGTCAAGATCCTCGGCCACGGCCATTTTTCTGGTGCTGGTTATAATTCCCGCGTAGTAGACCCTGCGCTTCGTGACGTTCAAATTTGAGCGGCAGAGCTTTCCGCTCAAATTTTTGCTGCTGCCCTGGGGATCGATATCCGGCACAATCACGCCCTCGAATTTGCTGTGAAAAAAGCTGTTAAAGGGAATGGTCATCAGTTCTAACGGATAGAGATAGCCGGGCATGCTGTAGCGCAGTTGATGAGAGATGAAGTAGCTGGGAATCTTCGAACTATAGACACACATGCGGTTGTCGCTGATGATCATGTCGAATCTATTTTCAGCCAGTATTTGCTCCAGCCTCTTTCTCTCCGCAGCAAAAGCCTGCAGCATGGCAGGAATGCCTGCGATAAATGAGGGCAGGAAGAATCGAGAGTCGCTGTAGGGCGCCGGATAATCCTTGAAGGTGATGAAATTACACTGCGGGCACTCTCTCTGCAAGAGGGCCAGTGCATTGCCGCTAGTGCCGACGGTCACCTCATGTCCCCTGCGCAAGAGCTCCTCAATGATGGGAATATCTCTTGTGGAGTGGCCCAGACCCCAGTTTAGAGGACTTACAAATACATGTCCCATGAACGGGAACTGTGCTGTCTGGTTGTATAAACCATTCTCTATGAGATGATGTTTGTCCTAATATGATCATAATAATTTGTTATTAATCTTCTGCCCCATGCAATAACAAATTATTAAAAAAAGTTATAACTTTATATCTCTTAAGATTTAGTAAATATGTCCCGGCCGTCTTGGAAGCAATAAGAGGAGAAAAGAAACTCAATAATTGAATGATTTATTAACCATCGATATCCCAGTGAGCATTTTGTTTTTATATACTACAATAAATTTCAATCTATTGGGATTTCTTTCTCAAAACTTTTTAAAATAATTTAAAATAAACTAGTGTCTCGTCAACTCTGTAATGTCGGATAAAGGCGAGAT
>JBATEC010000002.1:0-12841 GCA_049663825.1 Methanothrix sp. | reverse complement strand
GTTTTGCACAGGCTGCTGCATATTGAGAAATGCGAGGTAACTTCCAGCCAGAGGGCCTCGGTTTATTGTCAACTCTCCATTGGCCATGAAGTCTTTTCCTGAGGAAACGATACCTAATGTTATGTGTCCCACAACCGTCATCTCATTGCTGAGGGCAGCGCCAAAAGCAGGCTCAACCACATTCGCATCCAATGTAGATGAATTCTCGCCTGATTGGATGATTTTAATGTCAACAAGAGTGTAGATATTCTCGTCAAGCTTCATGGTTCCATCGAATTTTGCATCTCCTTCTACCATGTCGAGAGCCGTCCTTATCTCATCGAGGCTCGTATTGGATGTGAGCAGATTTCTTATGTGCATTGGCTCAATAGGCCTCAAAGATTCCACATTTAGCCTCAATGTATGAGATTCATTACCCATTAAGGCAAGGCCTCGTCCGCTATGGAGAACTTCTATAGGATCGCCATTGAAATGGGCAACCTGGGCTATTGCCGCTCTTTCGTTAGGCTTTGTGTCCAAAGGCTCCCTGTAGTCCTGCAACGGCTGGGCTAATGCAGTACCCGCTAACAAAAAAACCGCAAGCCATAGGCTGAGCATTTTTCTTTTAACTTCTGTCGTCATCAATTGATACACCCAAATTCAATAATCGCGAATTAGCGCTTTTTTTCGATCTGGCGTCGACTATTAGGTGCCCATCATCACCAATCGGGAACAAATACTATAAAAATTCTTTTCATTATTATCATCTATTTCACCTCTAAAGACGGTTGGCCAGGAAAATGCAATCCTGGCCCGTCTGATATGGCTTGATTGGTGAATTCACATCACCATAATGTTTTGCATAAGGAACTTCACGCAAAACCTATTTCGGCACAACATTGTCCATCATGTTCTTGGGACCGTTGTCTGCAACAGGCCCATTCTCGGAGTTATGTCCGCAGGGTCCTTGCTGCTTGCCGTCCATCATGTTCTTGGGGCCGTTGTCTGCAACAGGTCCATTCTCGGAGTTATGTCCGCAGGGAGCTTGCTGCTTGCCGTCCATCATGGACTGATGGTCGCAATTCTTGTTGCCCTGAGCGGCCAACGCATTCGGGCAATCACATTGTTGCTGGTCTTGAGGCATTTCAATCTGCGGCTTGCACATATTCATTGCATTTTCATTACCTTGCATTGAGGTGGCCGGAACCACGAAGATGGATAGAGCCACCAATGCTACTAAGAACGGAATATATTTCATGTACGATACCTCCAATAAAGATCAACATCGGCTTTTGAGCCAAGTTGTCTTACAAGTCCACAATTATTTGAACGATTTAAGAATGTAGAACCGAACGAACTGAATATCCCAAGGAACAAATGCCACCATCTAAGGCCAAAGAGTGTTCGCCTAGTCTCCAACGCGTTCAATATGGTTCCATTTCCCAAAAATTCGCATTACCTGTGAGCAGATTATTATTCGGCATCGTTTTTAGCCATATTATTTTGGCAGTCGAGGATGTTTAGCGTCAGATGATGCAAATCCCCGCCATAACAAAATCAAACTGCGTGCGGCCACCCACGCTCTAAAGGATGGGGACTTCTCACGTCGTCCTTGTCAATCCTACAAGCTAAATGTGCCATTGAGGGCGCTATCAAGAGAGTTGAATAGCCGGCACTTTGTACGGAAATGCCTTGAAGCGCCAGATCCGTTTTTCATCCTCATAAACGAACTGAAGTCAAGGAGTCCCTCTTTGCCTGTGCTGATGCCTAGTGATTCGCGAGCCGAATGATCATGGTATAGAGAACACAGCACAGAAAGCATGGCACAGAGAAACCAACGTAAGTTGGATCACTCAGGAGCATGAAAATTGATCTCATTCAGAAAGAGTTTTTTATATCGGTATATAAAAATAAATTAGATCATCGATTAATCGGCTGAAATCAGCTCGTGCAGAGTTTAGGCCGCTTTCTCAAGATATGCGGCAGTCTCCTCCGTTTGTGTGGCATTGTATTTCAGGATAAGAATATCGTAGCCTTCCTTTTGGAACGCGAACTGCCAGACCCCCGGCTCGCCTTGCACCACGGCCTCACCACTGGAGTCAGTTGCCTGCACAAATTCATTGCCGTTTCCATCCTGCCCTTTGATCTGCACATCAGATAGGAGATCTCCATTTAAGTCCCCATCATGAACATAGATGGTCAGTGTAACCAGGTCCGTTGTGTCGCTCTTATTTAGATATGCGGCAGTCTCCTCGGTTTGTGTGGCATTATATGTCAGGAAAAGGGTATCATAGCCCTCTTTTTGGAACGCGAACTGCCAGATCCCCGGCTCGCCCTGCACCACGGCCACACCACTGGAGTCAGTTGCCTGCACAAATTCATTGCCGCTTGTGTCCTGTCCAGTGATCGTCACTCCCGTGAGCAGCGCACCATCTAAGTCTCCTTCATGGACGTGGATAGTCAGATCAACCTGTTCTTGAGAAGATGCGGGCGATATCATGCATATCATGCCGCTTAATATCAACATTGCAGCTAAATAGTACCATACTTTCATATATGCTTCCTCTAATTAGTTATTTTTCTAATTTATTCGAAATTCCATAGGGGAATGGCAAAGAATGGACGGAATAGGCCACCGATTTCGAAGCCGGTTCATTCTTTGGCATATCCGAGGTGATATCATGCGTAATAATATATGAAACTATGACCGAACGAACGATCGCATTTGCGCAGATTTTTCTCAATAAATCGTTCCTTTTCCATCAAATACTGCAGAAATAGTTCCAATCGTATGTCAAGCGCGGTATCCAGATGCCAAGGACCTGAAACCGATGGCATCCTGCACAAACGGTTCTAATCGCATGCCAGGCGACGGCCACTATCTGTTCAACATAACTCTTGCTCGCGAGATTAATGCGCTATGTCATACCACCGGCGTGTTTCGCATTGATGCATCACAGATTTAGCCGGCATAATGAATCACCTTATGCTTGCATGTCACCTATCTCCCAAGAGACGGGTTTTGCAGTTTGAGCTCACGTTTGATCGCGGGCAGCAGTCCAAACACGAGTGTGAAAAACGATGATTCGAACTATTTTAGAGCTTCTGGGTTAAAACAGAACAATTAACAGAGGATTTGCTGGCAAGATTTCCACAAAAATTTGGGCGTTCGTTCTGCTTAGTTTTTATATATCGTTCCATGCACGGTTTGACCTGACTGGTTTGCAGCAAAGGACCTGATGATGATAGGGGAGCGAAACATGAAAGCAATCCGAGAATATTTAAAACATAAGCCATGTTTACGGGACCAGATACTTGATCGCGGAGAACTAAAGCGTGTAGCACAAGCCTGTGGACTGAGCCCTCAGCGAGCCAGATTGGAGCTAAAAGAGTTGGGATTCATCTTGACCCGGAACAATCATGGTCTGACGGTCTGGAAGAGACTGGAGGACGATCCTGTGAATAAAATAGAAGCATAAGGTTGAATGGGATGACGATTACAAAATTAGATGCCAACGGCAAGGTGCTGCTTCCTTTGGATATTCGATTTAGGCTGGACCTGAATGCAGGAGATAAGCTTGCCATTGACCAGCTTGGTGACGGCACAATCATTATCAAGAAACCGGCTATAAGATTGGGACTTTGAAGGTGAATCTCATTTCAAAAGTTATCGAGCTAAATGATATTCAAAAAACCTATCGCATCGGTGAGAGTGAGTTTCCCGTGCTGAAGGGCATAAACCTGGAAATCGAGCCAGGCGAGTTCATTGCACTCATGGGGCCTTCCGGCAGCGGCAAATCCACACTACTGAATATCGTGGGCTGCCTGGACCGGCCCACTAGCGGCCGTTTCCTGCTCTTAGGCCAGGACATAAGTCGGACCTCGGATGATGAGCTGGCTCGCATCAGAAGGGAGGAGCTGGGATTCATCTTCCAGACCTTCAACCTCATAGGCAGGGTCAGCGTGCTAAAGAACGTGGAAGTTCCCATGATGCTCAGCGGCGTTTCGCGTGAGAAGCGCAAGGACCGGGCCCTCAAGCTCCTGGGATCGGTAGGCATTGCCCATCGTTCTGATTTCAGCCCCCAAAATATATCCGGAGGGGAGCGACAAAGAGTGGCCATTGCCCGAGCCCTGGCCAATGATCCCAAGATAATAATCGCCGATGAGCCCACCGGAAACCTGGATCTCAAAAACAGCGACGAGGTTATGAAAATCCTGAGCAATTTGAACCAAGAGGGCAGAACCATAATCATGGTCACCCATAATCCGGAGATCACCGAGAACTGCAGTCGCGTCATCAGGCTCAGAGACGGACGCATTCTGGAGACCGCATCATGAAAAAAGTAATTTCAATTTTATTATTAGTCCTGCTTGCCGCAGGCCTGGCGTCATCTTATGAGTATCACATGCCCGTGAACATAGAGGCCACCATGACCCCGGCCGTGCTCCTGCCTGGAGACGAGGCCGTTTTAGCCATTGTGATGTCCAACGGAGCCGCCTCCTACGGAGCCGGCAAAGACTCCGGTGCGGGCAGCTCGGCCACGGGCACTCTCCTCTCCACGCCGCTCAATAAAACCACTTTGAGGAGCACAACTGAACTAGAGGTACTGACGGAAGACAGCAGCGACCTGGGAATGATCGGACCCGACGATAAGATCACCGTCTACTACAAGGTTCGGGCTGCGGATAACATCAGCAGCGGGACGCATCTGCTCGATTTCAAGGTATCAGGCGGATACGACGTGACCACCATCAACCGAGAGATTCCCCTCAAGGTAGACGATACGGCGGTGAGCCTGGCCCGGGCTGAGACCGATGCCTCAAACTTCAACCTCAATGTGGCCAATCCCAGAGAAAACACCCTCAATGCAGTGACCATTGTGCCTTCCGCCAAGGGAGTAGTCTTCTCGCCTGACGAGTACTACATCGGTACCATGGACCCGGATGAGGTCTTCACCATCAGCTTCGGCATACAGTCGGAGGATGCGACCAAGACTCTCAAAGCTCCGATAAATCTGAGCTTTATTGCCAAGTTCAAGAACGGCGACAACTGGCACACCTCCCAGGCCTACGTCACCACATACACCCCGCCCAAGGCTGATAGCAGCCAGAGCAGCTACCTTCTGCCAGCCGGCGCAGTGGCAGTAATCGTGCTCATCGCGGCTGGATATCTGTACCGCAGAAGAAAACTAAATGGCAAGAACGGCAGCGCCAACAAATCCCAGAAAGAAAACCGGACGCCTTAGGGAAGGTGGCAAATGAATCTTCCTGACATTCTGGAGTTTATTGCCGTCGGCTTTCAGGCCGATCGCTTCAAGACGCTCATGTCCTCTCTGGGCATCATCATCGGCGTCATGGCCATAGTGGTCATGCTCTCGGTGGGCGAAGGGCTTTACTCCGGGGTTTCCTCTCAGTTCTCCACCCTAGATCTGGATATGATTCGCGTCATGCCGGGAAGCGCTCATTTCGGCGGTCCCGGCAGCGACAATGCCAACCGAAATCCGGCCGAGCCTGCCAAGTTCACCGATAAGGACACCAAGGTTTTAGAGAATGTGGTTGGTGTGAAAAACGTCGCTCCGCGAACCTCCGCCAACGTAGTGGTAGCCTTCAGAAACACCAACTCCTCGGCCAGCCTATCCGGGGTGGATCCGGACAAGGAGGAAGATCTCAAAGACGAAGTAGCGCAGGGCAGATTCCTCACCGGCTCGGATTATAAGTCAATAGTCATCGGAAACGGCGTCTCGCAGGATCTCTTCCGCATGAAGATCACGCCGGGAAACAAGATTCGGCTTTACCATAACGATCGTTACATGGACTTCAAGGTGGTAGGCGTTCTCAAAGAAGCGGAGCAGACCTCCTTTGGCAGCCCTGGCAGCAGCGAGAACGACCAGATGTACATCACTCATAAAGCCATGGAAGAGCTGATGGGCGAGGACAATTACTACTACAGCAATTTCCAGGTAACCGTTTACGATCCGGAGCAGGTGGACAGCATCATTGAGAAGATTAAGAATGACCTGTTGAGGTATCACAAGGATGAGGCTTATGACGCCACCACCGCTCGCGATATGCTCGCGTCGCTCATGAGCGTCCTGTCCATGATCAAGTATGCTCTGGCGGGAATCGGTGCCATATCGCTCCTGGTGGGGGGAATCGGCATTGCCAATGTCATGATGCTGACTGTAAAAGAGAGGATTCGGGAGATCGGCGTCATGAAGGCGCTGGGTGCGACTACCAGGGATATTCGCATGCAATACCTGCTGGAAGCGGGTGTGCTGGGGGTGGTCTCCAGCGTCATCGGCATTGTTATGGGGGTGACCGTCTCCTATCTCATTGGATCTCTGGCAGGTCTTCCCTCTGCCATAACAGCACAGTCCATTGTACTGGGTGTGCTCTTCGGGGTGGTCACTACCACCATCGCCGGAGTCTATCCGGCAAACCGGGCAGCAAAGCTGGACCCCATCGAGGCGCTGCGGGCGGAATGAGACGCTCGCCCGGCGTCTGCCTGAATAGATCAAATATTTTTTATATTATTTAACAGGCCAAATCAAAAATCTGATCGGTGTGTAGTCCCTAATGTATTATTCACACTAAATGAAAAAGGAGCAGGTGCGAAATACTTTCAGGACTCTACAATCCGTATAAAAAATGGAAAGAGTTATATCTGTTTGAATCTATGTAACAGAAGTATGTCAAAATCCTCAGACCAGATAACGGCGGGAAGAGAAAGCAAGAAGGCCCAAGCAGATCAAAAAGATGCCGACAAAAAAGTGACGATCAGTAAAGAAACGGCGAGTAAATCCGTATAAAATCGTTTCATTTGGCAACGGTTTACCAGGAATATCCATCCCGCCAAAGAAATAATAGCGATCCTGCTATCCACCATGCTGATCATGGGTGAGCTCTTATGATAAGCTCGGGCTTGGATTATGCGATTAGGATTTTAAAAAAATAAGGTGTATGGAAATTTGTACCAGTACTTCTAACCCATCATCTTCTTGATATCCTCATCCGGTGTGCTGATCAGCTTGATGTCGTACCTGTCCACCAGGATCTTGAGCATATCCTCATTGATCCAGCCGGGCACAATGGGCCCCAGGTAAATGCCCTTGATTCCCAACGCCAGCAAGGACCAGAGTATGGCCACTGCCTTTTGCTCCATCCAGCTTACCACCAGTGTCAGGGGCAGATCGTTCACGCCTACGCCAAATAGCTCCGCCAGAGCCTGGGCAACTTCCACAGCGACAATAGCATCGTTGCACTGGCCGAGATCGATAAGCCTGGGAATGCCCTCTATATCGCCCAGGTCCAGGTCGTTAAAGCGGTATTTTCCGCAGGCCAAAGTGAGAACGACGGTCTCTTTGGGCAGCTTCTGCACGAACTCGCGGTAATAGTCCCATTTCTTCGACGGACCGTCGCAGCCTCCCACCAGGAAGAACCTCTTGATCTTTCCATCCAGGACAAGCTGCTTGATCTTGGCCGCATGGCTAAGCAGGACGGAAGTGGAAAAGCCTGTTGTGAGCACATACTCTCCCGGCGCGTCCGGAAGCACCGGCAGAGCACGAGCCTTGGCGATAACCTCAGAATAATCGTAACCGTCAATGTGCTTTACTCCCGGAAGGTAGACTGGCCCGGTGGCGAACATGCGATCTATGTACTCCTTGCGAGGAATGAGGAAGCAATTGGATGTGCCCAAGATGGCCAGAGGGTATTTAGCAAAAAGCTGCCGCTGATCGAACCAGGCTTTGCCCAGGTTTCCGGCCAAGTTCTTGTACTTGCGCAGGCCGGGATAGCCATGGGCAGGCAGCATCTCGGAGTGGGTGTAGACGAAGACGTCCGTGCCCTCTACCTGCTGCAGGAGCATGTCCAGAGAATGCATGTCATGCCCGGTGACCAGAATGCCGTGGCCTTTGACCGTTCCAGTCTTCACTTGTGTTGGCGTGGGCTCTCCGAAGGTCTCAATGTGCGCCTTTTTGAGAAGCTTCATGGTTTTAACGTTCATCTCCCCGGCCTGGACTGCCAGGTTGAGGAATTCTTGGGGATCAAAGTTGACGTTGGTAAGAGTGGAGAAGAAGCCCCGCTCAATGAATGCGTCAACCTCTGGATCGGTGTAGCCCAATTCCCGCGCGTGGTAAAGGTAGGCACTGATGCCCTTGATAGCGAAGAGCAGGTTGTCCTGCAGGCGGGCCACGATCGCTTCCTTTCCACAGACTCCTTTAATGGTGCAGCCTGTGCCTCCAGCGGTCTGGGAGCACTGGTAGCAGAACATATCCGGTTTCTCAATTGCAGCCATTTCTATATCCTCCATTTCAATTGATGTTAATATTTTTCTAAATGTTAAAGGTAGCTCTTTGCTTATAAATTCTCATACGACAGTCATTTTCATTTGAATGGCAGTTTCTCTCCAGCTCATTTTTGCTATTTCCTGCCTCTTCCTGCTCTATGGTATACTTATGATACCAAGATATTTAGCCTAAAACGTTTCTGCAAAGATACCATGCTGGAAGGATGCACTGTAAACCTGACCGTCAACTACATCGCCCGAAAATGGACGCTGCTCATTCTCCTGGAACTCTACAAGGGAGATGGGCACACCAGGCGCTTTTCCGAGCTGAAGAGCGGCCTTTTAGGCATCACCCAGAAGGTGCTTTCGGCACGCCTGCGTGAGCTGGAGAAGGAAGGGCTGGTGGAGAACAGAGTGGACCGCACATCCTTCCCCGTCAAGAGCGAGTACACCCTCACACATAGCGGTCTTGAGATCATCGACATCGTCAAGGATATGAAGCGCTGGGCGCTGAAATGGAAAATCTCCAACATCAAATGCGAATGCCAGGACTGCAACCAGTGCGTCCTGTGAGGTGACTGCCGAACTCCGCAATAGCTCTCTTTACGTGCCTTTTTCCGGATCGTCTGCCAACTCATCCACTCTGCGTGCCCTCATAAGTCTCACATTAATTGCCGAAATGGTTGGAACGTATCTGATCTGCAATCTCTAAAACTAGCTGGGCCCCTGCCTCCAAGCCTCTTTCAATCACCCTGCGCCTTTTCCAGATCAAGTTTCATCGCATCAGGATGCCTAGTTGCTGCATCAGTCCCAGCAGATTGGCCTCGCCCCAGAGCTCTGCAATCCTGCCGTTCTCGATGCGAAAGATCTCAATGCCCGTCATGGTTATGCACTTGCCAGTGGCCGGCAGGCCCATAAAAGCACCCTTGTGAATGCCCCGCGCGGTGAACCGGGCTGCGACCAGATCCCCTTCTGCCACCATATCCTCCACTGTAACATCGAGGTGCTCAAAAGCGGCCCGGCAGGCTGTGATCACTTCGTTCATTCCCTGGACGCCCGGTGAGCAAGCAAGCGGCACGTGCAGAGTGAAATCATCGGCCAGAAGCTCGTCCGCTGACTTCAAGTCACCCTGAGATGGCCCCAGGGCAAAGAAGCGGCGGACTAGGGCTTTGTTTTCATCTATCGACATGGCAATCATTCCCCTCACAGCATCTTCGTGGCTTCTTTTGGCCGGGGCGTCTTTATCACTAATACGCGCAGCGCCTCATGGCTCTCGTTTATCCAGCGGTGAGCAATTTTGGCCGGGCTTTCGATTAGCGTATCCGCCTCCACCGTGGCTCGCTCCTCGCCTATCTCCACCACGCCCCGGCCTTGCAGCACGTAGAAGACCACATCCACGGGGGTGATATGCTTTTTCAGGGCCTCGCCCGGCTGCAAGGTGATGTGCGCCACCTGGGCGTTCTCTGTATCGCTGATGCTCCTGGCATCCACTCCATGCGCATTGGGCTTGCTTGGTACGTCTTTTACCTGAACAATTCTCATAAATATTATGTATGAATACTAACGTATAATAAGCCGAGAGTTTCCGCGAGTATACTACGTTTTTTTTCCAATCGATAATCTCTTCGCTCTATAGCGCCCTGGCGGCGGCACGCGCTCCGACCAGGATATGAAAGGCCACGGTGATGGCTCGATCCATAAGCGCTATCGATACGCCCACTGCTGCAGGCACACCTGCGCCTGCGAGCAGGACTGCAAGACCTCCCTCCACGAGCCCCAGGCCAGAGACGGTCACCGGTATAAGGGAGAGGGCGCTGACGAGGGGCAGCCCAAAAATAAGAACGATCAGAGGGATATCGTAGCCCACGGACCTGGCGATGATGACAATCCTCAGAGCGTGGGTGATCCAGGCAAGGATTGTCATGAGCACTGATCCTGTCATCAGTCCATTAACCCCTCGTAAATCGCAGGTTGCATCTTCGAAGGCGTTGGCGATCCCGGTGAAGCGGGAGGATCGACTGCGAAGCATGCGAAGGACTGAGGATCTACGCAGCCATATGAGGGATGTCGATGCCAAAATCATGAGGATCACTGATGAGGCCAGAAGAATATACGGCCCTCTTTGTGCGAGGAAGAGCATCCCACATAGTCCCAGGGCAAAGATGGTCAGAATATCTGCATACCGGTCGATTAACACTGAGGCCAGGCCCTTGTTGAGCGCCACCTTGTCTCTGACCAGCAGCGACCGTGATAGGTCGCCGATCCTGCCTGGCGTCAGATCCGAGAGGATCATGCCTCCTGCAAATGCCTGGTAGGCATCGGAGAGGGGCAGATCCTCTCCCAACGCGTGAAGGATACGCCGCCATCGCAAAGAGAGAATGAGAAATGTGATAGAGTAGACCGCTGGAGCCAGCTGGAGGAGTGGGCTGGCAGAGAGAATTGTGGATAAGACCGCGGCAGGATCAAACCTGTAGAGCAGGGCCGCTATAAGAAACAGACCGAATGTGAGCCTGGCAGCCGTTCTCCAGCACATACTCTTGCAGACTGGTGTCGGAGGTTATAGCCCTGGCGATGCGGCACGACTCCGACTCAGGAACCTTTTTAATTTAGAGTGATATGACATTGAGAACCTTGGGTGATGAGTTGATCCTTCAAATACTTCTGGCACTGGCGATCCTCGGTGTGACCGTGATCTGCGGACTGCCACTTGTACGGAGCGCACGGACGCGTTCTCTGACAAGGATCGCTCTCTCTTTTGCCCTTGGTTATGTGCTTATCTCTACAGCTGGGATCGCCGGAGCTCTGGTTGGGATCGATACGATCGTGCCACAGGTATGTACTGTAATAGCATGCGCGTTTCTGTGTGTCATGCTCTATGTTCACCATAGATCGGAGGTGCATGGGTCTGGATCGCTTGACCTTGACCGGGACGACAGGATCGTCCTTTGTGTCGGTGCGCTGTATCTGATCATAGTCATCCTGTTCTTCGATCGTCTGGTCATGTGGATGGGGGGAGACGCAGTGGCACATGCAGAGATGGTGAGGATGCTCCTCGAAGGCCAGATGCTTCCAGTCGGACTGCCACGGCTTGAAAGCTACTGGGAGTACTACCCGAAGGGGTTTCACTACTACGCCTATCTGTGGGCCAAAGCCTTTCCGATCCTGGATGTGATTCAGACGGTGCCTGTCGTGATCACGGCCGTGACCCCTCTGCTGCTGTACTCACTCGTGAGGGAGATGAAACAGGATGCAGTGTCTGCCTACACCTTCATCCTGGCGTGCCTTGTCTTTCCAGCGCACTACAGCTATCTCATCTGGGGTGGCTACCCTTCTGCTGCAGCGGAGATGCTCCTGGTCGCGGCGGTGCTGGCGGCTGTGGTCAGGAGGTGGGCTCTCTTGGTGCTGCTCCCCGGCATCCTGCTCTCCCATGCGCGGCTGCTGGCGCTCGCCATCGTGGTGTTCTTTTGCTGGGGGCTGGCTGAGCGGCTGAGGCGGCATCTCACAGCCCTGCATCAGATCGTCATCTTTGGAGGACTCGTGGCCCTGGCTGCTGCCTTCCTCTTCATCCACAGGCCGGAGTATTTACTATCGGTCTTCAGCGATCGGGGCCTTGCCAGCGAGTTTGTCGCCCGCTGGTATCCTGCCTTTCTGGCGCTCTTTGGTGGGGCGATTGCGTTCGTCAGGCGCGACCAGCTAGACCGCATGGCTTTGGCCTGGGCAGGGGCAGTGATCTTCATTGTACTACTGGCGGATTCAGGGCCTCTGAGGTTCGTAGGGACTGCGGACAGGCTGCTTCTGATGCTCTATCTTCCGCTGAGCATTCTTGCGGCCCTGGCCCTGTGCAGGATGGACGGGGGCGACAAAAGGATAAAAGCAGCCTTCTTAATGGTGCTGATTGCCACAGGTGCGGCCTCCATGGGCATCGTCCTTTACAGCTATGCAGGAGCCTGGGAGCTGCCGCAGGAGGACTATGATGCAATCATGTGGCTATCAAGGCAGAATTTGTCCGATGCGGTCTGCATTAACCTGGACGAGACTGGAGCCTGGGTCTACCCGCTCACCGGCATCAGGGTCGCAAACCCACGCATGGGGCCGGGAGCGCCGGACTTCGATCGGGACCTGATACCGAAAATCATTGCTGATCCGGGCAGCCTGGATGTTACCCATGCACTTGGCAGCTTCGGGCAGGCCCGTTATCTGATCTATATATCCTGCGTATCTGTCTCCTGGCCGGGATATGTACCGCCTTTTGCCGAATACAATCAGATTTATCCCGTGGTGAACATGAGCTATCCCGAAGATAGTTATGATCTGATTTACCATAACGGGACATATATCTTCGGCTTCCCGAAAGGAGCTTTTTCCTGAGGCGAATTGTGGAGATTATGCACGTCTATAAGCACATATTGCTGTTGTGGCCAATGTGAAGGCAGAAATTGATAAGAGTATTGGTTTCGGCCTGATTCCCCAGGGTGTATAATTCGTATGTGTTTAGGTGCACCAGAGCAGTTCGATAGATGCTGTTTTTCGGATCAGTGAGTATATTATATAAAAACATGAATTAAATATAAATCGATA
>JBATEC010000001.1:0-3429 GCA_049663825.1 Methanothrix sp. | reverse complement strand
GCCTCCAGCACAACAAAATCATACAGAGCCAATTTTTTATGCACGTGCGATCGATATCGATTTATATTTAATTCATGTTTTTATATAATATACTCACTGATCCGAAAAACAGCATCTATCGAACTGCTCTGGTGCACCTAAAAACATACCTGCGGAGAGTCTGCCATCTGAATATTTTAGCTTTCGGAGACTGTAATCAAGATCGGTGAGACATAATGAACTCATGATCCCTATCTGAAATAAGATAATAATTAGTATTATAAAATTAAGTGATCGATTGTAATGCAATGTATTTCTCATACATATTCATATTTATTTTACAGTAGAAATAGGATTCGCTCGACAAGACGCCTGAAAATCTGCTTTGGCTAATTTGCATCATATTAATCACAAATGACCTAGATCAGGTCTACATAACCTCTACATGAAAAAAAGGGTTATTAACGTCGGCGATAACTGAGTGTTCGGCGGGTTAGGTGAGTGGGGACTTATCCTTACCGCATGGGCAGGAGGAACGGGAAAGGGGGTATCCTCCTGCCCAGAATCCCTTAATTCTTCAGGTTTTCAATTACAATTCATTCGGCCATCTCTAAAACCTTTCTCAGCTCCTCGATTACAATGGGCTTGCTGATGTAATCGTCCATGCCGGCAGCCAGGCAGCGTTCGCGGTCGCCTTTCAGGGCGTAGGCGGTGATTGCTATTATCCTGGGCCCCTTGGGCCACAGCTTGCGGATCTCCTGCGCGGCCACCAGGCCGTCCATCTCCGGCATCTGCACATCCATGAGAACGACATCATAGGGCTGGCGTTCTATTGCCTGCAAGACCTCGAGACCATTGCCTGCTACATCTGCGCTGTAGCCCAGCTTCTTTAGCATCTGAATGGCAACCATCTGGTTGATTGCATTGTCCTCCGCCAGCAAAATGCGCAGTGGTTTGGCGGTATCCCGCCTGGCGGCAGTTTTTGCTCTCACTGCGCAAGAATCGGATGGAATCGCTATTTTCTCCGCCTCCTCGGCCAGAATTGTAAAATGGAAGGTGGAGCCCAATCCCTGCTGGCTGACCACCCAGATCTCGCCGCCCATCAGCTCCACCAGCCTGCGGCTGATGGCCAGGCCCAGGCCGGTTCCGCCGAACTTGCGTGTGATCGTGGAATCTATCTGGGAGAACGATTGAAATAGCCGGTCTACCTTTTCCACAGGAATTCCAATGCCTGTATCGCTAATGGAAAAATGAAGCTCATATTGTCTGCTATTTGTGGTCTGCATCGGCTTTGCTGTCACAGAGACTTCTATCGTCCCGGTATGCGTGAATTTCACCGCATTGCCGAGCAAGTTGACCAGTACCTGACGAAGCCTGGTAACATCACCTTTGAAGTATGCCGGAATCGATTCATCCAGGTCATGTTTCAGAACCAGCCCTTTTTGATCCGCAGCCGCCTTTACCAGATCTACAGCCACTGAAATGCATTCTCTTAGATCGAAGGGCTGGCACTCCAGTTCCATCTTGCCCCCCTCAATCTTGGAAAAGTCCAGTATCTCATTTATGACCGAGAGCAAGGTGTTGCCGGAGCTTCTCACAGTCTCCACATAATCCCTCTCTTGGGCAGTCAGGTCCGAGTTTAGGAGCAATCCGGTCAGACCCAATACGGCATTAAGAGGCGTTCTGATCTCGTGACTCATGTTGGCCAAAAATTCGGATTTTGACCTGACGGCTGCTTCTGCTGCCTCTTTTGCCTCAATGAGACGGTCTTCCGCCTGCTTTTTCTCTGTGATGTCGCGGATGGACTCTATGGCTCCAAATACATTGCCAGCAGAGTCATAGAGAACAGCGGCGCTGCCCATGAGGTAGACGATTCCGCCTCGCATGTTGGGCATGTAGGCTTCTCCCCTGAGCACTCTTCCTTTTTTTTCAATATGGTCGTATTTGCCCTCCGTATCTCTGTCCGCTTTTAAAATCAGATCGACGAGTATGGGCCGGCGAGATCCATAAAAGGGCAATGCATACTCATAATCGCCTTTCCCGATCATATCTTTGGCCAAGATGCCGGTCATAGCCTCGATGGCCTTGTTCCAGGCTATCACCTTTCCATCTCGATCGATGACAAAGGTAGCATCGGGCAGAAAATCAATGATATCCATTAAGCGCTGCTCATATTCCAATAGAGCCTCCTCGGCCTGCTTGCGAGAAGTGATGTCCAACCCGACGGCTTGATAGCGGATGAGCTGGCCAAACTCATTAAAAAAGGCCCGGTTGGTCCACTCGTGGTAGACCACTCTGCCGTCCCGCCTGAGATATCTTTGCTCGTGGGTCTCAATGGGCTGCTGCGGTGTAAGCGCGCCAAGAATTTCTCTGACCTTTTCCCGGTCGGCAGGAGACAATAATTCGTAGTAGTTTCTACCGATTATCTCGGCGGGGGCCAGGTCATCCCATGCGGTCGGCGTTTTGTTTAGATAGGTCACAGTGCCGTCAGCAAGAAACGCCGAAACGAACACCGGCATGTCCTCGGACAGCTGCCGGTAGCGCTCCTCGCTCTCCCGCAACGCTTCCTCCGCCATCTTACGGTCGGTGATATCTCTGGTCACTCCCACTAGAAACTCATTTCCTGCTTTGTCCCTATAGAGCGTCTTTTTAACCAGGACGGTGCGAGTTATTCCGGGAGCGTAGGTATTCGTCTCCTCGTTTACGTTCTCCTTTCCCGTTGTAAATACCTCTTCGTCCTTCTGCCAGGAGATCTGTGCATTCTCTTGGGAGGAGAACAGCTCGTAAGCCGTCCTGCCCAAAATCTCCTCTCTTGAGAGGCCGAAGAGCTTGCATGCCGCATCGTTGACCAGAATTACCCTGTGTTGCCTGTCCTTGACATGAATCGGGTCTCCAATAGAATTAATTATTTTATCGAGGTAGTCTCTGGTATCCGTTAAGGCCTGGTTGGCTTTTTCTAAGTCTGTCGTTCTTTCAAGGACTCTCTTCTCCAGTTCATCATGAGTCCTTTTTAGCTGCTCTTCGATCTTTTTGCTCTCTGTGATGTCTCTGGCAATGCCTACCAGAAACTGATTGCCGGCTTTATCTACGTATAAGGTCTTCTTGGTGAGCATGGTCCGGACGATGCCCTGGCCATCAGTCACAAATTCTTCATTTATGTTCTCTCTTTCTGTGGCAAAGACCTCTTCATCCTTTTCCCATAAAATGTCCGCCTGCTCTTTTGGGAAAAAATCGTAACATGTCTTGTCGATCATTTCTTCCGGTTTTCTGCGTGCAAAGTTGCTTTCAGCGGCGTTGATCAATACGTATCTGTGCTGTCTATCTTTGACGAATAAAGGATCGGTAAACGAATTGATGATCATTTCTGGAAGACAATGCTGCAAATTATCTGCGCTGTGTTTTTCTTCAAGCAATTTTTCTATCGCTTGCAGCTCAGAGTATGTATAAAAT